>PARR01000047.1 GCA_002711625.1 Rickettsiales bacterium | reverse complement strand
ATTATTGCCATCACAGTGCCTGGCTCAGCACCCCATTTTTCATAGGTGGTAACAAGGGGCTTTTCCCATCTCGGGTTTTCATCAAGCATCAAACAAATATCGTCTTGGTTGGAAGGAATTTTAGCCTCGCAATTTATGGCTAAAAAAAGTGATAGTAAAAAAACCTTTATTTTCATATCTTCAAAAAATCTTTAAGCTTCTCTTCTGTAATTAATTCTACGCCAAATTCCTGCGCTTTTTTAAGTTTTGACCCTGGATTCTCGCCTAAAATTAAATAATCTGTCTTTGAACTCATGCTAGCTGACGGCACGCCACCTTTGTTTTTGATTATTTGTTTGAGTTCATCCCGGCTAAATTCCTCAAACGACCCTGTGATGACTATTTTTAAATTATCAAGGTGTGCATCTGCAGCAACCTCATAATTCTTAATTTCCAGGACTTCTTGTAATGCTTTAACACCAACTGGATCCCGCATAAAGAAATCAACTATATTTTTTGCAACAACACCACCAATGTTATCCATCTGCATGAGATCTTCATATGTGGCTTTCTTCAATTTGTCAAAAGTTTTAAAAAATCTTGCAAGTGCTGATGCAGTTGTCTCTCCTACTTCAGGAATGCCTAAAGAATTAATAAACATTTCTAGAGAGGGTGCTTTTGATGCTTCAATACTTTCAAAAAGATTGTCGATAGATTTTTCACCAAAGCCCTCCAAGGTTTTCAATTCAGCCTCATATTTTCTCAGCTTGAACAAGTCAGCTGCTTCCTTTACATAACCTAAATTTATTAAGTGCTTATTAATCTTGTAGCCCAAGCCCTCAATGTTCATAGCTTTTCGTGAAACAAAATGTTCAAAAAATCCAAAAAGTTGTTTCGGACATTTCATTCCATTGTCGCATCTCAAAAAAGGGCCTTCAGTTTTCAAGGCATTGCCACACGAAGGGCAATGATTTGGGACATTTACATTTTTTTCTGATCCATTTCTTACATCAACATTCACTTTAGTAATTTGGGGAATTACGTCACCTGCTCGTTTGACTAAAACAGTATCATTTACCTTAATATCAAGCCTGTTTAGCTCGTCCATATTATGCAGAGAAACATTTGAAATATTTGCACCTGCCAGCAAAACAGGTTCAATCTGCGCAAAAGGCGTAACAACTCCTGTCCTGCCAACGGAAAATAGGACTTCATTTACTTTGGTAAATTTTTCCGATGAGGGGAACTTCCAAGCAACTGCCCATCGAGGTGCTTTAGAAACCGCTCCTAACTTTTCTTGTTTTGCAAAATCATTGACCTTTACAACTGCTCCATCAATCTCATAATCCAAATCATTTCTTGAGTCCAAAACAGCNTTAACAGCATTANNAATTGANGATGCCACNCCGAACTGGANTTTGTCATTAACTGGNAGNTTATTTTTNTGTAAGAATTCAATAAATTCANTTTGCGACTTACAGGAAAAATCCTCGGATTGTCCACCTACACCATAAAAAAATACATCTAAAGGTCTATCTTTAACTATTTCAGGATCAAGATTTCTCATGGTTCCTGCAGCAGCATTCCTGGGGCTTACAAAAGCTTTTCCCCCTGAATTTTTTATTATTTTATTCAACTTTTGGAAATCATTAAGCCTAAAGAAAATTTCCCCTCTTATCTCTAGAAGTTTGGGTGGATTATNTTTAAGGGTAGTAGGAATTTTTTTTATTGACAAAACGTTTTCTGTTACCACTTCTCCTGTCTGTCCATCTCCTCTTGTGACTGCTTTTTTTAAAACCCCATCTTCATATGATANGGAGATACCAAGTCCATCAAATTTTGGTTCAACAGAATATTCAGTTAAGGGATGACCAGTCCACTTGGTAACACGTTCATCGAACTTTAAAAATTCTTCTTCGTTAAAAACATTATTAAGAGAGAGCATAGGTTTTAAATGGCTGTGCTTTTCAAAAGCTCGCTTTGGTTTACTTCCAACCTTCGAAGTTGGAGATGTTGTATCTCTGTTGTCCTTATGTTTTTCAAGCAGCTGAAGTCTCTGATAAAGAGCATCAAACTCTTCGTCTGAAATTTCTGGAGCATCGTCTTGATGGTAGAGCTTGTTATGCTTTTCTACTAAGAGCCTTAAATTTTTTATTTCATCGCTAACTGACATAAGAGTTCATTTTGATATCTATTTCAGTTGCTTGATCTTGATAATTCTTAATTGTTTGATCCGAAATTGAATTGAATTGATCATCTAGTAATTTCATATCAAAACTAGTGCTTANATTTCTTGCTAAATCCAACATTTGTTCAAATGTTTTTAANACATTTTTTTGTCCTTTTANATGAAGAACTATAGTGACAAGTGAAATTTCTTTTTCCTCAGAAAATATNCCAGGTTCCTCTCCATTNATAACCAGAAAACCTCCAAAGGTGCTNNTNACATTNTGTTCAAAGAAACCATCATGGTACTTCAATCCGCTAGCCATGATTTTTGTTTTAAGTAGTTGCAAGNNTGGTTTATCTTCNATTTTNGATGCGAGATGAATTGAAATATATTTATTTTCATTGGGATCACTCAAAGCAAATTCCCCTTGTTTTGGTGCCCTAACAGCATTCACAATCTCTTCACTAAGANGTTTATCAGAATTNTGCGATNTTCCCTTTAAGTCATTTGAAATTTTTATTTTATTTTTTGGNAAGTAGACTTTTTTAATTCTCACACCAATCAAAATGAGAAACNCTAANGCTAAAACTGAATATAGAATGTAAAGATATAGAGGGTTCAAGNTTGAGCTAGCTCCATTGCTTGCTCGACGTCAACTGAAACAACTTTTGAAACTCCAAGGTCTCGCATTGTTACTCCAAGNAGATGGGAGCTNTTTTCCATTGAAATCTTATTNTGAGTCACNAAAATAAACTGAACTTTNGTAGACATCTCGAGCACTAAGTTAATNAANCGTTGAGTATTCTCATCGTCTAAAGGAGCATCCACCTCGTCTAATAAACAAAATGGTGCTGGGTTTATTGANAATAGAGAAAATACAAGTGCAAGTGCNGTGAGTGCTTTTTCACCGCCNGAGAGCTGCGATAATTTTGTATTTTTCTTNCCTGGNAGTCGAGCCATTAGGATCAGTCCAGATTCNTCTGAATCATCTAGTTTCTTNAGTGTTGAAAAACCTCCGCCAAATAATTTAGGAAAAATTTCTTCCAAATATTTATTGACTGCAATTAAGCAATCATTGAAGGATTTNTTTGATTCTGAATCNATCTTTTTAATTGCTTCATTTAGCTTATCAAGNGATGTTTCTAACTCCTCAANCTGNTNGGAAAGAACTTCTTTTCTCTTTTTNTCTGCGTCTAATGTTTCAGGCGCAGCAAAGTTGATAGGACCCAAACCCATTATTCTTTTTTGGATNNTATCTAAAGCCTCAACCACCTCATCTTTATNTTTTTCAATATCCTTNGTNTCTTCAAAAGCANTTAATCTGCTTTCTTTTTCTCTAATTTCTATCTCTAAGCTTCTTTTGTTTANTTCCATTTCATTACGCTCTGAAACAATTGATTCTTTCTGAGTCTCTAGCTTTGAAATTTCTGCTTCAAAATTTCTTANCTCNTCGTTTGCTTTATCTTGNGTTGATCGAAGCTCCATAACAATAAGTTCTAGNTCTTTTCGTTTTTTTACAAGCACAGAAAGTCCACTCTCCTCTGATGTTTGTTCAGTTTTTATAATTTGTTTTTCCTCATCAATTGCACTCAATCTGTCTGAAAATTGTTTCGAAAAATTTACNAGAGTTTGCTTCTCAACAGCAGGTTCANCTTNAGCCAAATCATAACCTCGTACAAATGCTGCACATAATTCCTTGTGAACACCCAANGTTTNTTCTTCCGANAGACTTAAANNCAATCTAGAAATTGCGCTNGTTGCAAATTTATTTGCCTCCTCAGTTAGACNATCTGATGCATCTTCTTCTGATTTTTTTGGATTTCTTAATTCAGACAAACTTATTTCAACATCATTTTTCTCCTGATCAAGCCTCTCAAGNCGCTGNTTATATGATTTTCCTTTTTCCTCAATCATTGATATTTTTGCACCTGTCTCAAAAAAAGCTCTTTGTTGATCCTCTAGAGATTTTAATCCTTCTAAAAGCTTAACTTTTGCAACATCTCTTTTTGAAATTACTGCTAGNTTGTTGCCTTCAAGTTTTTCTATTTCAGANCTTATATCTTTATTTTCTTTTTCAGATAATTTTTTTCTTTGTAATAATTCGTCAAGCTCNGAGCGAATNATATATTTTTGATATTGTTGTTCCTCATCTCTGAGTTTCTTNTATTTAGTGGCAAGATTTGCTTCAGCATTTAGGCGACGAATTGATCTTTTTACTTCGTCCTCAAGATCTTTGAGCCTTGAGATATTTTCTGCTGTTCTNCTCATTCTTGATTCTGTTTCTCTTTTCCTTTCCTTATATTTTGTAATACCTGCTGCTTCCTCAACATAACTTCTNAGCTCTTCTGGTTTGGCTCCGACCATACTCGAAATAATACCCTGTTCAATTATTGCGTAACTATTTGAGCCTAGTCCCGTCCCCAGAAACAAATCCTGAACGTCTCGTCTTCTTGCTGAAGCATTGTTTATAAAATAGTTGGACTGCCCGTCACGGCCCATCTCTCTTTTNACACTTACTTCNTCNAATTTAAGATACTCACCACCGAGAAAGTTTTCTGAGTTATCGAAGATTAATTCTACTGAACAATGACTTACCGGTTTTCTNTTNTCTGAGCCGTTAAANATGACATCCTGCAAGCTNTCACTTCTCAAACTTTTTGCCGACAGTTCTCCCTTCACCCATTTCACAGCATCGATAATATTTGACTTTCCGCATCCATTAGGNCCNACAATNCCGCACATAATNCCTGGNAAATCAACTTGAATTGGATCAACGAAACTTTTAAATCCTGCGAGTTTTAAACTTTTAAGTCTCATTTGGGTTTTTTGATAGTATAAATTGTTACAAATAATATGGATATAACTAATATTGCTAGGGGCAATAAATAAAGCACNAGATTATCTTTCGGTTTAGTCTGCAAATTTATGTAATTTCCATAGCGATCTTCCATAATTTCAAAAATATCATCGTCCTTATAACCCTCAATAATTAGTTGNGCTATTTCTTCCTTTAGATCTTTNGAAATTTGTGCATTCGAGCTNTTTATGTTGCCATATGAACACTTNGGGCATCTNATGTTTTCAGATANATGCTCTAATCTTTCAAGCTGNTCATCTGATAGCCCCTCATATAGCTGAGAGGTNTGGCATATGAGNGTAAGNAGCAAAATAAGACTAAAAAAATATTTCAAAATCCTGTTCCCAAATTACTTGATTNACCTCACCAATTCTATGCTCAACAATTATTCCATCAATAATTAGAAATGTTTCAGGTGCTCCTGTGACACCNAGCTTAAGTGNAAACGAACCAGTATTATCAAAAATAGAATACACAAATGGATCACCATTTTTTTCCAGATAGTTATTTGCTTTGCTTATTGTGTCTTTGTAATTAATNCCTACAAGCTTAAGATCTGGATATTTTTCAGATATTTTCTCNAAAAATGGATGCTCTACAAGACAAGTGATACACCAGCTGGCCCAGATATTTACAAGAATTTTTCCTTTANCAAATTCAAATGGATTTATTAGCTCCCCNTTTAATTGTCTAAGATTTGTAGTGTCTGGAAAAGTTTTTCCATCCTGTGTTTNAATTGAGNCTGTTTTAGGAGTATTCAAAACAACAATCATNGATATAATCAANAGTGAAAANATTACCAGAAAAATTGTTTTAAAAAGCCTCTCCATCATATCCTACGAATTGTTCCATAAAAAATGGAGATCATCAAAAGTAATGATGANATCCAAATCCATATCATTCCACTTTTTCTTGAGAAGGATACAGACCAAGATCCATCAGGAAAACGATCACCAAGAACTATTAGATAATCATGAAATAATGTTGACTGAATTGAAGTTTCGGAAGTAATTTGTCCACCAATCTTATAAATTCTTTTCTCAGGCGCAAGATCGAAAACATCATTTACAAAAAATAAAGCCTTAACACCATCGAAATTACTCTCAGCAACAACATCAATCGAATCAAACTTTAAGTTTGTCCCTATAGCACTAATATTTTCGCCAGGAGAAATCCTTAAATCTAGGTTCTGTGAAAAATTATGATTAAAAATTACTGCAAAAGTTAAAATCACCACTGATAAATGGCCAAGGACTTTATGGGGCATTTTAATGGACTTTGTTTTAAGTAGTTCAATAAATGCTCGAGTTATTAACGCAAGCAAAATTATGCCTGATATTACCAAGTAAGTGTAAACATCTTTCAAAATAAATTGTTGCACAATGAAACCAAAAATAATTATCAAGGCGACAAAAGCAATTAACTTACGAAATCCTTGCTTTAGAAATTGTTCCATAGTGAAAATTAATAAAAGAGCAATCACCAATGGAGAAATGAGATTTGAAAAATAAGAAGGGCCTATGCTTAGCTTATTACCTGTAAAAGCCTCTAAAATTATTGGGTACAAGGTTCCTATAAGTATGATGAATAAAATTGACATTAAAATTATATTGTTAAGCAAAACAAGGTAATTTTTTGACATAAATTTCGGCCATGATGTCTTCACAAGATTCGATCTTGTAAAAAAGATGTAAAAAGAAAGCACAGTGAAAATTGCGAATATGCCAAGCAGAAAAATTCCTCTAGTGGGGTCTGCTGCAAAAGTATGTACACTATTAAGAATGCCAGACCGCACAACAAAAGAGCCAAAGATAGAAAGTAAAAAAGTGATAATTCCTAGAAAAACCATCCATATTTCTAATGTTTTTTCTCTGCTAAATATCAAAGAATGTGTAAATGCAGTACCTGCAATCCAAGGCATTAGCGATACATTTTCTACTGGATCCCAAAACCAATACCCTCCCCAACCAAGCTCATAATATGCCCAGATAGAACCAAGGAAAATTCCCATGGTAAGTGTGAACCATGATACTCCTGCCCAAATTTTTAGAGTATTGAAAATATCTTTTGTAAAGCCGTTAATCAATGCAGACAAAACAAAACTAAAAGTAACAGCATAAAACACATAACCGGTAAAAATTAATGGTGGGTGAATTACAAGCAAGGGATCTTGTAAAAGAGGATTTAAATCTGCGCCATTAAGTGGTGCTGGATTTAACAGATAAAAGGGATTGGATGACGTTATTAAAAAAACCAAATATAAAATCACAATACTAGAGACAGCCTGATTAGAAATTACCAAATTTCTAGAAGGCTCAAGAACAAAATTATTAATGTAGTTTGCAAGAGCTAGTAGCATAATCATCAGTAAAAATGAGCCTTCATGCGCTGACCATAGGGCTGAAACTTTATAAAATGTTGGAAGCAAAAGGTTTGAATTCGATGCAACGTAGAGGTAAGAAAAATTATCAGTAACAAATTGATAACTCAGATAGCAGCAGGCTGAAAATAATCCAAAAAATATTACAAATGAAGTATTTTTGAAGGACTGAATTAAGTTATGTCTAAAGCTTGATATAAGAATATA
Source organism: Rickettsiales bacterium (assembly GCA_002711625.1). Taxonomy (GTDB): domain Bacteria; phylum Pseudomonadota; class Alphaproteobacteria; order Methylaequorales; family Methylaequoraceae. The sequence goes on along the minus strand of PARR01000047.1, from coordinate 8,932 downwards.
AAATGCCCCCAGTAATGAACATGTTAAAAGAGCATTACCAAAAAAATCTAAATTAATTGTTTCCATCATTTATCTCTATGGGCATATAGTTCTCATCATGTTTCGCTAACAACTCTTCTGCCACAAAAATATTTTTATTGCGATCGAGGTAACCACGAGCAACGACACCACTATTCTCTTTAAAAAGATTCGGCAAAATCCCCTCATAAGAAACTACCATTTCATTTTCAAAATCCGTAATTGTAAATAAAACTTCTAAGTTTTGAAGATTCTTAAAAGAGTTTTCTTTTACCATTCCACCAAGACGAAATTTTCTTTCAGTATTGAAGTCTCCAGATTGTACTTGGGACGGTGTTAAATAAAAATCTATATTCTCTTGAAGCGCTTTCAAAATAAAAAATATTATGAACACTAAAGCCAAGGCAAAAGTAACTATTGTATAAATTCTTCTTCTTCTATTTTCTCGTATCATATTTTCTAAGAAATTTTTCTAGTTCACTTTTTTTTTGTTGCACAGCAATAAAGTAGGTGAGAAGAATTGTGATAACAACAATTATATAAGAAGCATTTACCAGCATTAAGTCATTCATCTAATATCTCCCTGAGTCTTTTTGATCCTCTTTCACGTTTAAGAATTTCTGACTGTATATTATTAGCAAATATACCGTACGCCAAAAGCAGAAAAGAAAATAGCATCATGGGCAACAAGTAAAGGTATTCTGAATCTATAGAGGTGCCTGAAGTTGTGATGCTCGCTCCTTGATGAAGGGTATTCCACCATTCAACTGAGAACTTAATAATCGGTATGTTTATTGCGCCTAAAACAGAAAAAATACTCATAATTTGATCTGCAGTCTGATAAGAGTTAAACGAAGACCTTAAAACAAGTAGACCAATATACTGTAAGAACAGAATGAAAGTTGATGTAATTCTGGCATCCCAAACCCAGAAAGTTCCCCATGTAGGCTTTCCCCAGAAAGAACCTGTTATCAATACAAGTGCAGTAAATATCAAACCAACTACAATTGCTGCATTCAATAAAATTACCGAAATTTTTGTCCTCCAAACTAAGTAAACAAAACCACACATTGCTAGAAACAAATAGACAAGTTCAGAAATAATTGCAGATGGAACATGAACAAAAATTATTCTAAAAGATTCGCCTTGTTGGAAATCTGGAGGTAGTTGGAATAAAGCCAAATAGATCAAAGGTAGCAAAAGTACTACACCAGATATAAAAGCTGCACCACTAGTGAATCTGCAGAAGTTATAAACTTTGTCTAAAATCAAATACTTTGCAACATACTTATACATTACTTCACCTGAATCCTTAAAATTTTAATTGTTAGATAGTTACAAAAGACATCTGAAAAAATAAAATATGCTAGTAAAAAATAAAAATTCGCTAGTGAATACATTTCAAAGACATCTTTAATTAAAATTATGTAAGGAATAAGTAGTGGTAGCATTATCAAGGCATTAAGAGCATTATTTTTTTTTAAAGAAATTGCACTTCCTAGCTGGAAAAAATTATTTAAGGTCATGGCCATGATCATGTAAGCAAAAAAATACGGCCAACTAATCTCAGCTGTGAAAAGCATCGATAGCAAACACATTGGAAGAAAAATCAAAAAAATTTGTGCCAAGTGCTTACTTAGAATATAAGACAATAGGTCGTTGGATTCAGATACCCTTTTCTCTAGGATCCCAGTCCTATAATCATCTTGGAAAGCGCTTTCAGATACAATTAAAATTGTAAGAGTAGTTGCTATTAAAACGTTTGCAAATATGAATAATTCCCCTAATTCGAGCACAATAAAAATAGCAAACAAAACCGCAAACACTGAGAGAGGTAAATAAATATTCTTAGGAAGCTTCAGGTGGTATAGGAACTCACGCTTCACACTTTTCGAGAGGCTTTTCATAAATTTAATTTTCTTGTTGCAGCTACACTGTCCTGATTATTTGTAATCACAACAAGGCCTCCTGTTTTTATATGCGAAATAAATTTCTGGTTAATAGCATCGCATGAATCCTTATCAAGAGATGCAAATGGTTCATCCAAAATCCAATATTTCTTATTCGATTGAAATACCCTCATAATTGCAAATTTTCTTTTCTCCCCAAAAGACAAATTCAAACAATATTCATCAATTAAGTTTTGTATATTTAGTAATTTTGCGAGGCTAATGTCGCATTTTAAGTTATCAAGATTAAAATTTTCTTGCATTGTTAGTTCTTCTACAAAAGCATTTTTGTGTCCGAGAAATGAAAGGTTTTTTTTGAAGTCTTTTGTAGTTTGTAGCGATGAATTATCAATAACTCTGCAGAGGATTTTTAAAAGTGTGGATTTACCAGAGCCATTTTTACCTCGAATTTCAAAGAAATCACCATCTTTAAGTATAAAGGATTGGCTGTTGAGAATTTGTTTTCCGTCTATGGAGTAACTTAGTTCTTTTGCTGAGCAAATTGTAGTCATACTGGTTTTTTAGATATCTTTTCTGTAGCCTTATTTATAGTGTTTTTGGGTGAAAAAACAACGCGGTTATTAAGATTGAAAATGGAACTAAAATTCATATAGTAGTATTGTATCAGTATCACTAAATTTAGATTATTATGAGATTGTTTTATTTAATCCTCTTTGCCGGATCTCTTTTCGCAGAAAAATACTATCCTAGCGAGGTTTGGGAAACCAGAGAAGCTGAAGAAGTTAAACTGAATCAAGAAGCTGTTAACAAACTATTTCAAATGACTTTTGAAGACCAGGCAACAATGAGTGCAGTCCTGATTAAGGACGGCTATATAGTTGAAGAGCAATATGCTAATGGTTTTGATAAAGATTCTTTTGGAACCTCTTGGTCTACTGCAAAGAGTTTTTATGCAGCACTTATAGGCATTTCACTGGATAAGGGTGAAATTAAAAGTTTAGATGACCACGTTGCTCATTATGTCGACTCTTTTAATGACCAGTCAAAAAAAGATATCACAATAAGACAAATACTCAATATGACTAGTGGGCTTGAGTTTCCCAGCCATGAACATGAAATGATGTTTTTTGAAGAAGATCACCTGAAATATGCACTTGATGTAGAGGTTGAAAGCACTGCTGGAGAGAAATTTCAGTACAACAATGTAAACTCGATGCTGATGGGAGAAATACTCAAAAGTGCGACTGGAAAAACTGCAAAAGAGCTAATTGACGAAAGAATTTTCTCAAAAATTGGCATTCAAAATTATACGGCCTGGGAAGACAGTGCTGGAAATACATTAACTTATTGTTGTCTAGATATGTCAGCAAGAGATTATTCAAAATTTGGATTACTTTTCTCAAGGAATGGAAATTGGAATGGGGAACAGGTTATTTCACAAGACTATGTTGATCAGTCTCTGCAATTATATTGGGGTAGCACACCAAGCATGGGCTGGGTGAACAGTGATACCAGGGGGTATAGTTTACAGTGGTGGGTTTCAAAGTATGATGATGAAGCCAAAATTTATAATACAAGTGGTAAATTTGGACAATTTGTTTTTATAGACAAAGAGAGGGATATTATTTTTACAAGAATTACTAAATATTATCCAAGTGGTGGTGATGTTCAAAAGTTTGGGCCTCTGCGTTTTTTAAAGTTTTTGGGGAGTGTAAATGCAGCTTTAGGAGTATCAAGATTCCTTTATGACATTGGTTTGATTGACTTCGAAGATGGTAGTGTTCAGACACCCTACACACTCTCTAACGGAGAATCCAAAGAGTTTTATGAGAACTATGTGGACATTGTTGAAGTTATGGCAAGCCTAGAGAATGTTGAAAAGTAAATTTGTATACATTGTTCTATTCGCCGCGTTTTTGTCGGGGCAGGATATCAATAAAGCAACATTAGCTCAACTTAATGAAATCATAATGGGGGATCCCGCAACCCAAGCATTGATTGTTTCTCACAGAGGAGAAATAGTGTTAGAAAATTATGGAGAGGGTAAGAACTTCAAAGACTTTGTTACCTCACAATCAATTGCAAAAGCGCTCTATGCATCTTTATTTGGTGTAGCCATAAAAAAAGGTTTAATTGACGATCTTGATCAACCTATAAGAAAATTCTTTCCATCTTGGGAAAACGACGACAGGGGAGACATATCAATTAGAAATCTATTGGAAATGAAATCTGGTTTGTACAGAACTGAATCTTGGAATGAAGAAATGTTTCTTTCACGAGATAATCTTGCCTTTGCTATGAGTGTTGAGTTAGAAAATCAGCCTGGTGAAATTTACAAATATAATAATGTTAATACAGCACTTCTAGGGCCTATTATTCAGCAGATATTTGATGCATCACCTCATGATGTTTTAATAAATGAGATTTTTAATCCTATCGGTGTGAGTGATTATGGGCTCTGGCAAGATCATACTTTAAGAGATGTTACTTTTCATGGTATTGATATGACGCCAAGGGACTTTGTTAAGTTTGGAGAGTTAATAGCTCAAGATGGGAACTGGAATGGCGAGCAACTTATAGATGCGAACTATATTCGTAATTCAACTCAACCAATTTCTAAGGGTGAGGGAGAATATTATGGTATGCATTGGGCAGTGAGGAAGATGACAAAGGATAAAAAGTTACTTTGTATGGAGGGATTTAATGGGCAATACCTTTTTGTAATACCAGAAGATGAACTTGTGGTAGTCAAATTTACAAAATACTCACACAACAAAGACAATGGGTATGTTATTAGTTTTGGTCCACTTGATTATGTTCTATGGCTTCCTTTTTCATGGCTTAAGGCTATTGGTGAGGCCTTTGCGGGGGCAGAAGAGGAAGCGCCTGCGAGTGATGAAAGTGGCGGGATAAATATGCCTGCGACTATGTCACAAAAGGATAAATTTAATTGTCCAAATACTTCTACAGATAAATGTCCTCCTGTACAAAGAATTCAAAACTTAGTCTTCGGTCTAACCGAAGCTAGTCCCAATTAAGAACAACTTTGCCAGCTTTTCCTGCGTTAAGTAAGTCAAACCCTTCTTGAAAATCTTTATAAGAAAGGGTGTGGGTAATTATTTTTGATATATCCAATCCCGATTCAATTAAAGCAATGGCCTTGTACCAGGTCTCATAAATTTCTCTTCCGTAAATAGCTTTTATATTTAGTGCTTTGAATATAATTTGGGATAAATCGACTTTTATTTCATCGCTCGGCAAACCTAAAAGAGCGATATCACCGCCCATAATCATACAATCAACCATATCTCGAAGCGCTTGCTCTGATCCCGACATCTCTAGACCAACATCAAAACCCTCTTTCAGGCCCATTGCTGTCATTTTTTGTTTTATTGGCATAGTGGAAACATCAAGAGTTTCAACATCACAAACCTTTGCTGCTAATTCCAAACGTTTTTGATTAATATCTGTTAGAAGAACTTTTTTTGCTCCGACATGTTCTGCAATTGCTGCAGACATTATGCCAATTGGGCCAGCACCAGTAATTAATACATCTTCTCCTACGAGATCAAAAGATAGCGTTGAATGAACTGCATTCCCAAATGGGTCTAGAATCGATGCGAGATTATCTTCAACAGAGTCTGGCAGAGGCACTACATTTTTTTCTGGCACAACAACGTACTCAGCAAAAGCACCATCACGGTCAACTCCAAGATTAATTGTATCAGGATCAAGATGTAACTTTCCTGCTCGTGCATTTCGACTTTTTGTTCCAGCAATATGCGATTCTACTGAAACTCTCTGGCCAATCTTAAAATCTTTTACATTTTTTCCAACTTCAGCAACTTCACCCATGAACTCATGGCCAATTGTCATTGGTGTTTTAATTGTTTTTTGAGCCCAAGCATCCCAATTCCAAATATGCAGATCTGTACCACAGATTGCAGTTCTTTTTACCTTTATTAAGATTTCATTATCCTGATAAGAAGGAATATCAACATCCATTAACGTCAAGCCAATAGTAGGTTTTTCTTTGACCAGTGCTTTCATAATATATTCAATTCTTTACCTATTTTTTCAAAAGATTTTAAAGCGAAATCTAGTTGCTCTTTGGTATGTTCACTATTTATTTGTAATCTTATACGAGCTTGGCCCTCAGGAACGACAGGGAAAAAGAAACCAACTGCGAAAATGCCCTCCTCTGTCAATCTTTTAGAAAATTTTTGTGCTAAATTTGCATCTCCTAACATCACTGGGATTATAGGATGCTCATCTCCTTTTAAGTTAAATCCAAGCGCCGTCATCTTATCTCTAAAATATCGGGCATTCTCGAAAATTCTCTTTCTCCTATCAGGTTCTTGCTCAACAATTTCTAGCGCTTTTAAACTGGCTGCAACAATTGATGGTGAAAGTGCATTTGAAAAAAGATAAGGCCTAGATTTTTGTTTAAGTAATTCAACGACATTTTTTCGAGCACATGTAAAACCTCCAGAAGCACCACCTAAGGCTTTTCCTAGTGTTCCAGTTAGAATGTCAACTTTTCCGAGCAAATCAAAATGCTCTGCAGTTCCCTTTCCACCTTGCCCAACAAAACCTGTAGCATGACAATCGTCAAGCATGACAAGTGCATTATATTTTTCAGCTAGATCAGTTATTTTATCAAGCTTTGCATAAGTTCCATCCATAGAGAAAACTCCATCACTCACAATAATTTTATTTTTTGCACTTTGCTCGTCTGCCCGCTGCAGTTGTAACTCTAAATCTGCCATATCGCTATGGTTATACCTAAATCTTTTTGCTTTGCACAGCCTAATTCCGTCAATGAGTGAGGCATGATTTAAAGCATCACTAATGATCGCATCTTCAGCTCCAAATAAAGGTTCAAATAGTCCGCCGTTGGCATCAAAACAAGCTACATAAAGAATACAGTCTTCATAACCAAGGAAATCACTAAGTCTTTTTTCAAGTTCTCTGTGAAGACTATTTGTTCCACAAATAAATCGAACTGAAGCCATACCAAATCCTTTTTCATCAAGGCTTGCAGATGCAGTTTCAATAATCTCTTTATTGCTTGCAAGACCTAAATAATCATTGGCACAGAAATTTAACAAATTAGCTTGATTATCAAGCGTCACTTCTGTTCTTTGTGGAGACGCAATATTTTTTTCAGATTTATACAAACCCTTTGCTTTGAGTTTTGTTATCTCATTATCAATAGCACTGTAAAAACTTTCTTGCACAATAGAATTATAATAAAAAACTCCTATACTTATTGGAAAAATGCAATTTAAAAATCTCGATACAAAAAAACCCTTTCTTATCTTCCAAGAGTATTATCTGGCTGCCGAGTCTGCAGGCCAGCCTCATGTCGAAGCAGGCTGTATCACTTCTGTGGATCAAGAATACAAACCACATTCAAGATACGTAAATTTTAAATATCTTTTTGAAGACAGTATTATTTTCTTTTCAAACTACACCAGTAATAAGGCTAATGATTTTAAGAACAATGAGAACGTTGCAGTTAATTTTTGGTGGCCCAGTACGGATGTTCAAGTCAGACTGGAAGGAATCATTTCAAAGTGCAGTGAAAATTTTTCCGATAAACATTTTAACAGCAGGGAAATCGGAAAAAATGCTGCAGCAATTGCCTCAGATCAATCAAAACCAATAGAATCATATGAAATCTTACAAGCAAAATTTGAACAAGTGAAAGAAGCTATTAGTTCAGGAGAGATACAGCAAAACAGACCTCCAGATTGGGGTGGTTATCAAATTAAAATTGCCTTTTTTGAATTTTGGGAGGCCAATGAAGAAAGATTGAATTACCGGGAATGCTACAAATTAGAAAACGAAGAATGGCAACGGTATTTTCTCCAATCCTAGTAAGACTCTAAATTAACAAGTAACTCAGGATTAATTCTATTGCCGTTGAGATAAACAACCCAATGCAAATGTGGTCCGGTAACTCTTCCAGTTGACCCAATACTGCCAATAAGATCTCCTGTATTTACCTCAGAGCCAAGATCTACTGCCATCGCACTAAGATGGCTGTACGATGTAAATAATCCTCCACCGTGATCAAGAATCATAAATTTCCCACTATAAAAATGCTCTTCTGCTAGTACTACTTTTCCAGGCTTAGGAGCAACAACAGGATCGCCCTCAAACCCATCAATATCAAGCGCAAGGTGCGGTGCTCTTGGAGAACCGTTTATAAATCTTTTTTTACCGTAACCAGAAGTTATAAAATTTTTCACTGGTGTAACAAAATCAAAATTAAAATCTCTTTGCGGTGATTTATTTTTAACGATTTGTCTTACTTTTAAAGCCTCAGAACTCGCCCTTTTTTGGTCAGCAATATTTAAATTGACCAATGCATTATTTTCAATAGTTATCCTTGATTCTCCATAGTCGATTGCTTTAATTGATACATTCAAACCTAAAACTTCTTGCTCATTACTCTCAAGCACATAAGGTAAACCTAAAATCTCATAATCTATGCCAGACTCTTTTACCAAATAACCAGAACTTTCTGCTCTTGCAATTATTTTTATAAATCCCCCAGAATTTCCAATTAATTCAAAATTACTTGGAAGCTGATATGAGGTTATAGATGCGCATGATCCCAATAGCACTAAAAGAAAACAGATCAAAAAATTTTTCATTCTTACAAAATAACGATTTTTCTTTCAAAGTGAAAGAATATTACAAGAATGTGAAATCATTCAAATCTCATTGCTGATGGCAAAAATTTCCCTTAAATTTAATTCATGAAAAAAATTCTTGCCATTGTTTTAATATTAATAAGTGTATTTAATTTGTCTTCTGCACCATCAAAGAAGGTAAATCCTGAGAAGCTTTTTAAAGAGGCTGAAAGATACCTTTACAAGGGTCAATACGAGCTGGCAAGGAAATCGCTAAGCAAATATGTAAAGGCTGAAAAAGATGATGCTGATGGTTGGAGCATGTATGCTTTTGCAAACAGAAAGCTTAAAAAATATGAT
>PARR01000018.1 GCA_002711625.1 Rickettsiales bacterium | reverse complement strand
CTCCTCCCTCTGTAAAAACTTAAAGCTTTACTTTTATATAATGTAAAAGAGTAAAATGGCCTGTCAAAAATTGCAATGGGTATAGAAGAAAAAATTTTTCTCCATTCTTTCCATAAATGGAATTTTTCAACATTGTCTATCCCCATCATCCATAAAAATCCGTAATGAGGATATTTTTTTTTTAAATATTTTATTGAGCTAACTGTATAAAATGTTTCTTTTATTGGTATTTTAACAAGTTTAATTTTTTTATTTTTTAATAATTTGTAAACTGAATTGTATCTTAGTTCAATTTTTTTACTAGGTTCTTTAAAGGGATTTTGTTTTGTGACTATCCACCAAATTTCGTCAAGATTAAGTTTTATTAATCCTTGTCTACTTATGTATATGTGACCCATGTGTGGCGGATCAAAAGTTCCTCCCAATATACCAATATATTTTTTTTTTCTCAATTGAATTATGGTCTTATTTGTCCAGTTCCGCGAACTTTATATTTAAAGCTTGTAAGCTGAGAAACACCTACAGGACCTCTTGCATGAACTTTTGAAGTGGAAATCCCTATTTCTGCACCCATCCCAAATTCACCGCCATCAGCAAATTGCGTTGATGTGTTATGCATAACAATTCCACTATCAACATTACTTAAAAAATAGTCGATAGACTTCTCATCCTCCGAAATTATGGCGTCAGTATGTCCCGAGCCAAAGTTATTAATATGACTGACTGCTTCTTTTACACCATTATCAACTGATTTAATTGAAACAATTTTATCTAAGTATTCAGTCTTCCAATCATCTTCTGTCGCTAACTTTAATGAATCGTCTAAATTAATGATTTTTTTATCTACTCTTATTTCGCAACCTAATTTTTTTAGAGAAACAATTAGTTGTGGCAAATGAGATTCTATGATTTGACTATCACATAAAATGGTTTCAGTGGCACCACAAATCCCAGGCCTCCTCATTTTAGCGTTAACTGATATCTTTTCACACAGTTCTTCTTTTGCAGAACTATGAATGTATGTATGGCAAATACCATCCAAATGTTTTATTACATGTATTTTACTCTCTTGAGTTACCCTTTCTATTAAGGACTTGCCTCCGCGTGGTATAATTACATCAACATAATCTGACATCCCTAATAAATAACCAACAGCCGTTCTATCTTTTGTAGGAATATTTTGCAAAGTACCTTCAGGTAATCCAAACTTTTTAATTGATTTATTAATAATTTTTATAATTAGACTTGATGTTAGAAAGCTTTCACTTCCACCTCTAAGTATTAAAGCATTCCCTGATTTAAGACATAATCCAGCTGCATCAGCTGCTACATTCGGTCTGGACTCATAAATTACACCCAGAACTCCAAGAGGTATTGAAACTTTTTCAATTTTTAGGCCGTTGGGTCTTCTCCATGAACTTATTATTTTACCAACTGGATCTTCTAGTTTTGATATTGCTATTAAACCTTCACATATACCATCAATTCTTTTTGAATCTAAAACTAGTCTGTCCAATAATGCATCGTTTAATTTGTCTTTATTTAATTCAATGTCTCTTTGATTCTCAGATATTAAGTTATCTTTCCTATTTAAAATAGCCTCTGCGGAATCATTAAGAATATTATTTTTTGCACTAGTTTCAACAGATGACAAATGATACGAAGCATTTTTCGCTTTTTTTGCTATCTCAAGAACTTGTTTTTGATCAACATTTTCACGCATCATTTAAATTTAAGTTATCTCTATGAATAACCTCTTCCCTTCCCATGTATCCAAGCAAAGTAAAAATATCGGCAGAATTTTTTCCTTTAATTTTTCTAATTTCTTCTGCGTCGTAGTAGCTTATTCCTTTTCCTATTTTATTTCCATTTATTAAAATAATTTCGATTATATCACCTCGATAAAATTTTCCAGATATTTTTTTTATGCCGCTTGGCAACAAACTAGCTCCATTTAGTAGCGCTTTGTGTGCACCGTTATCAATTGTCAAAGAACCTAAAACTTTAATAGTCCCTGCCAACCAACTCTTAAAACTTGAAATTGTATTTTTCTTTGAAATAAACCAAGTACCTTTTTTGCTTTTTAAATATTTTTTTATAGGATTTTTTTTTATTCCTGAACAAATTAATGTATTGCATCCAAAGCTTGTTGCAATTTCAGAGGCTTGTATTTTAGTCTGCATTCCACCAGAGCCAAAAGAGTTTGTATCATTTGATGCCATTTTTTGAATATCATTGCCGATATCATTAACAAAGGGGATGAAACAGGCATTTTTATTTTTTTGAGGATTTTTGGTATATAATCCATCGACATCACTTAATAGAATTAAATTCTTTGCTCCAAAAATTTGTGCTACTCTAGCTGCCAATCGATCATTATCGCCGAATTTTAATTCCTCAGTTGCAACTGTATCATTCTCATTGATTATTGGAATTACGTTAGATTCTATTAAAGTATTAATCGTTTCTTTTGAATTAAGACTTTTTTTTCTATCTTCGGTATCAGAATATGTTAAGAGGATTTGAGCGACCTTAAAATTCTTTTGTTGGAAACATTTCATAAAATTTTTCATCAAAATCACTTGACCGCAAGCTGCGAATGCCTGTTTTTGGTTCAATGCTAATTTTGATTTCTTAATCTTTAAGTATTTGGAACCCAATGACACCGCACCTGAAACTACCAAAATGAATTTAACCCCATTTTTTTTCAAATATTTTAAGTCTTCTATAAAAAAGTTTAACCATTCTGTGTTGAATTTATTATTTTTAATCAACAATGATGATCCAACTTTTATAACTAGTTTATTAGAGTTTAAAAATGAAGGAGTTTTTTTCATTCTAATTTTTCCTTAAGAAAAAAATTTTTTAATTCCTCAATGCCTAATAAAGTTTTACTTGATGCATAAAATATTTTTGATGATGTTATCTTCTGTAGTTTTTTAATTTTATTTGAAATAGTTTCTTTATTTACTAAATCGGATTTGGATAACAAAATAATCTCATTTTTTTCTCGCACAGATTTCCCGTAATTTTTTAGCTCTAATCTTATAGTCTTATAGTTTTCTAAAAATTTATCATCATTTTGAACAGATATGTCACAGACATGTAATAATATTTGACACCTTTCTATATGAGCTAAAAATTTTAGTCCTAAACCTATACCCTTTGAGGCTCCTTGGACTAAACCTGGAAGATCAGCTAATATTTTTTCTTTATTAATGTTTCTAATAACTCCTAGCTGAGGCTTCTTTGTAGTAAAAGGGTAATTCCCTATTTTTGGTGTTGCATTTGATAAAACGGATAACAAAGAAGATTTTCCGGAATTTGGTAATCCTACCAAACCTATATCTGCAATAAGTTTTAATCTAAGCCATACCCATTGTTCATCTCCAGGCAAACCTTTTTCAAACCTTCTCGGTGCGCGATTAGTGGAAGATTTAAAGCTTAAATTCCCCCTTCCCCCAGAACCTCCGCTTACTAAAAGAAAAAGATCTTCTTTTTCTAAAAAATCTTTGTAAATATCCTTTTTGTCGTGACTTAGAATTTGGGTTCCAACAGGAACATCTATAATTAAATCTTCGCCATCTGACCCAGTTTTATTTTTTCCGGACCCATTTTTCCCATTAGACGCTTTAAAATGTTGCTTATATCTAAAATCTATCAAGGTGTTTAAATTCGATTTAGACTTAAGGTATACGTAACCACCTTTACCACCGTTTCCTCCATCAGGACCACCAAATTCAATATATTTTTCTTTTCTAAAGCTGGCACAACCTGAGCCACCGTTACCAGCCTTTACAAAAATTTTTGCCTCATCAAGGAATTTCATTTCTGATCCTTAGAGTTTAAGAATTACTTTTTTTCTAACACTTCAACGAATGATTTACCTAATGATTTCTTTTTGAATGAAACTACACCTTTCTTTAGTGAAAAAATTGTGTAATCTTTTCCAAGGCCAACGTTTTTTCCTGGGTGATATTTTGTACCTCTTTGCCTGATGATTATGTTTCCAGGTAAAACTAATTCACCCCCAAATTTTTTTACACCGAGTCTTTTTCCAGCACTATCCCTACCATTTCTAGTACTACCGCCTGCTTTTTTATGAGCCATTTTTTTCTCCTATTATTTCAGTTTTCTTTTTTTTATCGGATTCTTTTTTTTCGCCGGAGGGTTTATTCTCTGAATTAGCGATGTCTATAATTTTCACTAAAGTTAAATCTTGTCTATGACCATTTTTTCTTCTGTAGTTGTGTCTTCTCTTCTTTTTAAAAACTATGATCTTTTTTTCCTTTATTTGTTCAACGACCTCTGCGTGTACATGGACACCATCAACTAATGGGCTTCCAACTAATAAATCACCATTATTATTTTTTAGAAATAAAATTTCGAATGAGATTTTTTTACCTTTTTTTCCATCAGTTTTTGGTAGCTTTAAAAAATCTCCTACAACTACTTTATATTGTTTCCCTAAATATTGAAAAATTGCATACATAGTACCTACCTTGAAATGATTTATACCTTTAACTTTATAAATTTAAAAGAATTATTTAAAAAAAAAATTAAAGTTTTAATAGTTGTTAAGAATTCATTTTTTTGATATTTTTCATTTCAAATTCTGTTTATTATGTCTAATATTGTAATCGTATCAGCAAAACGCTCACCCATCGGTAAATTCATGGGTAGCCTTTCGCAATTCTCTGCTGTAGAGCTAGGAAAATTATCAATTGAAGCTGCTCTAGGTGAAATCCAGCTTGACAAAGATTATGTTGATGAAGTGATTTTTGGTCAAGTTCTAACAGGCGGATGCGGTCAGAATCCTGCACGACAATCTGCNATNATGTCAGGAATTCCNATAGANAAAAGTGCTTTAACNGTNAATCAAGTTTGCGGNTCAGGTTTNAGATCNGTTTCAGTNGCAGCACAATCAATATTAAGTAATCAGTCACAAATTGTTGTAGCTGGTGGCATGGAGTCTATGAGTAATGCTCATCACACAATAAACATTCGAAATGGTTTGAAAATGGGTGATGGCAAATTAAAAGATAGCATGATTATTGACGGTTTGTGGTGTGCTATGAATGATTATCATATGGGAACTACAGCTGAAAATATTGCTAAAAAATTTAAAATTTCTAAAGACGAACAAGATAAATTCGCTACAGACTCTCAAAANAAAGCAGAGAATGCTCAAAAATCTGGACATTTTCAAAAAGAGATTTTCGATGTAAAAGTTAATTTTAAGAAGGAAGAGGTAGTTTTTGAAAAAGATGAATTTCCCAGACACGGCTCAACCTTTGACAAAATCAACTCACTTAAGCCAGTTTTTTCCAAGGACGGAAGTGTTTCTGCAGGAAATGCATCTGGCTTAAATGACGGTTCTGCAGCAGTTGTAGTCATGTCGGAAAAAAAAGCCAATGAACTTGGTCTTGAAATATTAGTAAAAATTAAATCTTGGGCAACCGTTGGTGTTGACCCACAAATTATGGGAATAGGGCCAGTAAATGCAGTAAAAAAAGCTCTTCAAAAAGCTGATTGGAAAATTGAAGATATAGATTTGATTGAGGCCAATGAAGCATTTGCAGCTCAATCAATTGCAGTTATAAAAGAGCTTAATCTTGACACAAACAAAGTTAATGTAAATGGTGGAGCTATTGCTTTAGGTCATCCAATTGGGGCATCTGGAACAAGAGTGTTGATTACACTCATTCATGAAATGATTAGACAGGATAAACAAAAAGGTATTGCAACACTATGCATCGGTGGAGGTCAGGGTATTGCTATGTGTTTGGAAAGATGAGATGTGAATGAATAAAATTGCTTTAGTAACTGGAGGAACAAGAGGGATTGGTGAATCGATCTCAAAAAGACTAAAACTTGATGGTATAAACGTTATCGCCAATTTTGCAGGAAATGAAATTGCAGCTCAGAAGTTCTCCGAGGAAAACAAAATTACGTCAATGAAATGGGACGTTGGTGACTATAATGCTTGTAGGTCAAACATAGAAGAAATTATACGTCAGCATGGAGATATTGATATTCTGATAAATAATGCTGGTATCACAAGGGATGCCCCCATCCACAAAATGGAATTAGATAAATGGATTGAAGTTATCAATGTAAATCTCAACTCAATCTTCAATTTAACTTCGTTGGTGATAAATTCTATGCGCGAAAAAAAATTTGGGAGAGTTATACATATTTCATCTGTAAATGGTCAAAAAGGCCAATTTGGTCAAACTAACTATGCTGCTGCGAAGTCTGCGATGATAGGTTTTTCAAAGTCTTTAGCACTTGAATGCGCATCCAAGGGAATAACTTCAAATGTGATATGTCCCGGTTATATCAACACTGAAATGGTTGCTGCTATAAGAGAAGACATACTTAAAGGGATAGTAGAAACTATTCCTTGTAAAAGACTAGGGGAATCAAATGAAATAGCTGAAATGGTGTCTTATCTTGCATCTGATAAAGCCTCCTACATAAACGGTGCAACATTTTCGATTAATGGTGGCCTTTACATGGACTAAAAGTTATCTTTCATTTTTCTTANTTTAAAAAAATTTTCCTCTGCAGACTTAAATTCTAAACCTATCTTTGCACAATATGTTTTTTCATTAAATTTTAAAAACGGATTAAATCTTTTTTCTTTTTGTAGTAATGTAGGAGAGGTTGGCTCATTCTTAGATATTCTTTTTTGATTAGCTTTTTTTAATTTATCTAGATCTTTACACTTTGGTATCAAATGTCTTACAAAACTCTCATTAGATTGAGTATACTCATGACCAAAAAAAATATTTGTATTATCCGGAAGAAGCTTTATTTTTAANAATGTATTGCTCATTTCTCTTGCAGTGCCTTCAAACAGTCTACCGCAGCCTAAACAGAATAAAGTGTCGCCACANAAAAGCATATTTTCTTCTTTGAAGTAAAACCCAATATGTCCCAATGTATGCCCAGGAAAATCAAAAACATAAAAATTAAATTCAGAAAAGGAATAAAGGTTTTCAGGTTTTAAAAAAGTATCAATTCCAGGAATCCTATCTTTATCATACTCATTTCCTAGAATCTTACATTGATATTTTTGTTTTAATTCTAGATTTCCTGCAACATGATCATGGTGATGATGCGTATTGGCAATGTATTTTAAGTTTAGACCACTATTTGATATTTCATCAACTATTGGCTGTGATACAGCCGGATCAATGCACATACAACAACCATTTTTTGGATTAAAAATCAAATATGAATAATTATCGTCTAGAACAGGTATTATTTTAACTTTTATCATTATCTACAATTATTTTTTTTGAAATACAGAAAATTACCTGATAACACAAGAGATTTCTAAAAAAAGAATTTTTTGAAATTTTTCCAGATTCGTTAAGAGATATTATTTTATTTACAAAAATTTTTTTTGAAAAACAATATTTTAAAAAATCATCATAAGAACACAAATGAATATTTGGTGTATTATACCATTCGAATGGTAATATTTTATTTTTTGGCATTTGACCATTAAATAAAAATTCTTTTCTAATTCTCCAAAATCCAAAATTAGGAATGGATATAATTGCTCTTTTTCCTATTCTAATCAAATTTTCTATTACTTTGTCAGGGTAATTCATAGCTTGAATTGTTTGACTTAAAACAACAGTAGAGAAAGCTTTAGATGGATAATTATTTAAATCAACATTAGCATCTCCTTGGATTACTGATAGCCCCTTCCTCACACAATCATTAACCCCAGTCTGTTTTAATTCTATTCCTCTACAATCAACATTTTTTTCTTTTGACAAATAATCAAGTAACTTTCCGTCACCACAACCAACATCTAAAACTTTTTCATTATGATTAATTATCTCAGCAATTANTGATAAATCTTTTCTCAAGGAAATCTTCATATTTTTATTNTCTTTCTTTGACCATCAAAAAAACCTCGTAGNGTAGAATGAAATTCAGGTTCGTTGAGAAGGAAAGCATCATGACCTTTGTCAGTTTCAATCTCAACAAAACTGACCATTGCGTTTGAACTATTTAGGGACTTTATAATTGTTTTTGTTTCGGAAGTTGGGAAAAGCCAATCAGAACTAAATGAAAAAAAACAAAACTTTATATTACTGTTTGCAAAGACATTAGATAATCCACCTTTTTTTATCGACAGATCAAAATAATCCATTGCTTTTGTTATGTATAAATAACTATTTGCATCAAATCTTTCGACAAAAGAAACACCTTGATGTTTAAGATAACTCTCTATCTGAAATTCCGTATTAAAATTAAATGAAAGAAATTCTTTGTCTTGAAGATTTCTTCCAAATTTTCTTTGTAATGCTGACTCAGATAAATATGTTATNTGAGCAAACATTCTAGCAACAGCAAGTCCTCTTTTTGGAATATTATTTTTTTTATAATAATTACCTTGAAACCAACTTGGGTCAGCCATTATTGCCTGTCTACCAATTTCGTGTAAAGCTATATTTTGAGCTGAATGTCTGAATGATGTTGCAATTGGAACTACAGCATTAACTTTGTCTGGATATCTTGAAGCCCATTCCAGAGTTTGCATTCCACCCATTGAGCCGCCAATAACTGCAAATAATTTATTTATTCCCAAATTGCTCACAAGTTTTTCCTGAACGCTTACCATATCACTTATAGTAATTACAGGAAAATCCAAACCATAGGGTTTGTTATTTTTTGGATTTATTGACGAAGGGCCCGTTGAACCCATGCAACCACCCAAAACATTGCTACAAATTACAAAAAATTTTTTTGTATCAACAACTTTATTTGGTCCTACTAATTGATTCCACCACCCTGATCTTTGAGTAACAGGATTAATACCTGAGCAGAATTGATCACCTGTGAGTGCATGACAGATAAGAATTGCATTTGATCTTGTTTTGTTTAGTCTTCCATAAGTTTTAAATGCTACTTCACAGTTTTTTAAAATCTTTCCACAATCAAGTTTCAAATTTTCTTTTAAAGTTATTTTTTCAATTTTCGAATCGTTCATAAANTTAAATATATGTGATTGACTTAAATCGCATCATAACTATGTTGGGTAAGTAGTCAAAATAATTTAATTGATATTTTTTTTATGGTAAATAATTTTGAAAAAAATCTAAAACCTTCTATTAATAAAATAAAAAAATATGTCGCTGGTAAGGTAATTNANTCAAAAAGTAAGGAAATAATCAAACTTTCTTCGAATGAATCGCCGTTCAAGATTCCAGAAAGAGTTTTTACTAATATAAATAGAACATTAAGAAGAAGTAATTTTTATCCTGATGGAGATTGCAGAAATCTAAAAAATGTGTTGGCAAAACATTTCAAAATCATATCTGATCAAATTATTTGTGGAAACGGTTCAGATGATATTTTGGCTATTATTTGTCAAGCATTCGCTAGAGAAAATTCCAATGTCGTATGTAGTGAGTTTGGGTTTACTTATTATCCAATTATTGCGAGAGCCGCNGGTGCAGAAGTTNTTTTCGCCAAGACAAAAAATTTGGGTATTAACTCTCAAAATATTTTAAAGAAAATAAATTCAAAAACTAGACTGGTCTTTTTTGCAAATCCAAATAATCCAACCGGAACAATAATTATGAGAAAGGAACTTAAAGAATTTTTAGAATCTATTCCCAAAGATGTAATTATAGTTTTAGATGGTGCATATTCAGAATATCTGAAAACAAAGAAATACTCAGATGGCCTTGAGTTTGTAAATAGTTTTGAGAATTTGATAGTCACGAGAACTTTCTCTAAAATTTTTGGATTGGCTGGTTTTAGACTAGGTTGGGCCTATTCAAATAAAAGAATAATAGAATTGCTAGAAAAAATAAGAGGACCATTTAATGTAAACAATGTGGCTCAAGAAATTGGAGCTAAAATNCTCAATGAAAAAAAATTTTTAAAGAATTCAATCGAGCATAATGAAAAATGGCAAAAGTTATTACCNAAAAAAATTAATAGTTTTGGNCTNGAAGCATACGAAACTTTTACCAATTTNGTATTGGTGAGAGTTGAAAAAAACAAATTTGACAAATCAAAAATAATTCATGGACTCAATACAAATAACATATTTGTAAGAGAACTTTTTAATTACAATCTTCCTGACTATTTTAGAGTTTCAATTGGTACAGAATCTGAAATGAAGAAATTTCTTAAGGTTCTAGAGAAGCTTACATCAGATTGTAAAATATAATGAAAAAAAAGTTTGATAAAGTTACAATAATTGGACCCGGATTGATTGGATCTTCTCTAGGACTAGCACTTAAAAAAAAAAAAATTGCCAAGTATATATTGGGAATAGATAAATCATCGCATAACTTAGCAAATGCTATAAAAAATGGTTCAATTGACGAGAAATCAAGAGTTATTAACCAAAATGTAAGTGGAAGTGATATTATTTTTTTATGTACACCTGTAAGTCAAATAGAATTATTAGTAAAAAAAATAGTTCCTTTTATTACAAAGAAAACAATAATAAGTGATGTAGGTTCCGTAAAAAATATATTTGGAAACACAACTCTAAAATTATTGAAGAAGTATTGTAAAATAGTCCCTGCGCATCCAGTTGCTGGGACTGAAAATTCAGGTGCAAAAAATGCTATTGAAAATCTCTTTGTAAATAAGTGGTGTATACTAACTCCTGAAAAAAAAAATTGTGAGGAAGTTAAGATTATTTCACAAATTTGGAAAAGAATTGGAATGAAAATTTCAATAATGTCTGCAGATGATCACGATAAAATAATGTCTATAACTTCTCATCTACCGCACCTCATAGCCTTTACAATTGTTGGTACAGCATTTAATCTCAATGTAAAAAAAAAAAAGGATTTGTTAAATTTCTCAGCTGGAGGGTTTAAGGATTTCACAAGGATTGGTTCCTCTGACCCAAAAATGTGGTCAGATATCTTTTTGAAAAATAAGAAATATATTCTAAAAACACTTAATGATTTTAATAAAGATTTAAATTTTCTAAAAGAATTAATATTAAATATGGATGAGAAAGAAATAATCAAACTTTTAAAAAGGACAAAGAATATCAGAAGAGAAATCTTGACTGTAGAGTCAAATATTAAAAAGAAAAATTAAATATTTNTCCTATCTTTGTTTCAGCTTCTTTTTTATTTTTAAATTTTGTTATCATTGGGAATATTTTTATTTTTATTACACCGCTATTTTTCNTAAATTTTTTATTCACCCAAAACCTTCCTGAATTATGAATAATTGGAAGAATTGGCAAGTCTGTTTTTTTATGAATTGCAAAAAAACCCAAATTTATTGTTGATTTGCTTTCTGGATTAGTTCTGGTTCCTTCTGGAAAAATTATAAAAGGACCTTCGTTCCATCTGTTGACTTTTATAATTGAATTAATTACGTGTCTTAAAGACTGCAACTTTTTACTTCTATCGATAAAAATAAAGTCTAACTTTGAGAAATACCAAGAAAGAATAGGTATCCATCTCAATTCTTTCTTTAAAATAAATACCGGACAATTAAAATAATATGAGAAGAAGAAGGTTTCCCAAGCTGACTGATGATTACTTACTATTAAATATGATTGATTAATTGAAATATTTTCAATTCCTTCGATATCAAAACTTATGTTNAGAAAATATTCTGAAAATTTAATAACTGAAAAACTCCAAAATCTAGAAATTTTTTTTGTGAATTTTCTAGAAAAAATTTTAACAGGAGAGAATACTAAAAAAAATGTGATCGACCACAAAAGAAAAATCGAAAAAAAGAAAATACTTTTAAAAATTTTCATAAATAATAGAAAGCAGAATACAGTGTTTTAAAATATTCAAATGTGATTAATTTTAAATGAAAAAAAAGATCCTCACTTATCTTCAAATTCTCTTCTGCAGCCACTACCTGTATCGAAACATTAGGAAGAAAATTATTGAAGATAATTAAGCTTCGAGGTAAGTGGTAATAAGAACTGACAAGAATAACATTTTTTATATTTAGATTTGAGGATAACCACTTTGACGTCTCAACTATATTTTCATGAGTATTAGTTGCCCTNTTATCGAAGAAAATACAACAGTTGTATAAATCAGAGTTAAANGTTTTGAAGCCGTATTTTTTTTCAATATTTAATAAAGAAACAACACCNGTTATAAACATCTTATCAGCATTAGTATTTCTAATAAGTTCCAAACCCTTTTCTATACGTCCTTTTCCACCAGTCAGAACTACAATCCCAGTTGATTCATNATTATAACTAAAATCCCTGAGATAGTATTGTTTTGGGAAAGTATTGAAAAGAAATAATACCCACCAAAATAACCCAGAGAGAATCAGGCAAAAGAGGTATAACAATAATTTTCTAAATTTTATCAAAAAATCTTTTTTCAAAAAAATAAAATAAATAAGCTGTTAAGCTTGCAAANAATAGTACTAGAAAAAACAAAAGAAATACAACTAATAAAAAGAAGTTTTTTATACTGATCTGGGTTAAAGAAAANCTTTCAAAATATTCAATGTTAGCTCCCAATACACTTAGGACTAAATAAGTAATTATTGACACAAAAAAAATACTTAAGATAGAATTTGGNGCTATAAGTTTTATAACGTTTAATGAAATTGTCTTAGATAAGTTATAGCTATTAGCTCCTAATATTTGAAGCATTTGCAAAAATTTAAAGTTTGACGTAAGCATTGCTCTTGTTAATGAAAGAATTAAAAAAGCAAAAAGAATGGATACTAAAATGAACATAATAACTATAGTTAATTTTATTTTTTCAATAAGATCGGATATCTCAAATATTTGATTTTTATGCCTTATCTCTTGAAATCTTCTTCCATCAAGATTTTTTTTTAGTTTATTTAATATTTTTTCAAACTCGGTGTCGTATAATTCTATTTGAATAATGAAAGGTATTTTGATGTCCGAGAACTGACTAATACTTTCAAGTCCCAAACTATCTTTTATCATTTGGTTGTCTATAGTCTTAAAATTAAGAACATGCTCTTCATCTTGCAAAGTATCTTTAAAATAATTGGAAATTTGTAGGGGAACTTTTTTTTCATTTGCGTGAGGACTAATTATAATTGTTATCTTTCTTTGTTCTTTCTCAATCCAATTACTCGTAAACTTATAAAAATTATTATAAATACTTACGTGAATAGTTATTAAACTTATGATTAAAAATGAAAGTGCCTGAAAAAACTTTGCATTATCTTGTGAAAGTATTTTCCTTAATAAAATGAAATAGTTAATTTGGAGAATTTTTTTCATTTTTTTTTATATTTAGTTTTATGTTCTTGTATTTACTAAGATTTTGATAAATTCTGTTGGTAGCTAATATAACCGTTGTTCCAATACTATTGATAGATTTAAGTAAATAAAAAAGTTTATCCTTTGTTTTTTCATCTAAATAGGACTCAGGTTGGTCAGCAATCAAAATTTTAGGGTTTCCTATAAGTGCCCTTGCAATAACAATTTTTTGCTTTTGACCAGTGGATAGTTTGTCAACTATCTTGTATTTTAAATCATTAAGTTCTAACCATTTCAGAATTTCGTCAATTCTATTANTAAAATCTCTTTTTTCACACTGAATTTCGCTTGCGAGTTCTAAATTCTGAAAAACTGAAAAAAACGGTATTAAAGTATCATTTTTCAGAATAACACCAATATTTTTTCTTATTTGTAAAATTTTTTTTTTTGAACTTTCTGAAATCTTTTCACCAAAAAAATAGATATCCCCTTGTAAAGGTAAAATTTTTAAATACAGAAGCTTAAGAAGTAATGATTTTCCAGATGCATTTGAACCTGAGATAATACAAAAATCTCCTTGAAATATTTTAAAGTTAGTTTCTAAAACTTTTTTATTGTCATATCCAAGTGTTACGTTTTGAACATTTATAATTTCTTTCATAATATTTTTTAAGCTCTAAAGCTTTAATAATTTTCCATTCTTTACAAAAATTTCCTTAGCCTCTTCTCTAAGATTATAATTTGATGCCATACAAAAACCGTATGCCCCAGTAGAACAGATTACAACCAAGTCATCCCTGCAAATATTTCTCTGAATTTTATAGTTCTTAAGAAAAATATCACTGCTTTCGCAAATCGGTCCAACAATATCAAAATTTGCTTTACTAATTTGTGAATTCGAAATTACTGGTTTTATGTCATGAAAGGCATTGTATAAAGANGGTCGCAAAATATTATTCATACCACAATCAATGATTAAAAAATTTTTTCCTTCGCCCTTCTTAATTCTTATTACCTTNGAGATAATTATTCCAGAGTTACCTACTAATAGTCTTCCAGGTTCAAGAATTATTTCTACACCAAGATCCNAAAATATNTTTTCAACTAATTTAGCGTATTTTTCAATTGATGGTGTTTTGTTTTTTCCATAGTCAATTCCAATACCCCCACCGATATCAACTGTTTTAATTTCAAATTGAAGACTACGAAGTTCATTGATTAACTCTCTGACCTCTTCGAAAGCTTTCTTAAATGGAGCTAAACTTTGAATTTGTGAGCCAATATGAATAGATAATCCTTTTATATTAACAAACGGACTGCTCCGAAATTTTTCAAAAATTTCTATAACTCTTTTTTTAGATACACCAAATTTATCTTCTATTCGTCCAGTAGAAATTTTCTCATGTGTACCAGCATCCACATTAGGATTAATCCTAACTAAAATATTAACAGTTTTATTTTCTTTTGAAGCAATCTTGTTAATTTCATCAAGTTCTTCTTCACTTTCTATATTTATAAATCTTATCTTTTTCTTAATAGCAAAGATAATTTCCTGTGATGTCTTACCAACTCCAGAAAAAACAATATTTTCGGGTTTAATTCCATTTTTAAGTGATTGTTTAAGTTCTCCGATTGAAACAACATCAGTTCCTGAACCCAATCTTGACAGTTGTCTTATTAATAACGAATTAAAATTAGCTTTAACCGCATAACAAATTAGAGGG
>PARR01000017.1 GCA_002711625.1 Rickettsiales bacterium | reverse complement strand
AAAGTATCGTCACCACTATAGCCATTAAATTGCCAACTATCAGTTTCTGAAGATTTATCTTCGCTATCAGCTGAAGAAGTACCATTAAAGTTATTTGACGTGCCACTACTTCCACTGCCACTGGATTCAAAATATGGGTCATTATAATAATCATTATATAAACTAGGGTCGTCAAAATATTCTTCTTGATAAAATTCATTTTCCACAAAGCCCCCATATGGATCATAAAATCCCGCACCAAAACCTCCTTGTATAAATCCTCCAGGACCAAACTCTCCTGCGGGACCACCAAATTCACCAACTGGACCGCCAAATGGATCTCCAAATCCACTTCCAAATGGGTCTCCAAATCCTCCTCCAGGACCACCAAATGGGTCTCCAAATCCGCCTCCAGGACCTCCAAATGGATCTCCAAATCCGCCTNCNGNNCCNNCANANGGATCTCCNAATACTCCTCCAGGACCNCNAANGNTTGCTGGCCCNATCGGAGNAAAAGTTGCAGCTCCTGGNGGCTGAGCACCTAAAAATTGATTAGGTACGATTCCTCCAGGCCCTCCAAAACCAGACCCAAATTCAGTCTCACCTCCGGGCATTCCAATATTAGGGTCGCCAAATTCCATGGGTCCGTCCAAATAACCAGGCCCTCCTAATTCTATGCCAGTTCCTCCAATTGGGTTACCAAAACCACCATCCGGACCACCAAATGGATCTGGTCCCCCAAAGATATCACTACCAATTCCAGGATCATCTAGTGGNCCACCAAATTGAGTATCACCAAATTCNTCTGGTCCACCAAATAAATTATCTACNGGACCAAAGTCGTCTGGGCCTCCTGGTCCAAAATTTGGTCCACCTGCAAATGTATCACCACCAATTGTTGAACCTAGAGGATCAGCACCGAATCCACCTGGTGGCGCAGGTATTCCAGCAGCCTCAGCTGCNTCAGCCATCGCCTCTTCTGGAGATAAACCAGAAGCAAGAGCTGTTTCAAATGCTTCTCGAGCTGCAGCATCCTGNTCCGGAGTTGGTGCTAATGGCCCGCCAAAAGGGGGCGCATCAAAACCGCCAGCTGCTGCAGCTGCAGCCATAGCTTCTTCAGGAGAGGCCCCATCTTCAAGTGCTTGTTGAAATGCCTCTCTAGCTGCAGCATCCTGTTCAGGGGTTGGCCCATCAACTCCTAATTCGCCAGGAGGCAATGGTTCTCCGTCCGGACCCACCGGAGCCTCCGAAAGAGGCTCACCGTCTGGTCCTACAGGTGGCCCGTCTTCTTCAGTAAGTAAAGGTTCTCCGTCAGATCCTGAAGGAATTTCACCATCTTCTTCTGATAATGGCTCTCCATCTGGTCCAGTTATATCACCTTCTGGGACATTTTCTTCTTCCGACAACCCATCTTCGCCTTCAACTAATTCATCTTCTAAAAGTTCATCCTCACTAGCTTCTGATAATTCTTCTTCAAGTTCCCCTTCAAGTTCATCTTCTATTACANACTCTTCATCAACTACTTCTTCAGTTTCCTCATCCTGATTTTCTTCTTGAATTTGTTGTTCTTCTTGTTGCTCCTCTTGAGGTGGCGGTGCTGGCTGAGGTTGAGGGGCCACTGTTGGTGTTGGTGGAAGAACATTTAAAGCCGTTCCATAATTTGCTTGAATCTCGGCAGCACTCAAAATGATTGGAGGTGGTGGAGGTACTGTAAAACTTGAAATACTTGTTGTGGCCCCAACTTGAGCAAGAACTTGTGTGCCACCAGCATTACTAACAGAAATTTGCCCAACTGCTCCGTCTGCATCTTGTAATAATGTAAATGAGTTTTCGTTACCTTCTACTGCTGCTTTTCCAGCTACAGTTGTTCCTCGAATTCCTATTGTAGCAACAGGTGTGGTTATTTTCATTGAGTCAGGTCCTGTTTTTGCAATTTCTCCACTTACAAAACTAAAGGCACCTTCCAGCATATCAAATGCCATACTCCCAGTTTCTGAAGCTGGATCGAATACTAATTCGTCAAGAACCATTTTTCCACCTTCAGACAGTGACAGTGTAGTTTTATCAATAAAAGTAAGACCAACTGTTCCATTTCCAACTGTTTCAATTGTATCTCCCTGAAAAACTGGGTCTCCACTATTTAAATTTGAAGATGAACCGTCGGTTCTTAGAGCTTTCACTGTTCCTGAGATACTTGATACCTCACCAATAGATAATATTGGTGATTCTCCATCCTGAACAAACTGTGATTTTGCAATTGGACCTGCCAAAGCTTTTATTAAAGTGTGCTTTAGTAGAAGACCATTTTGAGTTAATAAGTTGGCCGCTTCAAAACTAGAAAAATAATCTATAAAAACAATTTCGTTATCTGAAAATTTTGCAACAAGGTCAGATTGTGTTCGAGAAAATTCAGCTTTTGGCAACCACGAAGGAAGTTTATCAATGGTAATGCCGCTACCGGAAAAAATAGTTTCCCGGTTTATGTTATGTTTATGTTCCTGGACATAAAATTGTTCGACCAGCATTTTTTCCCTTTACATGTATAGACCAATTATTCGTTAGAAACTAATTCAATAGAGTCTAATGAAAGACCTCCCATTAAGCTTAAAAGAGTGAAACTACTTATTAAGACTTCGATTTTTGCAGCAATAGCATCGGCTTGAGCATTAATCAAAGCAGTTTCNCCTCCTAAAACATCTAATAATGTTCTATTACCAGCTTGCCTTTCTTTTCTTGCCAATTCAAGAAATTCCTTAGAAATTCTTGCTTGATTTGTAAGAAACTTAGCATTTTGTTGTGCAGTAGTTAGTGCATCCCATGTTGTTCTTAGCATTTGTTGAATCATATCTTCTTGATCTCTAATTCTTGTAGCAGTTGCTTGATACGATTCAATGGCAGCATCCTTTCCAGCATATTCAGAGAAACTCAAGTTTAAAGGGTAAGAAAAATCAATTTTAGCTGAACTTTCTCTCTTGTGGCCAACAATTCCACCAAAATCTTGCTTTTCTGAATGACTTACAATTCCTTTGAGAGTTGGAAAAAGTGTAGCTTTTGCTGTATTAATTGCTTCCTTACCAATATCCTCGGTAATCCTAGCTGCAATCAGAGAAGGATTATTTTTTAGGGTAAGCTGCTCTGCTTCTTCAAGAGTTTTTGGTAATTCATTAAAAATTGATTTTGTTAAAGATAATGTTTCTAAATTTTCAGGAAATTTTCCAAATATGTATCCAAACTCATGCTTTGAAGTAGCCAGAATACCCTCAAATTGAATTAATCTAGCTTGAGCCCCAGCAAGTTGAGATTTAGCTTGTAAGACATCTGAGGTTAGACCTCCGCCAGCGATAACAGCTGCATCTTCAAGCTCAGTTTGTTTTTTAATATTAACAACTGATTGTTTAGCAAATTTTACACTTTCTCTTGATTGAATAATTCTCAAATAAGCNGTTAAAGCTCTAACTAATAAATCATTTTTTATTTGTGTTTCTAAAGCTTTGGTTTGTTCAAGACTTAACTTTGAAGTTTTTACTGTAGATTCAGTTAATCCAAAATCTGATAACGTTTGTGTTAATTTAGCAGTTGCATCCCTTGCGACTAATTGAGTATTATTTCCAGCACCCCTTTTATTTATATGCTCATGACCATAATTAGCTGTTAAATCAAAAGAAGGATAATATCCTCCCTTTGCCTGTTTTAGTCTTAATTCTGCTGCTTTAACATCTGTTTTACTAGCTAAAATTGTTTTATGATTTCTTAGAACATTTTCAAGAGCAAGTTTTAAGTCAAAAGTATTTTTAGTATTTTGAGTAAATCCTGAAAAAGATAGAAAAATAATAATAATAACTGAAAATAAAATTTTCACTAAATTAACCATTGTTATCTATTTAGCAAACATCATACCAAGCTGTGGATAACTTTGCATTATAAAATATTAACACGAATCTTTTGAACATTGAAGATACAAAGACTTATTATTAAGTACTTTTAAAAATCCTTCAAATAATTTCCACGATTCATTCNTAAATCTGATTTCGTGTTTTAATCTTCTAGCGAATTTAATTCCAGTATCCATTCCAAAAATCAAAGAAGCTAAAATATCTGCATCCANTATAATCTTTTCTAGATCATCATCTACGTTTTTTGGTTTTATTGGAAAATACGTACTTTTAAATATTCTATGAATTCTATTCCATTTTTTATTTGAGAGGACATTTTTAAAAAAAACTCTATGTAAGTCCATGCAGCTTTTTTCTTCTTGATAGTAGGGTTTTGACAATACTCTTCTTCCTTGATGGTTAATATCATGAGCAAGTGCAATAAAAACTAAAAAAAGTCTATCAGATCTCTCTAAATTTATTAATTTTGCTAACAAACATGATAGGACCAAAACTGTTTTGAAGTGATGTTGATCGTGATAAGTGTTACTAACAAAATTTTGTGAACATTTTTTTGAAATTTTGTTAAGTATTGTTCTTAAACTTTCTGTTCTAAAAACTTGGAGCTCATTAAGACAAATTAATGAGAGTTTAAAAAAATCAGGTTTTTTAAAGTTTGAAACTACGTATTTTTTCAGAATTGGTTTGGTTCTTGGCCAACTATTNGCAATATAAGACAAAGAAGGTAAGTGTTTATCTATCGGAATATTGCTCATTTGTTTTTCATAATCCAGATTCCATCCCAATTTCTAGGATTATTTTTTATCAGATACTCACACCGTTCAATGTAATTATTTGATAATTTATCATCTGAATTTGCTTTCAAACATTTATTAAAAAAGGATATTGCTTTATTAAAATTTCCAGTTCTATAATTTTTTCTACCTTCNTTAAAATAATTTACTACATCCATTAGATTTGGAAATGTTTTGTCACTATGATAATCAAGGACTTCGTGAACTCCAACTGGTTCGGATTTTCCTTTAACTACTACATCATCAATATATCTAATTCGGTATGTTCCTTTTAATTTTTTAAAAGTATAATCACTTATTAAAATCCGAGCATTATATTGTTTNCATGCACTTTCTAATCTAGCTGCAAGATTAACACCATCGCCAATCATCGTATAATCCATTCTCTTTTGTGACCCAATATTTCCTGCCACAATTTTATCTGTATTTAATCCTAATCCCATATCAAGTGGTGGTTTGCCATCTTTTTCTCGTTGATTATTCCATTCCCATAACCTTGAAATCATATTAATACCAGCTTTTACAGCTCTATCCTCGTCATCTTCATGAGAAATAGGCAAACCAAATGCAGCCATGATTGCATCACCAATAAATTTATCCAACATTCCGCCTTGCTCAGTAATACAATGCACCATAATTTCAAAGTATTCGTTAAGAAGCTTTACAGTTCCCTGAGCGCCNAAAGATTCAGTTATATTTGTAAAACTTCTTAAGTCAGAAAAAAGTAA
Source organism: Rickettsiales bacterium (assembly GCA_002711625.1). Lineage (GTDB taxonomy): Bacteria > Pseudomonadota > Alphaproteobacteria > Methylaequorales > Methylaequoraceae. The sequence goes on along the minus strand of PARR01000017.1, from coordinate 28,007 downwards.
TGTAGCTGTGGTGTCAAGACCACCCATTATATCAGCACCATCTTCGAGAAGTTGATCGGCTATACCTGGATCCATATAACGTGACATAGTTGATTTCATTCTTTTTTCAGAAGATATATCTTCAAACATTAAAAGTGTTCCAAGAAAATCATCTGATTGATCCATTCTTCCATCGCCATCCTCATTGATGAGAGGTAAAATTGTAAGGTTAACTGATATTTTTTCTAATTTATTATTNTCTTTATTTAAAACCTCAATTTCAGTATCAACAATAATTTCTGATTCTTTTGACTGACTAACATTTTTTATTTTTTCATGGATCCATTTTTTACTTTTAGAAAAAAAACTTTCGGCTGACTTTTCGATAATTTCTGATTCATTGATTTTTAAAATTTTCAAACCAGATTTATTACAAGTCACAATTTTCCCTTCACTGTCAATAGTTATTACACCATTTGACATACTTGAAAGCATACTTTCATTATATTTTCTAGATTTAGAAACATCTTCAAACAATTTAGCATTTTCTAAGGCAATTGAGACTTGCTGAGTAAAAGCTTTTAGTCTTGATTCATCTTCATTAGTAAACTTACCTCCAGATTTATTTAATACCTGTGTACAACCTATAACTTTTCCATCCTTATTGGTAACTGGAACACATAAAATTGACCTAGTAAAATATCCCGTTTGTTTGTCAAATGAAGGGTTAAACCTTAAATCAGCATATGCATGAGGAATATTCATTGTTTTTCCAGAGGAAAAAACAGTTCCGGCAATTCCGGCAGTGTTTGGAAGTCTAATTTCCCCTATTCCTTCTCCCATTGCTACTCTTGAGAACAGCTCATTGGTCTTTTCATCATTCAAAAATAAAGTTGCTCTGTCAGCATCTAACATTTTAGTTGCCTCTTCCATTACTCTTTGTAATAATGCTCCTAAGTCAATTTCAGCTGTAACATCTGAGACAACGCTTATAAATTCCATTTCTTTTGCTCTTTTTTTTTCAAAAGTTTCGGAATTTTGAGCATTTTGAATTGATACTGCTGCTTGAGTTGCAACAGATTCAGCAAAGAAAAGATTATCTTTTGTAAATCTCCCCCTTTGTTTATTAAGTACTTGAATAACACCAATTGTTTCATTATCCACTGTTTTAACTGGACAACAAATCATATTTTTTGTTTTGTAACCCGTTTCCTGATCTACTTCTTTGTTAAATCTAGGGTCTTTATAGACATCATGAATAATTTCACCTATTTTATTTTGGAAGATCGCTCCAGCAATCCCAACATTGTTCAAAATTCTAATTTCTCTTGTAAGTTCACCTTGAGCTACTCTGGAGTATAGTTCGTTTGTGTCATTATCATTTAAAAATAATGATCCTCTATCCGCATCTAATTCTTTTGAAACAAAATCTATTAAAGTCCATAAAATTTCNCTCAAACTTTTTAAACCAGCAATTTTTCTTGAAATAAGTAATAACAGCTCAGTTCTTCTCAGTTTTTCAATAGTATTTTGTAAATCAATATTATTATTTTTTTTCATAACAATGTTTTATTTGTTCATTTTTTTTTCATAATTTTTAATTACTTTTTCTAGCTCGATTCTCAAATTTTGTGTTGACTCTTTAAGTTGAAATATTTCACCAGCTGAACCTTGAATAGCCTTTTGAACTGCTTCTTTTTTTGNAAACTTTAAATTATCTAATTCTTCTCTCAAAGACAAAGTTGAAGCTTTTAATTCTTTTATTTCGAGAGACGCTGAGCTAATTGCTTTTTGTACAGCTTGTTGTTTGTCAAACTTCAAATTATCAAGCTCATTTCTTAATGCAGAGCATGATTTTTTCAGTTGAATAATTTCATTTGCTGACAATTGTATCTGTTTCTGAATAGCCTCCTGTTTTTCAAANTTTAATTTTTCAAGCTGATTTCTAAGTTCTTTTATTGAGTGCTTAAACNGAGTAATTTCATTATTTTTTGATGAAAGTGCCTCTTGAACAGCTCTATTTTTCTCATATCGAGATTGATCGAGTTGTTCTCTTAATATATTAATTGTAGAAAATAAATTATCGGTTTCAGTTTGATTTTCTGATTTTAATTTCTGTAATAACTGGTTTAGTTCAAATGCAAAATTTGGATCTTCAGATTTATATTTATCTATTAATTTCCCCATAAAATTTCCCAATTAGTATTTTAAACGTAAAATAAAAAATTTTAATTTTTTTTTTATAATTTTTTACATAGATTACTTTTTTTTTTGTTTTGAACAGATTCAAATGGTATCCATTCTATTAACATACCAATTTTTAATCCTAATTTGTTTGAGCAATTATACGGGATTTCCAAAACGGCAATAACTGGAATTTCTGATGATATTATTTCATTTGAAAAAGGCCTGCCTGTTTTAATTGAAGATATTTTTTTATCTTTATCTATAAATATTATATCAAGATTTAAACTTGTTTTATGCATCCAAAAATTTACCTTGGTTGGTATTTTATAAATAAATATCATTCCAGTTGAATCATCCAAACTTTTCACATTCATTAATCCTTTTGATTTTTCATCTGTTGATAGTGCGGTTTCAACAAAAAAACTTTCAAATTTATCAGATTTAATTAAATGATCAGAAAGAGATTCATGGAAAAAAAATAAAAAGAAAAAATAAAGATTAAGGTTTAAATTTTTCACCCTTTTTTATTCTTTCGAGCGTTATAAGTATATTTTCTTGGATATCCTTATCTTCATAATCTTTGGAATTTTTGTTAATCGACAAATTGTATTTATCTCTTAAATTCCTAAAAATTTTAATTTCATATGGATTTAGTTTATTTGACTGAAAGTCATCCTTTTCAGAAACCTTTTTCTCTTTTTTTAATCTTTTGAGGCTTTTATCTAATCTTCGCTTCATATTATGATTTTTTTCTATACTAATATTAATTTGATCACTATTATACCATCAATGATTGAAAATGAAAAAAAACTTATAAATATAAAGAAAGAGATGGAAAATGTTAGAGAATTGTATATCAAAGGATACATAAAAAAAAATGTTTATCAGANAGAGACAAGGGAACTATTTGAACTAGCGACAAAGTATGGGGCCTAAAAAAAATATAGGAGAAATCAAAGATTCAATAATTAATTTAAATAAACTTTCATTGAATGAAAAAGACTTGTTAAAAGATTCTATAGAAATGTTGTGGCTTAATTCGGGTTTACAAAAAAACAAAGTTGAACCAGTTTTTCCTAGTTCAGCTGAGNAAAATATTTACAGAATTAGACAACTGTTGGCTGCAGCATGGTCCGAAGACTTTAAAAACTAAATTTCACAAACCAAAAATTTTAGCCTTCTCGTATAATCTGTCTGTTTCTGAAATATAGACTCCTTTACTTATATACCCACCAACATAAAGCTCCCTTATTGCACTCATCTCTTCTTCTATTGCTACTAGTACATCTACAAAATCATTATCATTTTGAATTTTAATATCTTCCTTATCGATTAATTCGTTTAAAACAGGTTTTTTTGTTGTTNCATTGATTTTGTTAGTTTTTTTATTTCTTTTGACTACTAATATCAATAAAAAAAAAATACCTAGACCCAAAATAATTAAAAAAAAGACTAGATAGGACATTTCTTTAAGCAATATTGTATATTTTTCTATTCCAAGGCTAGCTATTATTTTATTTACTGCTTCTGTCATTATTCACTACATATTGTGTTTACATTTTTATTTATATACATTATATTGTAAATACAGTGTTCTTTAAATTTTATCATAAAACAAAATTAGATGAAAACAAATTAAATACTCATCATAAGAAATCTATTTCGTTCAAAGCCTATGAATTACTCAAAAGATATGTAGTCTCTGGAAAGACAAGTGCTTCTTCTCTTGACAATGCTTTTCCAAAAAACACTAAATTAAAGGTGTTAAAAAATGTTTCTCAAAGATCTATGAAAACATTTTATAAACTTTCAGATAAATATGATAGAGACAAAAATGGTGTATTATCACAAATTAGTGATGAACTAACTTATACCAAAAAAAAAATCTCACCTTATGCAAAACAATTACTAGTTAAGTTAAACAAAGACCAAGCTAGATACCAAAAAATAGATGAATTAATANAAANGTATTCAAAAAAAAATTAATTATTTTTTCTATATATTCCTGATTTCACCTTTTCTGCTATGCTTTCTAAAAATTTAGCAANCTTTATATCAGTATTTTGAGTTGATAACTCTCTTATTATCTCATCTATAAAAGCACCGATCGCGATGTAGGGATTTATTTTTTTTTTTCTACATTCTTCTCTTGCCTTTAAAACAATTAATGATGCCTCCTTCTTTTGTTGATTTTCATTCATCTATTTGTCTTAACCTTAGGTATCTCACACCAATTAGTTGTATACGAAGGGGATCTAAAACTTGATTTCATTAACCAATTAGTTCCTTTATTTTTATTTCTTCTCATCGATCTTTTGAGGTAAAAACATCCACTTTTATCTGATGACAACCTTAATTTTCCCTCACCAAATTCATTATTAACTTTATCTATTAATTTCATTAACTTTAAACTTTTATTTCTTATACCACTTTTTTCNAAAATATCATCATTCAAAAGTGATCTTTGTAATTGATTGCTCGTTACTAGACNAGATAATATTACTCCAACTTTACTATATAAAAAAGATTTTTTATAAATTCTATTCAATAAATTACTAGAAACTTTCCAAATAATTCTAACATCATTCGTTGCTTCAGATAAATTATGAGTAACTTCGTTTTGGTATAATTTCACGTCATATCTAGAGGTTTTTAAAAATATGCTTATTGATTTACAAAATAGATTATGATTTCTTAGTTTTTTTGCAGCTCTCTGTACATAAACAATTAAAGCTTCCTTAATCTCATCACAGCATTNAAGCNTCTTTCCAAAAGAACGTGAAACCGTTATAGATTTTTTTTTAGGCATATCAGTTTCCAATTTGTGGCAGCTTATACCCCTTAATTCTAAAACTGTTCTCTCTAATAAAATACCCTTTTGTCTTCTGATAAAATTTTCATTACACTCACTTANTTCCAGGGCATTTTTTATTCCATTGTTTATTAAAAATTTAGTTAATCCCTTACCTACTCCCCAGATATCGTTAATCTTCGTATTCTTTAAAATATACTCTAAATTTTGATTAGAATTGATATTTAAAACATTTTCATATTCAAATCTAATACTTTTATAATCAGATTTTTTTTTAATAACTCTATTTATGACTTTTGAAAGTGTTTTTGTNTTTCCTATACCAATACTGACTGGAATTCCAGTCCAATCTCTAATTTTCTTAGATATTTCATAACAAAATAAATCTGGATTTCTTATTTTTTCTAAATTAAAAAAAGCTTCATCAATTGAATAGATTTCAACTTTATCACAATTTTTTTTTAAAATATTCATTATTCTATTAGAAATATCACCATAGAAAGAATAGTTTGAAGATTTTACAATTATTTTTGACCTCTCTATCATATTTTTCACTTTAAATAGCGGTTCTCCCATCTTTATACCTAGTTTCTTCGCCTCGTTAGAACGTGAAATAATACAACCATCGTTATTTGAAAGAACAACTACTGCTCTATTGTCGAGAGAAGGATTAAATATTCTTTCACAAGAAACGTAAAAATTATTACAGTCAAGAAGAGCAAACATAGTTTATTTTAAATTATGTATAACGTATGTAGCAACACCCCATACTTGTAATTCATAACCTTCTTTTAATTCTATATCAGGATAATTAGGATTTTCTGATTTCAAAAAACAAAGACCAGAATTATTTTTTGAAATTCTTTTTATGACTAATTCTCCATTCAGTGAAGCCACTACTATAGAATTATTGATAGGTTTGATTCCTCTATCAACTACAAGTATGTCATTATTAAATATACCTATATTCCTCATNGAATCTCCTGAAACTCTCATGAAAAAAGTGGCTTCTTCATTTTTAATTAAATATTGATTTAAATTTAGTCTTTCCTCTATATAGTTTTCAGCTGGTGAAGGAAAACCGGCAGTTACTTTTAAAGTTTCTATAATAATATTTTCTTCTAAAAATTCTTTCATACAGAAAATACATTATAAGAACAAAAGTAGAACTTTCAAGTGAAATAGTTAAATTTATAAACACATTTTAAAATTGAAAGTTTTATTGATAATTCTATATAATCATATCAAAATAACTTGTAAAATTTATGATACCTTTATACGACGAAAATCCAGTAAAAAATAAAAGTTATATAAGATTATTTATACTAATAATCTGCAGTCTAGTATTTATATACCAAATAACATCTAATTCATTTAATTCATTAGTATTTTATTTTGGATTCAAACCCGCGAGTTTATTTGGTGAATCAGAATTTAAAACTTTCATTCCCATAATGACATTGTTTACCTCAATGTTTATGCATGGTGGATGGATGCATTTTCTTGGAAATATGCTTTATCTATGGATTTTTTCAGACAATATTGAAGATAAAATGGGAAGGAAAAACTTTATAGTATTTTATTTATCATGTGGAATTGTTGCAGCAATATCCCAAGCATTTGCGAATATAAATTCTCAAATTCCGATGATTGGGGCATCAGGAGCAATTGCAGGTGTGTTAGGATCATACATGTACTTGTATCCTAAAGCTAAAGTTTTAGTTTTGATACCCTTTTTTATCTTTTTTACTGTAAAAATTAGTGCCTATGTATTGTTATTAGTATGGTTTTTTTTACAATTCTTTAATCTAACAGCAAGNGGTAATGATACTTCTGTTGCCTGGATCGCACATATAGGGGGATTCGTATATGGATATTTATACAGTTTAATAAAATATAAAAAAAACAAATCGATAAAGGGCAAGTCTAAATTAATCATTAAAAAAAAAGGGCCCTGGAGCTAAGGAATTTTAAAAAATTTTAGTATTTCATTTCTATTCTCATCGAGACTTGGAGACTTGGCCGGTTTTTTTTTTTCTTTTAGAAAACTAAATTTTAAAGGACTTCCTGAAACTTTTAACTCACCTAAATTACTCTCATTATAATCCATAATCATATTTCTATTTTTAATTTGAGGATTATTTATCAAATCTTTTATATTACTAATAGGTGANCATGGAATTTTTTCGTTTGAAAAATTTTTTATCCAATAACTTGAGTCTTTTTTTTTAAGTTTAGACTCAATTTTTTTTCTCAAAATCTTTAAATTCTTTATTCTTAATAAGTTACTTTTAAATAATTTTTCTGTATCAGAATTTGATAGTCCAACTATACTACATAAATTTTGAAACATATTATCGTTTCCTGCTGCTAGAGCAATATAGCTGTCTTTGGTTTTAAAAACACCAAATGGAGCAATTGACGGATGGTCAGTTCCCAATGGATATGGAATTTTCTTATTTACAGAAAATCGTGCAATTGCATTTTCTAAAATTGCTACTTGACAATCTAACATACTCAAATCCAGTTTTGATCCTTTGTTGTTATTTTGTCTCCAGATAATCTGAGATAAAATTCCGATTACACAATATAATCCCGCAGCTATATCTCCAATTGATGAACCAACTCTTACAAAATTATTTTTTTTATTACCTGTTATACTCATTAGTCCGCCCATTGCTTGAACAATGATATCATACGCTGGATAGTTTTTATATGGACCACTTTCTCCAAATCCACTAATTTTAGAATGTATTAATCTTGGATATTTTTTTGATAAATATTTCCAAGTAAACCCGTATTTTTCAAGAACACCAGGTTTATAGTTGTCAACTAAAACATCTACTTTGGACAAAAGAAGTGAAAAAGTTTTACTATCTTTTTTTTTTTTCAAATTTAATACTATACTTTTNTTTCCCCTATTCAAGGATATGAAATAAGCTGATTTATTTTTTATAAAGGGTCCAAAGTTTCTAGAATCGTCTCCAGCAGGTTTTTCAACTTTTATGACATTAGCTCCTAGTTCAGATAGTATCAAAGTTGCAAATGGGCCAGACAAAACATTTGTCAAATCTAGAATATTGATTCCAGTTAATGGTAGATTATTTTCGGTCTTTTTTTTCATTTAAAAAACTTGAGATTTTCTTTAATTATCATACAAATAAAACATGAATTTTGATGATTTCAATGATAAATGTAAACAACTTCTCTCTGAGGCTACAAATCTAACAAAAAAAAATGCTCACCAACAAGTATTACCAGAACATATATTGTTGGCTTTGCTTTTGAGACCAATGGATGAAATTTCCGAGATCATTCATAGTGCAGATATAAATATTTCATCAATTCTTAATCAAATAAACAATTCGCTTGAGAAAATTCCTAAAATTAGTGGCAAAAATCTTTCACTGTTTTTTTCTACTGAATCCATTAAAATACTTCAGAATTCTAAAAATTTAAAAAAAGAATTTAATGATACTTTTGTTTCACCTGAAATAATTTTATATGCAATTTTTTGTTTAAAAGATTTATATGATAGAGAATTATTATTTGATGAAAAAAATTCTGCTAGTAGAATTAAATCTGCTATATCTAAATTTAGAAATGGCAAAACAGTCGATAATGAAACAATGTCTGTAATATCTAATCCTTTGAAAAAATTTGCTACTGACCTAACNGAATTAGCTAGGATTGGAAAGCTTGATCCAGTAATCGGTAGAGAAGAAGAAATACGAAGAAGTATCCAAGTTTTATCCAGAAGAATAAAAAATAATCCTGTTTTAATTGGAGAACCCGGGGTTGGAAAAACCGCCATAGTTGAAGGACTAGCACTTAGAATAATTAATGATGATGTTCCTGACTCTTTGATCAAAAAAAAAGTTCTATCAATTGATTTAGGTGCGATAGTAGCTGGAGCTAAATTTAGAGGTGAATTTGAAGAAAGATTTAAATCAATCCTAAATGAAGTCAGTAAGAATCAAGACTCATTAATTATTTTTATTGATGAAATCCATACACTTGTTGGTGCAGGAAAAGCTGATGGGTCTCTAGACGCCTCTAATCTTCTTAAACCTGCTTTAGCAAGGGGAGAACTGCATTGTATTGGTGCAACTACACTTAATGAATATAGAGAAAATATTGAAAAAGACTCTGCTTTAGATAGAAGATTTCAGAAAATTTTGGTTGATGAACCAACAAGAGAAGATTCNATCTCAATATTAAGAGGTTTAAAAGAAAAATATGAAGTCCACCATGGAGTTAAAATTTTAGATTCTGCAATAGTATCTGCTGTTGAATTATCAGATCGGTATATCAATGATAGATATCTTCCAGANAAGGCTATTGATCTTATGGATGAAGCGGCCTCGAGAATAAGATTGCAAATTGACTCTAAACCCGAGCAAATTGATAAACTAGAAAGAAGATTACTACAATATAAAATAGAGTACGAAAGTATTAAAAAAGATAATGACAAGAAATCACAAGAAAGATCAGAAGATTTAAAAAAAGCTATTGGCGAAACCGAAAAAGATTTTGAAATTATAAACGATAAATGGTTCAAAGAAAAAAATAAGGTGGTGGCAGTACAAAAGCTTAAATCTGAAATNGATGAACANAAGAATAAATTAGCAATTCTTCANAGAGANGGTAAACTTTCAGAAGCAGGAGAACTTGCATATAGNAAGATTCCAAATCTCGAAAAACAATTGTCAGGTCTAGAAACTTCTAAAATCGAACAAAAAATTCTAAATAAATCTGTTACATCAAATGAAATTGCAGATGTTATTTCTATATCGACCGGTATCCCTGTTAAAAAAATGTTAGAAACAGAAAGGATAAAATTGCTTAATCTTAAAACTGTGCTCTTAGAATCAGTAATAGGACAAAAAGAGGCAGTTGAGAAAATATCTTTAGCTGTTCAAAGGTCTGGAGCTGGAATTCAAGACCCTAATAGACCGATCGGTATATTTTTGTTTCTTGGACCTACTGGAGTCGGAAAAACCGAATTGACGAAAGCTCTATCCAAATTTCTTTTTGATGAACAAAAATCTTTATTTCGTTTGGATATGTCAGAATATATGGAAAAACATTCAATATCCAAACTCATTGGTTCTCCTCCAGGGTATGTTGGACATGAAAGTGGAGGTATACTNACAGAGTCTATAAGAAGAAAACCATATCAGGTAATACTTTTAGATGAAATTGAAAAAGCTGATGTTGAAGTTTTTAATCTTTTATTGCAAGTCTTTGATGAAGGTAGACTTACAGATTCATTAGGTAGATCAGTTAATTTTAAAAATACATTTATAGTTATGACATCAAATATAGGAGCTGAATTAATAGAATTTACCGAAAATCAGTCTAATAGAATTGAGGTTTTTACTAAGGAAAAAATTTTACAGCAGGTTAAGTCCATTTTTAAACCCGAATTTTTGAATAGAATTGATGAAGTTATTATTTTTAATAGATTGACAAAATCGGATATTCAAAAAATTGTTAAATTACAAATCTCAGAACTCCAAAACATACTTGAAAAAAAAAAGATTTCAATTGATTTTAACAATGCTTTATTTGACTGGCTTTCTGAAGAAGGTTTTAATAGTGAATATGGAGCTAGACCTCTTAAAAGAGTCATACAATCACAAGTTATAGATAAAATAGCACACATTATTTTAAAGAATAATGAAATTGAAGAGAAGAGAATTAAGATTAGTGTAGTTGATAATGAACTTAGATTTGAGCTCGTATGAAAAAAATTGCATTCATAGGGTTAGGTGTCATGGGTTTTCACATGGCTTCACATTTAATTAAGAAAAATTTATGTGTAAATATAATTGACAGGTGTTCGCATAATACAAAAAAATTTATTAAGAAATATAATTCTACTGGAAAAATTAAAATATATTCTGAACTAAAGGAGTTGGCTTCTTATTCAGATATAATTATAACTTGCGTCGGCAATGATAAAGATTTAAAGGATATTTTCTTTTCTCAAAAAGGAATCATGAGTGGTATAAAAAAAGGGTCTATTATTGTTGATCATACGACTGCTTCAATTAACATTTCACTTTTGCTTTCTAAATCATTTCAAAAGAAGAAATGTTTTTTTTATGATGCTCCAATAAGTGGAGGAGAACAAGGTGCTGTTGACGGAACTTTATCTATCATGGTAGGTGGAGATAAAAGAAAAATTTATATATTGCGAAATACTATAGATGCATATTATAAGTCATTAATTTATATGGGGAAATCTGGAAATGGACAACTTACTAAAATGGTTAATCAAATTTGTGTGGCCTCAATAATTCAGGGATTATCTGAAGGAATGCATCTAGCCTTGAGCAAAAATTTAAACATAAAAAAATTAATTGAGGTTTTAAAAAATGGGGCTGGTCAGTCNTGGCAACTTGAAAACAGAGCTCTCACAATGAGTAAAGATAAGTTTAATTTTGGATTCATGAATAGACTGATGCTTAAAGATTTAAATTTGATTTTTGAGGAAGTAAAAAATGATAATATTAATCTTCCTGTAACGAAAGAAATAAAAAAATATTATAAAAAACTGGTTGATTCTGGCCTNGAAAAACTAGATACATCGAGCCTAATAAAATTATTAAATAACTAATTTAGTCTACTGATGAATTAACACTATATAAGATTCTATTTTTTAAATTTTCAATTCCAAATCCATTNATAGCCGAAACCAGTAATCCTTTTTTTGTATTTAATTCATGAGCATAATGCTCAGACCCTTTTACTAGATCAGCTTTGTTCATAACATCGATAATTCTTTTATCTTCTTTGTTTATTCCTATTTCTTCTAGAATTTTAAATACCTCTTGTTTTTGAAAATAATTTTGATTGTTAGAAATATCTCGAACNTGAAGAATTATATCTGAATGGATTACTTCATCTAATGTTGATTTAAATGCATCAATAAGTGTTGTTGGTAAATCTCTTATAAAACCAACTGTATCAATAAATATAAAATACATATCTCCAATATACGATTTTCTAATTGTTGAATCTAGCGAAGAAAAAAGCATATTTTTTGAAAGAACTTCAGCTTTAGTTAGTTTATTAAATAACGTGGATTTACCAGAATTAGTATATCCAACAAGTGATATTATTGGTTGGTTATTTTTCTTTCTTCTATTCCTTTGACTATTCCTAATTGAATNTATACTTTTAATTTTCTTTTGAATTCTATTTATTTGCTTTGTCAATTGTCTTCTATCTGATTCAATTTGTTTTTCACCAGGCCCCCCCATGAAGCCGGCCCCCCCCCTTTGTCTTTCAAGGTGTGTCCAAGATCTAACCAATCTGCTTTTTTGATATTTTAAACTAGCCAGCATAACACTTAATTTACCTTCATTTGATCTTGCTCTTGAACCAAAAATTTCAAGTATTAGCCCAGTTCTGTCAATAATTTTACATTTTATCTTTTCTTCCAAGCTTCGTTGTTGNACTGGAGTTATGTTTGTATTAACAAAAACAATGTCAACTCTTTTTACTTTTACTGTTTTTAGCAGAAATCCTACGTATCCAGAATAAAAAAAAGTTCTNGGATGNATATTATCAAGACCCACAGATTGAGAAAAAACNCATTTAAGATTGATTGCCTGTAATAAATTAATNCCTTCATTNAATAGNTAATCTTTATCATATCTNTTTAACTTTAAATAAGGCTGNATAACTANAGCATCTTTTTCATTCATTTGTTTGTTNGTTTGTGCAAAAATTNTTTATATTTTTTCATTAGTTCAATTGTAAATTTTCCAGGTTTTCCATCTTTAATGATTATATTGTCAACTTGAANAACCGGNAGGATTCCNACTGTTGTACTTGAAAGAAAAGCTTCATGACATGACCTTAAATCATTTTTAGAAAAACTTTTTTCTAATAATTTAAACCCTTGTTTCTTTGCAATTTCAATTACACAATCCCTTGTCACTCCTCCAAGTATGAATTTATTTGCTGGATGGGTTAAAATTGTATCCTCTGAATTAATTATAAAAGCATTCGAAGTAGACCCTTCAGTGATGAATTTTTCTCGAATTTGCCATATTTCGTATAGCCCATTTTCAGTAGCTTTCTGTTTTTCTAATAAGTTAGGTAAAAGTGATATTGATTTAATATCACATCTTTTCCATCTAAGGTCATCAGATAGGCCAACTTTTACTCCTTTTTTTAGCAATTCATGATTTTTGGTATTAAAACAGAATATCACAACATTAGGTATTATTTTTTTTGGGAATTCGTGTTTTCTAGTAGCCGAACCCCTTGTTATTTGTAAGTAAAGAAAGCCACTTAAAATCTTATTTTTTTTAATAAGCTGTTTGAAAATAATTTCTAAAGATTTTAGATTATGATAGGGATTTTTTATACTAATTTCATTTAAAGACCTNTCAAGCCGTTTAATATGCCTTTCAAAATTTAAAATTTTTCCGTTCGTAAAAGCAATTACTTCATAAACACCGTCAGCAAAATTAAAACCTCTGTCTTCAACAGATATATTTGCATCATGCTTATGAAAATAATGTCCATTAACGAAATAAGTTTCCATCAAAAAAACTCAATATTTACTTCAGAATATTTTTCTATATCTTTAATTGAAGATGGATCTGAAAATATTATTATTTTATCGTGTACAAGTATTACGGTATCTTCGTCTGGAAATATCAGTTGATTTTTCCTCACAATTCCTCCTATAACAATTCCTTCTGGTAANGTTAATTCACTGATTTTTTTATCAGAAAATTTTGTAGTAGGCAATATTTCAATCTCCATAATTTCACCTCTATCATTTCCAAAATCATGGATTTCCATTACCTTTCCTCTTCTAACATATTGAAGTATTGCTGANGTTGTTATATTTCCAGGACTTATTAATACATCTAAATTTAATTTTTTCTTAAGATTTTGATAGTTCTGATTATTTACAGTCACAATTGACCTCTGACATCCTAGTTCCTTTGCCAGTAATGAAGAAAATATATTTACTTCATCATCGTCCGTAACAGAAATTANAGCTTCAGCATTCATTGCACCAGCTTCTTTNAGAAGCTCAATATCAAGTGCATCACCACATAAAATAGTAATTTGCTGTGGTAAGGTTGAGGAAATTTCTTTAGCTCTTTTAGTGTTGTTGTCAATAATTTTACAAAAAATATCAGGGTAGTTATTTTCTAGAATTTTAATTAAATTAAGTCCTATATTTCCAGCCCCAATTATAATCAATTTTCTGTTATCTTGATGTTTGATTCCAAAAACTCTTAATGCCCTGAGAAGNTCATCATTGCGTATACAAATATAAATATCATCTCCCGGATAAATCTCAACTTGCCCGCTTGGTATAATGATTTCGTTATTTCGATAGATAGACAAAATTTTAACTTCAAGACCAGAGAAAATTCCAGGTAGCATTCTCAAAGGTGTATTTATTATAGGACATTTTTCATCTATAGAGATTCCAATTATTCGTGCAACGCTGTTTCCAAGATAAAACGAGTCAAATGCCCCTGGGGTATCCAGTTTTCTAAAAATCGCTTGTGCTATNTCAACTTCTGGAGAAATAATCGCATCTACTTTTATATTTTCTTTTGAAAAAAGATCTTCATATTCTTTATCCAAATATCCTGTCTCTTTAATTCTTGCNACTTTGAATGGAACTTTNAATAAATAATTTGCAAGTTCACATGACAANATATTAGATTCATCTCTATCTGATACTGCAATAATCATATCTGCTTCGTCAGCNCCAGCTTTTTTTAATATTTGAGGAACAGCTGTGTTACCACAAATACTCTTTACATCAAGAGATTGATTTAATTTTCTTAATAGAACTTCAGATTCATCAATAATCGTGACATCATTATCCTCATACACTAATTGTTTAGCAATATTTGCCCCAACTTCTCCAGCACCGCAAATAATAATTTTCATTATTTTAATAAACCTTTATTAATTTTTAATTGTTTTAGTTTTCTATATAAAGCAGTTCTTTCCATTCCAATTATATTAGAAATTTTTGAAATGTTAAAATTATGCTTTTCTAAATTATATAATAGATATTTTTTTTCAAATTTTTCTCTTGCGGTCTTAATATCAATATTTAAAAAGTCAAAAGAACTACCTAAACTATTTTCATTTTCAAAAAATATATTGATTAATTTTTTAAACATATCAACTGAAATCTTTTCTTTTGATTCTTTTTCTAACATAACTAAAATCCATTCAACAATTTTTTTAAGGTGATATACGCTATCAAGACTTTTTAAAGATTTTAGATAATCAATCAATTCATTTGAAAATATCATTTCTTTTCCATTAGATTTAAATTCTTTTAAAAACAAATTTATTAAATCTTTCAAGTCCTCTTTGCGAGAATTGATACATGGCATATTAATTTGAAAGAAATTAATTTTTGATAATAAATCGTCTCTGATTATTTTGTCTGCTAAGATTTTTTCTAATGAAATTTGTGATGATGCAATAATTCTAAAATCAATAAATCTTGGCATTTGACTTCCAATTTTGTAATATTTTTTTTCTTCTATGATTCTTAAAAGTTTTCCCTGAAATTTTTTTGAGATTAATGATAAATTTTTTAAAAAAAGTGTGCCACCGTTGACTTCATCAAGTATTCCTTGAAATTCTGTAGTTTCTTCAAACTCATTTCCAAATAAATTGAGCTCCAATTCATCATCATTTTGGTTCCCAAATTCTACTATCCTAAAATTTTTAAATTTTCTATTTGAATTTTCATGAATGTATTGCGAAATAAAAGATTTACCAGATCCTTTTTCTCCCCAGATAAATAATGAGGAATCATTTCTTGAAACATTTTTTAAAGTTTTAAACAATTCCTTCATAATCATAGAATTTGCCACAATTTTTAATTCATAGTCTTTTCTGGTTAGAAGCTGTATCTTTTTTTTTAATTTAAAATTCTCTAATGCCTTTTTAACCTTAAAAATAAGTAAGTCACTATCAAATGGTTTCTCAATAAAGTCATATGCACCCTTCTTAATTGAATTTACTGCAGTTTCAATGTTGCCATGACCACTTATCATTATTACTGGAATTGAATCATTAATTTGGATAATTTTTTCTAGAGTTTGAAATCCGTCTAATTTTGAATTATTCAGCCATATATCTAATACTATAAGAGAAATATTATATTGATCTAATAATTTAAAAGCATGCTCACTTGAAAGAGCCTGAACAGATTTAAAGCCGCTATCTTGTAATACACCAGAGAGTTGCTCACAAATATCCAATTCATCGTCTACAATAAGTATTTTATTTTCCATTTTTAATTATTTTTTAGGAAGCTCAATTCTAACCAGAGCTCCTCCTAATAAATTGCTGTCTAAAAGACTTATTTCACCGCCATGATCTTCAATAATTTTTTTACATATTGATAAACCCAAACCTGTTCCGTTAAACTTATTAGTCACGTACGGTTCAAACAATTTTTCTCTTTCATTTGGAAAACCCTCACCATTATCTTCAATATCAATAACAATATTATTATCTTTATGTGTAGCAAAAATTGAAATGATTTTTTCTTTTTTTTTTATGGACTCAAATGAATTCTTCATTAAATTGAGAAAAACCCTACTCAGTTGCTGATAATCACAATTAACACTAATATTCTCATTAGTAGTTCGAAAATTGAATTTAGCTTTTTTATGTACACTTTTTTGGGAGTTTATTTGGGGCTCAATTATTTTATTTAACTGAATATTTTTAAATTTTCCAGAAGGCATTCTTGCAAAATTGGAAAATTCACTAACTAACCCTTCAATATTGTTTACTTGTCTTACAATCGCCTCTGTACATTTTGAAAAAATATTTTTTTTATCTAAAGAATTATTTTTTATATAATGTTCAATTCTTTGAGCTGACAGTTTTATAGGAGTCAGGGGATTTTTTATTTCATGTGCCATATACCTTGCAACATCTGACCAGGCTGCATTCTTTTGAGCTGAGATAAGCTCAGTGACATCATCAATATTTACAATTAATCCTTTGAGTTTTTTTTTTTTTGAAATTCCGAAGTAATTTTTAGATTTAAAATCTTCAGTTTCTCGTTAGAAAAAAATTTGATTTGCGTTTGCTTTACTTCTTGTTTTAGTGGGTCATAATTTTTAATGAAATCTCGAATTTCTGAATTCTTCCTTAATAAATCCTTTTTAAAATTTTTTCCGAATATCTGTTGAGACTTTTTATTATATAATAAAATATTATAATCTAAATCAATGTAAATAATTCCTGTACTTACGTCATTAATAATTTTTTCAGTAAATTTTCTTCGAAGATTAATTGTTTCTTTAGCCTTTAATAACTTCTTCTTTTGTTCATCTAACTTATCTAACATTTTATTCAAGACATTAGACAAAATATTAAAATCATAATATCCTTTAAAGCTTCTTATCCTTGTATTCATATCGCCTTTTATTATTTTATCTGAAGCATTGATAATTTCCATTATAGGATCAATAATCTTATTTGAAAATTTTAAACCAAACCAAATTGCTAGCAAAATCATTAAGAAGTTTATAGCCAAAAAAAGTTTATTAAATTGAAATTGAAAACTATCGATTTTTTTCTCTATATTATCATATTCTATTGCTGCTTGATTAACTGATGCCACTCTACTTAAGACATTAGGATCTACGTTTTTTCCTATTGATAAATAGGTTGGAATAACTCTTTGAAGTCTAGAAAGTGCCCTAACCTTTGTTCTTTCGTCGTTTGTAAACACCGCGATTCCACCATCGTCTGCGATATATTTAGCCCATAACGGTGGCGCTGGTTCAGATTCAATAAAAAAACTTCCTACTTTAGCTAATAGTTGACCAGATCTTTCAAAAATAATTGCCTCCTCTAAATCTTTAATTTCTACAAAATAAGACAATAGTTCACTTAATCTAGTTTTATCTGTAAAAAAAATTATTTTTTCATTATTTATTTCATTATTTAAATACAAAATATCGTTTTTTATAGTCTGTGTATGTTCGTTAAAATATGATTCAGAAATATTTTTTGTGCCAACAATTACCTTATTAAGTTTGTCATTGAACCAGAGCTTAACACCTTGATCAAAGAAAATTAATGAAAAAACTGTGACAATTGTTGTAGGAATTAATGAAATAAATATAAATAAAGCAGTAAATTGAATTCTTAGATTTGATTTGATCTTATTTTTTTGAAAAAAAAATATCCTTATTATTTTGTTTACTGAAATTACAATTAAGATTACGATTAGAAAAAAATTAATAGATAACAAATTGGATATTTGTTCATCCTGATCAAGATTAAATAAATATCCTGATAACATTAAAAAAATCACAAGACTTAACAAAAAACTGACTGAAAAAAGAAATAAAAAAATAAAGTTTTGAAATTTGTTGTTTTTCAAGAGTTCAATCATTGTTTAAATTTTTGATTTTTTTAAATTGATTTTATATTTATTTATTTTTGATCTGAGTGTATTTCTATTAATTCCAAGAAGTTTTGATGCTTTAATTTGATTTCCATTAAAATGTTCTAATGTTTTTTTTAACATTGGTTTNTCTATTTCAAACATTATTTTTTCATGCAAATCAATATTTAAATCGTTGAGATCTAAATTTTTGAAAAAATCATCTAACACAGAATTAACCAAGTCTTTCAGAGAATCATTTCCAAAACCTGAATTCTTAGAATATTTAATCTCAGAGTGCTTTTTTTTTTCTAATATTTCTGTAAAAATTTCACTTGTAATCACTTGATCTGAATAAAGAACAGAAATCCTTTTAAAAAGATTTTCAAGCTCTCTTACATTCCCTGGCCAATTATAACTTTTTAAAAATTCTTCTGAACTCGGATCCATTTGTTTTTTTCCATTAGTAAACTTTGATAAAAAAAATCTTGATAATGATATTATATCATCTGAACGATCTCTTAGAGGTGGCAAGTCAATATTAATAACGTTTAATCTATAAAATAAATCCTCTCTAAACAGACCATTCTGTGATGCATCATGTAAATTTTTATTAGTTGCAGATATAATTCTTACGTCAGTATTGATTATTTCTCTTCCACCAACTCTCGAAAATTCTCCAAACTGAAGAACTCTTAATAATCTTGACTGAATTTCAAAGGGCATATCACCAATTTCATCAAGAAAAAGTGTTCCTCCGTTAGCTTTTTCGAAAAAACCAATGCTTTGAAAATTTGCTCCAGTAAATGCCCCTTTCTCATAACCAAACAATTCACTTTCAATTAATTCCTTNGGAAGTGATGCCATGTTNAAAACTATAAAAGGGAAATCTGATCGTTCGCTGAAGTCATGAATTGCTTTGGCAACTAATTCCTTTCCAGTACCNGATTCACCTGTAATTAGCACCGTATGATTCGTTTTTGTGATTTTAGCAATTGTTTTGTAAACATTTTGCATAGGAATTGAATTNCCAATCATTGGAAGTTTTTCGTCATGAAAAATCTCATCTTTTTTAGATGTCTTTTTTTTTAGAGAACGAGTGACACTGATTATTAAATCATTCAAATCAATAGGTTTTGGAATATACTCAAAAATATCCAGTTGATTTGCTTTAATTGCTGTCAAAATATTATTTTTGGCACTAATAATAATAAACGATTGCTGAATGTTTTTTTGTTTTAATTTTGTAACTAACTCTAAACCATCTCCATCTGGCAGAACTACATCTGTTATTATTAAATCAAAATCCTCTTTTTCGATAGTAACCCATGCTTCAGAAACAGTGGATACTGCTTTGACTGAAATTTTTGAATTTGTTAAGGCTCTTGCCATTAGACTTCTNAGTGAATTATCATCATCGATAATTAATATTTTTTTTTCTTCNGTCATATNGGCAACTTNATAGTTATNTCAGTATAATTTTTATCAGAATTTGCACTAATGTGTCCATTATGGCTATTTATTATTTTTTTTACTAGATACATGCCAATTCCAGAACCATGTTTTTTTGTTGTAAAGAATGGTAAAAAAATATTCTTAAGATCTTTTTTTTTTATTCCAATTCCATTATCAATAATTTTGATATCTAAATAGTTTCGCTTCATGGGTTTTGATATGTTTGGTATTTTTACAGTATGGCCAAATCCAAACTTTGTTTCAATTTTAAGAAAAGAATTTGAATCAAATTTCGAAGATTCAAGTACATTGGAAAATATGTTTTCAAACACTTGAGCAATCAAATCTTTATCACAAAAAATATCTGGCAAAGAGGGATCAAACTCCTCGATAATTTTAATTTTTTGTCTCCTTAGTTTAATCTTAAAAATTGAGTACCTTATAATCTCATGAATATTTTCTTTTTTAGAAGAAAGAGAAAGTAGTGATGAATCNGGAATAGANATCTTTTTTAACAATAGAATNATTCTATCTGTTTCTTTTTTTATAATATTTAANACATCAATATCNGTTTTTGGTATANTTTTTTCTAAAATTTGAGAAGCCATTTTAATTGATGAAAGGGGATTATTTATTTCATGCAATAGAATNGCCATTGTTTCATCAATAAAATTNAATTCAATATTTTCTAAATCAANATTATCTNTAACANNTTCTNTGTTTTGAAAAATTATGAAAAAAANATCNTGAAAATCATCTGGGATAATACANTTNATTTTATCAACTATTCTACCTTGTACCGGAATCTGTCCCAAATCAAAAGTTCCAGTTTGTTTTGACAGTTTTCTTAAGTTACTAATAAGGTAACAATCAGTTCCGAGTAAATATTCAAGATCTTTATCGAACAAAAAAGAAAAGCTCTTTGAAAAAAAAAATTCAGATTCTATGTTTAAATATTTAATAAGAAATTTATCCCTACTTATCACTAATAGCGGGTATGGAATTACGTCAAGTAAATATCTATAAAAACTTAGATCAAATAATTTATTCATAAAATGAGTTGATTAAAAAAAGTCATTTATAAAAACTCTAATTTTATTGGGTTCAGTGCACATATTTACTTTTTTTCTAAATTCATTTGAATTTTCAATTGATTTTGAATACCAGCACAAATGTTTTCTAAATGTTTTTATTCCAATTTCAATATCATAATGCTCCAGTACACTATCAAAATGTTCTAAGATTATGTCTTTAATATTTATTGAATTTTCATTTAATTCATCAATTTCAGAATTTATTTGTTTAAAAATCCAAGGTCTACCATATGTTCCCCTTCCAATCATTAATCCATCTGCATTAGAATCATTTAGAGACTTTAAAAAATCAAAATGATTTTTTATATCTCCATTAACGACAACTGGAATATCGACAATATCTTTAACTTTTTTGACAAAAACCCAGTCAGAGTTGCCTTTAAACATCTGACATCTTGTTCTTCCATGAATTGTTATCATTTTAATACCTGCTGATTCAGCAAAATTTGCTATTTTTGGGGCATTAAGACTTGTATCATCCCACCCTTTTCTCATTTTAAGAGTTACGGGAACATTAACTGCATTAACCACAGCTTCGATAATTGAGAAGGCTAATTTTTCATTTCTCATTAAAGCTGAACCGGCATATCCGTTCACAACTTTTTTTACCGGACATCCCATATTAATATCAACAATATCTGCTCCTGCATCCTCACAAATTTTGGCAGCTTCACTCATTATTGAGCTTTCACAACCAGCTATTTGTATAGCGTATAGGTCATTAGAATCTTTTTTTATTTTTTTCATTGTTTTTTTATTTTTATCAAGTAAGGACCTACTAGCAATCATTTCTGAAAAAACGAGACCTGGTTGAAATTTTTTTACAATATTCCTAAATGGAAAATCTGTGACACCCGACATTGGTGCTAGTAAAATATTATTTTTTAAATTAAGATTACCAATATTCATATCTAATTAATAAGTTTAATACCAAAATAAGAGAAATTAATAAAGAAATAGCACATTAACGTGGTTTTTAATGTCGTTTTAGTTGTAAGACCCCAAAATCCTCGTAGGAAAAGTACTGCAATTATAGTAAGCAGTGTAAAAATACTCAAAATAGATTTTTCATTGTAAAAATAATCTAAATTGGTGTTTTGAATTTTGTTTGAGTAAAATCCAGATACGAGAGAAACAATAAGTGTTAGTAGAGTTAATTTTAAAAATTTGATTGTCAATTTTTCACCCTCATACACAGAAGGGAATAAACTACTAAAATATTTATTAAATTTTTGATTTTTTAAAATTTTTTCTTGCGCAAATACTGACAACGAAGTAATTGAACACATAGTTAACATTGAGTAAGAAAATAATGAGCTGAGGATGTGAGTTATTAAAAATTTATTTTTAAATAATTCAATTTCTTGAGTTTCTGAACGATATATTGAACTACTAATCAAAAAGAAAGTTAGTAAAATTAAAAAAAAAGGAAGAAATATCAACCTAAGCCTTACAAAAGTAAATGAAATTAGTGATAAAACAAAATACATTGAAAGTAAAATAATCATCAATAATGATGATATAATTGTTAAATTATTTGAAAAATTGTATACTTTATTTGAACATATTAGCATATTAACAATTATAATTACTAAAAGATGAGTGTAAAAAAGCGTTTTGTTAAATAGACTTTTCTTTTCGATATGCATGAAACAAATAAGTGCGAAAACCAAGAAATTCAAAATAAGAAATATATTAATTATTAAATTTTCTGTCATAATTATAATTTAAGTTTTAATGGAAAAAAAAAATATAGCAATACTACTTTGCGGTGGAGTGGGAAAAAGATTCGGAAATAAAATTCCTAAACAGTTATGCAAACTTGATGGAAGAACAATCTTAGATATAAGTTTAACAAAATTATTAGATTCAAACTTATTTTGTAAAATTTTTGTGGTTGCACATGATTCAATAATTGACGACTTGACAGCACAATATCAAAATAAAAAAATTAAAATTATTAAGGGTGGAAAAGAAAGACAAAATTCAGTTTTTAATGCGTTAAAGAAATCACAAAGAATTAAACCTGATAATGTAATAATTCATGACAGTGTAAGGCCATTTTTTTCTAGAGATTTGTTAAAACAAATTTGTCGAAAATTAAAAAAAAATGATTCTGTAATACCAGTTTTACACATAAATGATTCACTAAGATTTAAGCACAAAGATAAATATAAAGATATTAACAGAAATAATCATTTTTTAATCCAAACTCCTCAAGGGTTTAATTTTAAAAAGATATATGACGCTTACAAAAAAATTAATGACCTATATTCAGATGATTCAATCATAGCTTATAACGGAAATATAAAAATATATACAATTAACGGAGAAAGGGATAATTTAAAAATTACAACTATTGAAGATTACGAGTTTTGTAAGAAAAGATTGATGAATACCAATATTACAAGGGTAGGTTCTGGTTTTGACGTTCATAACCTAGTACCTGGAAACTTTCTTATAATTTTTGGAATCAAAATTCCATTTGATAAAAGACTTGAAGGCCATTCTGATGCTGATGTCGGCTTTCACTCGATTGTTGACTCTATTTTAGGTGCCTTAGGAAAAGGAGATATAGGCGACCATTTTCCTCCAAGTCAGAATAAATGGAGAAATAAGGAATCAAGTTATTTTTTAAAACATTCTTATAAAATTCTAAAAAAAGAAGGTTGGATTATAAATAATTTAGATTTGACGTTAATTTGCGAAAAACCTAAGATCACTGTTTATAAAGAAAAAATGATAGAAAATATCANNGATATCTTATCAATTGAAAAAGAAAAAATAAACATNAAAGCTACAACTACCGAGAAATTNGGTTTTATTGGAAGAAATGAAGGTATAGCTTGCCAATCTATAGTTAGTATTTCCAAAGAAAATGTCGAGTTATAAACTAGCAAAAATTTTGTGTACAAGCTTCGGTTTAGGGTACATTTCAAAATTCCCAGGTACTTTGGCTTCTTTTATTACAATTGTTTTTGTTTATCTAATAATTACTTTAGTAGGATCTGGTGTTTTTTTTGTAGCTTTTGTTATTTATTTCGTTTCAAGCTTTTTCTTAATTCGAAATTTTATAAAAAAAAAAAGAAACAAAGATCCCAAAGAAGTTGTTATAGACGAACATGTTGGACAATGCATACCTTTGATTTACTGTGAATCATCGTTTGACCAATTTTTACTAGCATTTATACTTTTTAGATTTTTTGATATACTTAAACCATTTCCTGTCAGTTACTTTGACAATATAAAAAATGAATACGGTGTATTATTAGACGACGTTACTGCAGGTTTGCTAACACTCATTTCTTTTATTTTATTTGATGCACTTTTCAATTCTTAAAAAAAAATTATATCTAAATTTAAAAACTAAAAATGTTAAGCTCTGCATTGTTGAATCAATTACTGGAGGATATTTGACATCAGAAATAATTAAGATACCAGGAGCTTCTGAAATTTTTCTTTACGGAATAGTGAGTTATTCAAGCAAATCAAAAGAATCAATTTTAGGAATCAAGAATATCATAAGTAGTCATGGAGTTGTAAGTAAAGAGGTCGCCGAAGAAATGGTTAAAAAAATATCTAAATTTTCGGATGAAAAAAAGCTTTTATCTCTGTCTTGCACAGGATATGCATTATCTGAAAAAACAAACAAAAAAAATTTAAAAGCTTACATTTCTGCAAAATTTAAAAAAACATTGGTTACAAAAAAAATTAGTCTTAAAAGTTTAAGTCGTCTTTCAGCTATCAAATACACTGCCAAAGAGATGACATTACTAGGTTTAAAATTAATTGTTTAACTCGTAAAGAATTATCCTTTCATTTTCTTCTTTTAGAAATAATTTATTTTTAATAACTATTTTACGATACTCACTGGTATTTTTAAATTTATTGTAACCTTTTTCTAATCTATTTTGATTTTGTTCTTTATCAACTATCTCCCTTTCTAAATTTGAAATAATTATTTTATTTTTAAAGAATGTGAAAACATTTTGTTTTGTAAAAAAGATAGAATATATTGAAATAAAAAAAATGCTAAAAAGAATGATGTTTTTAATTTTTAAAAAGTTTTTTAACATTTACAAAAACTTTAAAAATGGTTCTTTTCCTGAAAATTCTAAATTCGGATTACTATACTCAATTCTAAGAAGCTGGTTGTATTTGGCTACCCTTTCGCTTCTTGACAAAGAACCTGTTTTAATTTGGCCTGAGCAAACACCTACCGATAGATCTGAGATAAAAGTGTCTTCAGTTTCACCTGATCTATGGGATATTATGGTGTTAAAACCATTTCTTTTGGCCACATTAATAGTATCAATTGTCTCTGTTAATGTACCAATTTGATTTAGTTTTATTAAAATAGAATTCCCACAATTTTCTTTTATTCCTTTGGAGAGTCTATCAGTTGAAGTAACAAATAAATCGTCACCTACAATCTGACACTTTCCTCCGATAGATAATGTCAAATTTTTCCATCCATCCCAATCATTTTCATCTAGTGGATCTTCTATTGAAATAATAGGATAATTACTAATCAAATTTTCATACATTTTAATTAAAGAATCAGAGTTAATCTTTAATGATTCACCTGAAAGGTTGTATATTCCATCTTTGTAAAATTCTGAAGCTGCAATATCTAGAGCAATATATACATCTTCTCCAGGTCTGTAACTACAATCAACTATTGCATCCAGCATAATATCTAATGTTTCATTAACTGAGGATAAATCAGGAGAAAATCCTCCCTCGTCACCTACTCCAATTGATAAATTTTTTTTTTTTAGGTTAAGTTTAATTGAATTAAAAATTTCACATCCTGCTCTTAACGATTCTTTAAAATTATTAAAACCAAGCGGCACAATCATAAATTCTTGAAAATCAAGTTTATTATTGGAATGGCATCCTCCATTAATAACATTCATCATGGGAGTTGGCAGGCTATTTCTTAATCCACCTAGATATTTATATAAAGGTACTTTAGTAGAATTTGCCGACGCTCTGGCACAAGCAAGTGAAACAGCCAAGATAGAATTTGCTCCTATTCTAGACTTATTTTCTGTACCATCTAAATCTATAAGTAAAGTATCAATATTTTTTTGATCAGATACGTCAAGTCCCATTATCGTCTGTTTAATTTCTGTATTAACAAAATTAACTGCATTCAAAACACCTTTTGAAAAAAATCTTTTTTTATTATTATCTCTTAATTCATGAGCCTCATGACTTCCAGTGGATGCACCGGACGGAACGCTTGCCATACCAATAACATTTTCAGAGACTTCAACTTCTACTTCAACTGTCGGCAATCCTCTACTATCAATTATTTCCCTAGCCTCTATATTTCTTATTATGCTCATAAAAATCTATAAAAGTTCATTTTTTGACAAATTATCATAAAGTTTTATTGATTGTATCAATTTACCTAATTTTTTTAAAGGTATCATACATGCACTATCAGAAGGAGCTTTTTTTGGATTGTCATGTGTTTCCATAAATAATCCAGCTATTCCAACAGTTGTGCATGCTTTAGCTAATATACCAACATACTCTACTTCTCCGCCACTACTTTTTTTATTAGAACCAGGTAATTGAACAGAGTGAGTAGCATCGAAAAAAACAGGAAAACCAGTTTTTTTCATGATTGGTAATGATCTTATATCAGTAATTAAGTTATTATATCCAAACATAGTACCCCTTTCTGTAAGAATTATTTTCTTATTGTTAGTTGATAAAATTTTTTTAATAATATTTCTCATATCATTAGGAGCTAAAAACTGTCCTTTTTTTACATTTACAGGAATTCCTGTTTTCCCAGCTTCAATCAGTAGATCAGTTTGTCTGCATAAGAAAGCTGGAATCTGAATAATATCTAGAATACTTTTTGCAAAATTAATTTGGGATACGTCATGTACATCTGAGATTACTGGTATTGAAAATTTATCTTTTATTTGTGATAGAATATCCAATCCTTTTTTTATACCAACACCTCTTTTACTCAAGTAACTTGTTCTATTTGCTTTATCAAATGAACTTTTAAATACATAATCAAATTTTATTTTTTTTGACAAAGATTCTATTTCTGAACAAATTTCAAAAGCATGATCTTTACTCTCAATTTGACAAGGACCAAGAATAAATTTTATTTCGCTTTTATTAGAAAGACAAAATTTTTTTAAATCTACTTTCATTCACTTAAAATTATTTTTTTTATTTGATAATCTATTTTTTAATGATGCAGAAATATAAGAATTAATCAACTCATGGGGTTTAAAAGGTGTTGATTTAAGTTCTGGATGATATTGAACACCAATAAACCATGGATGGTCGCTTCTTTCCATTACTTCTATTAGCTTACCGTCAGGTGAATTTCCTGAAATAATTATTCCACTCATTTCAATCTCTTTTATAAAATTGTAATTAACCTCATATCTATGTCTATGTCTTTCAAAAATTCGATTTTTTTTATAAATTAAATGAATTTTTGAATTCTTTTTTAAAACAGATTCATATGAACCTAGTCTCATACTTCCACCTAATATTTTTTTGTTAAGCTTTAATTTTTTTTTCAATTTGTACCATTCATGCATCATTGAAATAACAGGAAGGGTTGTCTTACCAAACTCGGTTGAGGATGCTTTCTCAAAACCCTTTAATGTTCTAATTGATTCTAATATCGCTAATTGCATTCCATAGCAAATTCCTAAAAAAGGAATTTTTTTTTTTTTCGCAAATCTTATTGCTAATATCTTACCTTCAGAGCCATCATAACCAAATCCACCCGGCACTAAAATTCCATCGAATTTAGATAAAATTTTTTCACAGATTTTTAACGAAGTAAGACTTCTGGAATCAATCCATGATATATCCACTTTTGTGTTATTTGAGATACCACTATGAAATAACGCCTCATTCAAAGATTTATAGGATTCGCTTAAGTTAGTATATTTTCCAACAATAGCAATCTTGACGATAAAGTCTAAATTTTCAAATTTGTTAATAAATTTTTTCCAAGGTGATAATTTAGCATTTTTGAAATTTCTATGATTAAAAT
>PARR01000016.1 GCA_002711625.1 Rickettsiales bacterium | reverse complement strand
AAAAAAATCCATATGATTCCATATCACTTAAAGAAAAATTGTAGATATCGTTTTTTTTGTGATAAGAAATACATTCCTTTTTTTTTAACTGAAAATCTTGTGCAAACATTGGAAAGTAAACCTTTTTTTTTTTATCAAAATCCGATACTTTATTCACCAGAAATATTTCTCCAATTTTTTCTTTCTTAGTTCCCGCTAGACCAAAATTAATCCAAATATGATTTTTTACTTTTTGATATTCACAATATGTGAATGAGGTGGCAGCACCCGACATAATATTTCCAATGCCAGAAATAGTAAGAGAAATATTCAATTTTTGATTTTCAAATATGTGAAACTCATTTATTGTGATCACCCTTTTTAGTTTATAAAATAAGATTACTGGCCTTGCTTCAGAATATGTAGCTACGATTATATGAATCACCTTATTTTTTGATGAATTTGAGTGTCATTCTGTCACTCTCACCAATTCTTAAATATTTTTCTTTATTTTGCTCTCCTTCAGCAAGTCTAGGTGGAAGTGTCCAAACACCTTTTGGATAGTTTTTCTCATCAAGAGAATTAGCATTTACTTCTGATTTTTCTTTTAATTTGAATCCAATTTTCTCAACAAAATCAATCAAAAAAGATTCCTTTACATACCCCTTTTTGAAATCAAAATCCTCGGTTTCTTTGGCTCTATGCTGAACAATTCCTAAAGTTCCACCGTTCTTTAGTAATTTATAAAAAGATGAATATAGTTTTTCGGCTTTACCTTGATCTAAAAAGTTATGAGTATTTCGAAATGTTAAAATAATATCAAAATAGTTCTCCTTATTATTAATCTGAAAGTCCTCTTCTATAAAAATTGTTTTAAATTTTCCAAATTGTTTTTCTCTTTCATTGAAGTAAATAAAAAATTCCCTTTGAATTTTTTCAATAATTTCCCTTGCATATGAAGGTTTTTCATATACTGCGACATAAAAATTTTCTGTATCCTTAAAATAATTAGCCAGAATTTCTGTATACCATCCTCTACCGGGAATTATTTCCAAAACCCTTAGCTCTTTTTTTATTCCAAAAAATTTTAAAGTTTTCAAGGGATTTCTATATTTATCCCTAAAACTATTCTGTTCTCTGTAAGGATTATTTATTGAGTTGACTAAATCAAAATTTAACGCCTTTTTTGGCATAGTAAATATTGAAATGGTCATAATAAATACTGTAAAAATTTTTTTCATTTATGTTATCAAATTGTCTATCATATCATCCAAACCAAAATCTGAAGCTAAAACTTCCTGAAACTTTCCAAGATCTTCTTCTTTATAAATATCCCAACCTTTCGGTGCTTTTCTGGTCAAACCAGACCTGCAAGAATAACAAAATGCTTTAAACTCCTGAACTGATTCTTCTATTGAATATTCTTTTTTTTTCGTACCTTCATAAGGATCTGATTTAAATATTCCTTTCTCAGTTGGTTTTATATCCAAAATTATATCATGCATGTAATGACTTATTAGAAGATAAGTATTTTCATCTATTTTCAATTCACCCAAAAAAGAAAGCATAAAATTTGCCGTACTCTCAATTTCAGATGTATCGATATCTCTGTAATTCTTCTTTAAATATGCGTCAAACTTTTTTAATGAAAAAAACATTGCTTTATCCTTAACCACATAATCGTATACAGTTACTGCAGAAATTAATTTAAACAACCATGTGGGACAAAAATTTTTTGTATCTTCGTTCATAATTAGTTTTTTCTGATAAAATTAGCTGCGTAAGATTTTTTAAGAAATTTCCTTTTTTTTGGTTCAATTACCTCAAAAATGTAATTATTCTGATTTGCAAACTTAATAGCAGCATCCTTTGTATTGAAAAACAGTTTCATTTGTTTTTGTGAATTAGTTGTGCCAGTCCAACAAAATTTACTATTAACATAAGTTTGACTTATATCTTTACTTTTTAAACACCACTTTTTGGTATTAGATATTCCAGATTGCATTGCAGATTTGGCTGGTTTATATAAAATAAATTTTTTTTCAATTTTTTTCATATCTAATTAATGCCTTATCTAAATCCTCTATTAAATCAATATTATTTTCAAGCCCAACATGAATCCTGAACCATAAATTAGGATTTTTTTTAATATTAATAGCTGGTTTAAGTTTATCAAGTGGCAAAATCAAACTCTCATATCCCCCCCAGCTAAAACCTATTTTAAATAATTTAAGATTGTCAACAAAATGGTTACACTTATTAATTTTTTTTATCGAAAAACTAATTAGACCATTGTTAAGTGTATGGTATTTTTTCCATAACTTGTTATGATTATTCTTTTCATCAGGTAAATAATATATCTTTTCCACCAGGTGGTGTTTTTTTAAAAACTCATAGACTTTTTCTGCATTCAACTCATGATTTTTCATTCTTACCGGTAAGGTTTTGAGTCCCCTAGATGCAAAAAAACATGATTCTGGTGATACAAAATCACCTAGTCTGACAGCTGTTTGTTTTATGAGCAAAAAATATTTTGATGAACATGCTATTGCTCCACAGAAATTATCAGAATGACCAGAAAAATATTTTGTCAAGGATTCAATTACAATATCAATCCCAAATTTTATAGGATTACATCCTAGAAAGGTGGACCATGTATTATCCATAATAGTTATAATATTTTTTTTTTTGCGATAGAAACTATTTCATTTAAATCTTGAACCTCGAAATTTAACGAACCCGGAGATTCTATATAAATTAATTTTGTTTTTTTTGTCATAATAGATTTTAAATTAGTTTCATTAGGATTATAAAAACGGGTTGATATATCAAATTTTGATAGGACAAATTTACAAAAATTTGCGACGGGTTCATAGCAGTTTTCAACAACTAAAATCTCATCTCCCTTGGACAATAAACTAAGAAAAGTTATTGTTATTGCTGATAACCCAGAACTTGTTACTACAGCTTTTTCAGATTTATATAACTTGGAAATTACACTTTCAAAGTTCTTTGTAGTGAAATTTCCAAACCTTCCGTAGTATGGAACTTCAAATTTGTTTTTTTTTGACTCAACGAAACTTGAGTAGTTTTTAAAAATCAGTGTTGAATTCTTATAAATTGGATCAGTTATAGACCCATGATTATTCTCAGGATTACTGCCCACATGAATTATATTTGTTTTTATTTTTTTCCCCATTCAGCCCACGAACCATCGTAAAGTTTTAAATTTTTATAACCTAAAATGTTTAGTACAAAAATCAAATTGCATGCTGTGATACCAGAACCACAAGAACAGATAATCTCCTGATTCATTCCTTTTTGTTTTAAAAAACCAAAAAGTTTGTCCAGTTCATTAATACTCCTTAATTTACCATTTTTCTGAGAAATTTCATCAAATGGAACATTTATACTTCCATTTATGTTTCCTCCTCTTAAATTTTTTCTAGGTTCTGGAGTGATACCAAGAAATCGTTTTCTTGGTCTGGCGTCAATAATAACAGTATCCTCATTGTTACTCATTTTATATTCTATTTGACTTTTAGAAATAACACATTTTGGGTTAAATTTCATCTTGGTATTTGAAGATTTCCTTTTTGTTGTTTTGCTTGTGGTCGGGTATTTCATTTTAATCCAATTAGAAAACCCTCCATCCAAAATTCTTAAATTTCTAAATTTAAAATACTTGAAAGTAAACCAAACACGTGAGGAAGAAAAGTATCCATTTTGGTCATAAAAAACAATAAAATCATTTTTTCTTATATTATTATTAGAAATAAATGAGTTAAAAGTTGAGACATGAGGAAGCATATGTGGATTTTCACTTTCATTATCTGAAAGTTTTTCAATATCAAAAAAAATTGAATTAGGTAAATGAGAAGTATTAAATTCAACCAATGCCTTTTCTGGTTTATTTAAATACCATCTGCAGTCTAAAATTTTTATGTTACTAGAATTTATTTTTTTAGATAATTCTTTAGCTAAAATTATATTCTTTCTGTATGAGGATAGACTCAAAGCCATTCTGGTATTGGTAAGTTATTTAACTGAAGAAATTCTTTATTGAATATTTTACTTTGATACTTAGTTCCATAATCACACAAAATTGTCACGATATTCTTTCCTGGTCCTAATAGTTTCCCGAGCTTTACAGCTCCCATTATATTTATACCTGAAGACCCACCTAGTATAAGCCCCTCTTCTTTAATCATTTTGAAGACAATATCAAGAGCATCATAATCGGATATTTGAAATGATTCATCAATTTTTATATTTTCTAAATTTTTTGTAATTCTTCCTTGACCAATACCCTCCGTTATGGAATTCCCCGATGAAGTGAGCTCACCATTTTTGAAAAAATTATACATTGCGGAACCATACGGATCAGCAAGTCCAATAATAAAATTTTTATCTTTTTCTTTAAAATACTTTGACACTCCAGATAGTGTACCTCCAGTTCCTATTGAGCAAATAAAAGCATTTACATTTCCTGACAATTGTTTGTAAATTTCTGGTCCAGTTGTTAAATAATGTGCTTTTTGATTAGATAAATTATCAAATTGGTTTGCCCACAAAACTCCATTTGGATTTCTAATAGACTTAGAGAGTTTTTCTGAAAATCTTATGTAATTGCCAGGATTTTTGTACGGAAGAGCATCAACTAACCTTAAGTCAGCACCACATAGTCTAAGCATTTTTTTTTTTTCCTCACTCTGAGTTTTAGGCATAACAATAATTGATTTTAACCCAAGTGCATTTCCAGCTAAAGTTAAACCAATTCCTGTATTTCCAGCCGTTCCTTCAACAATAGTGCCTCCATTAGTAATCAAATTTTTATCGATAGCATCAGATAAGATTTGATAAGCTGGTCTATCTTTGACTGAACCACCAGGATTTAAGAATTCACATTTACCATAAATATTACAACCAGACATTTCAGATGCAATTTTAAGTTTAATTATTGGTGTATTGCCTATGCAATCTGTAAAATTATCTTTAATCAATTTTTTATGCATTCTGAAGTGCCGAAAACCCTATAATGGTTAATAAAGAATTGAACTATTGAACTTTCTCAATAATTTATTTAATTCCAAAACAAGATACTCTATATAATAGTAATGTAAATTTTATATTAAATTTTAACGAATATAGGTTGAATGTAAATAACAAGTTCATTCATTTTTTGTGTGTCAGAATATGTAATTCAAGTAAATAGTTTAACAAAAGTATATAGTAATATTTCTGTAATAGATAACCTTACTTTTAAAGTTAAAAAAAATGGGATTTTTGGATTGCTTGGAAGAAATGGAGCAGGAAAAACCACTCTGTTAGGGATTTTGATGGGTTTAATAACCCCATCTACAGGTGAAATTTTGATATTTGGAGAGGATATAGAAATAAAAAAATATTCAATTTTAAAAAGGTTAAATTTTCAGAGTCCTTACGTCGATCTCCCAAAAAAACTTACGGTTAAGCAAAATTTGATTTTTTATTCAAGGTTGTATGGACTACGTAATGCAAATGAATTTTTAAATAATCTATCTTTAGATCTAAAAATTAATCCTCTTTTGAATAAGTACTTTGGTTCATTATCTGCTGGTCAGAAAACAAGAGTTTCAATCTGTAAAGCACTTCTCAATAAACCAGAACTTTTGTTACTTGATGAACCAACAGCCTCGCTAGATCCTGAAACTTCTATTTTTATAAGAGACTATTTAACAAATTACCAAAAAAAAAATAATTCATCGATATTATTGGCGTCTCATAATTTGAATGAAATTGAAAACATGTGCGAAGAAATAATTATTCTCAAGGCAGGTAAAATAATGACAGGTGGGAAAATATCAGAATTACTAGATAATAAATCAAAATCACTTGAAACCCTTTTTTTGGAAAATTAGTAATGCTTTTAAGAATTTTAGCTCTTTTAGAAAGATACAAGAATATTTCTTTTGGTTCTTTACCTAGACTTATTAGTATATTTTATTGGCCGTCTGTTCAGATCTTATTTTGGGGATTTTTTACTAATTTCCTAATTCTAAATGATACTATACAAACATGGAGCGTGGTAAATATCATTTTGTCTGCAGTTATTTTGTGGGATGTTCTTTTCAGAGGACAGCTAGGCCTTTCAATTTCATTTTTTGAGGAATTGTGGTCTAGGAATCTTTGTAATTTATTCATTACACCAATTAGAAACTATGAGCTCGCAATTAGCTTGATCTTAATCAGCTTGTTGAGAACAATTGTTGGTCTTACTCCGGCTATTTTTCTTGCCAATTATTTTTTTGAGTTTCATCTTTTTGAATTAGGATTTTATCTTATTTTTTTTTTTTTTAATCTAATTATTGTTGGTTGGACAATTGGTTTCATTGTTTCAGGACTAGTTTTGCGATATGGTCATTCTTTTGAAGAATTAGCTTGGGCAATTATTTTTATTCTCCTTCCTTTCGCTTGTGTTTACTATCCTGTTTCTTCTTTACCGGAAATTATGCAAATTATTGCAGTAACTTTACCAACCTCACACATATTCGAAGCAATGCGTCAAATATTATTAGAGAATAAAATTGATTTTGTTTTGTTGAAGAGAATTATAATTTTAAACTTTTTTTATTTTTCTCTTTCTATTTTTTTTTTTCATATACATGATAAGAATTGCAAGAATAAAAGGAATTTTAATGAATCAAGGCGAGTAATTAAATTTTATACCTAATTTTTTGTTTTTCTCTTGTATTGTAAAAAAATTCACACGATCTTTTTATCATTAATAAATACTCATCCTGTAAATAATTTTTAAGATACATTTTGCAGCGTAAAAGATTCAATTCATTAAAAAAAGAATAATTCAAGGTTCTTCTGGCAAATTTCTCTGTTCTTCCAATGCATTTTTGAGTAACTTTTCTCATAATGTTTTTGTTAATTAAATGTTTTTTTAGAAAAAAATATATCGCAGCATTGTAGTCGTGTAAAAGTTGGGCTTCGTTACCAACCATAATCCTATTTTTATCTCCAAGTGGGCCCACAGACGTAATATTTTCAATAAAAGAAAAATCTCCTACAATGGATAATTCTAAAGCCAAAGAGAAATCTTCAACAAACAGTTTTTTATTACACCCGCGAGTTTTTTTTATAGATCTATTGCAATATAGAGTTGGGCTTGTGCCTGAAAAACAATTTAAGAGAGTAGAATGAAGAGGGAACGAAATTTTTTTAAGGTTCTTAGTTTTCTCTTTTTTCTCGAAGAGTTTTAAATTTTTTTTTAAGTAATCATCAAGGATATATCTACTAAAAATAGCAACCGTATTTGTTTTTTTTAAATTATTAAGTAATAATGAAGTACAATTTGGTAATAAATAATCATCACCTCCTACTAATTTTATATAATCTCCTTCAGCCATCTCAATGCCTAGCTGAGTTGAAAAAGCAGGGCCCTTATTTGTGTGTGTTAGAATTGTTGTTTGAGGAAGTTTTTTTGTTAATTTTTTTATAACATCAAGAGAATTATCTGAGGACCCATCATTTATAAATATATATTCTTTATCAAATGTCCCAGTTTGATTTTTAATCCCTTGAATTACAAACGGTAAGTATTTCTCTTTATTATATACTGGACAAATGAAGGTAACTTTCAAAAACCCTCTCTATACAGTAAGCCATCTGTTGTTTTTTATTGTCCATTTAACTACTTGACTGATTCTCTTATCAATTGATATTTTTGGAATCCAACCAAGCTGTGCCATTAGTCCGCCATCTAAAGCGTATCTGAGATCGTGGCCAGGCCTGCTACTATGAAAGTCGACCATTTTATACTTTAAATCTTTATTTGTAACACTCGCAATTATTTTTGCTAGTTCCAAATTATTTAATTCAACAGGGCCTACTAAATTAAATTTTGGACATTTTGCTCCGCCAAAATCAGTTTTTGTTTTTATTTTTTTATCAAGAAGAAAAAAACATCCATCAGCTACGTCCATTGCATGAATGTAATGTCTACTACCGGGTATTTTTTTTGTTTTATCAGAATGTATTGTTACAACCTTATTATTAAAAACATTTCTAATTGTCATTGGAATAAATTTTTCAGGATGTTGTCTTTCACCAAAAACATTCATTGTATGAGTGATATAAACTGGTAATTTATATGTATTCTCAAAAGCTACACATAGTTCTTCACCTCCGGCTTTGGATGCACTGTATGGATTAGTTGAGTTNTATCTATCCCTTTCTTTATATTTAATATTTTTGGGTGCAGGTCCGAATACTTCGTCTGTGCTGAAGTAAATGAATCTTTTTAATTTGTTTTGAGTTCTAGCAAAATTTAATATATTACANGTTGCAACAACATTATCTTGAACAAAAAGCATCGGGTCATCTATTGACCTGTCAACATGAGATGAAGCTGCCATGTGAATAATGAAATCAAATGTGCCCAGAGATGAAGATAAAACAGGATTGATTTCTGACCTAAGATCATGAAAAATTATTTTGAGCCTTTTTTTTTGATTAACATCAAAGTCCTTCATCATGTCTTGAATTCTATTAAGATTGCCTGAATAATCCAGACGATCTATTGATACTATTTCCCAATTAGTATTTTTAATTAAGTAAAAAATAGTGTGGTGTGCTACAAATCCAGCACCACCAGTGATTANAATTCTTTTCATACATAAAACCAAATTGGCTCCGGCGACAGGACTCGAACCTGTGACCCAGCGATTAACAGTCGCTTGCTCTACCAGCTGAGCTACGCCGGAATTNTTTTGTTTATAATAANNAAATTTNANTANTTGTAAAAACATTTATTTTTTGGAGGTGCGGACCGGATTCGAACCGGTGTACTCGGCTTTGCAGGCCGGTGCGTAGCCTCTCCGCCACCGCACCACATATTTGAGGTTAGTATTGTAATAAATGTTAATGTTAATATATTAAACCCATAATTAACAAGTAAATATAAAAATGCACGAAAAATTTTTCAAAGTNGCTAGACAAAATATGGTCAAAAATCAAATTATGACAAACAATGTTTTAAATCGTGATTTACTAGATTCGATTTTAGAAATTAAAAAAGAAAATTTTGTACCCAAAGAATTTCATGATCTAACTTATAGTGATTCAGATATAAATATTTACAAAAATAGATTTTTGATAAGAACNTTTATTCTAGCTAAAATGATTGAGAAATGCGAATTTAAAAAGAATGACTCGGTTTTAGTAATTGGTTGTTTNAGCGGATACACNCTGGCNATCTTNTCAAATTTAGTTAATTATGTATTCGGNATTGAGAATGAACAAAAGTTTGTTGACAATGCAAATGAAACTTTGTCTTCGATGAATTTTCATAATTGTTCTGTGTTTTTTTCCAGAAATCTTTCGGATGGTTTAAAAAAGAATGCNCCTTACGATAAAATATTTATTGANGGTGGGGTAAACTTTNTTCCAAAACAAATTATTCGNCAGATAAAGGAGAGTGGNAAAATTTTTACTGTNNTAAAACCTGATAGTTATTCAATTGGTGAATTTGTATGTGGTGTAAAAATCGATTCNAAGATTTCATTTTCTAATTTATTTAATACTAATCTAAATTTGCTAAAGGATTTTGTTATTGAAAATAATCACGATGAGTCATAATGCAAAAATTTTTTATATTATCTTTGCTATAGCATTTTGTTCCTCTTTTGCATCAATCGAAATAGAGGATGATTTAAAAAATGCTTTAGAAGATCTTTACGAATTTAGCCCAAAGATTAAATATCAAAGAGAATTACTTAAAGGTAAAGATGAATTAGTACCACAAGCATTTTCTGATTTTAGGCCAAAAATATCAGGATATTATGAGAAAGGAAAGGTTGATACCAACTCCTCGGGTTTTAATATTACCTCTGACGGCATTAGAACCGAGTCAAACAAAGGGTTGATAATTACTCAAGATATTTTTGACGGGGGGAGTAGTATAAGCAANATAAAGGCAGCTTTTAATGAAATTAAAGCGGAAAGGTATAATTTAANAACNGTTGAGCAAGAGGTTTTTTTGGAAGGGATAAAACTTTATGGTGAATTAGCAACGGAAATGATAAACCTAAATTTAAGTGAAAAAAATGTTGAGTTTTTAAAAAGACAACTTGATCTTGTAAAACAGCAATTTGAAATTGGTGAAGTAACATTAACTGATGTATCTATTGCTGACGCAAGATATTTACTTGGTTACTCAGAGAAACTGAAAATTGAGAGCAACTTAAAATCTCTAAGAGCNAAGTATTTATCATTTTTTGGTAAAGACCGGAGTACGCCCTCAGTAGAATTTTCCAATTTTTTACCTAGTCTAAAGAATGAGCCTGAACAAAATCTTAAGTATCTCAAAGATTATAACCCNTCTTTACAAAATCTTAATTTTTTAATTAAATCATCGGAAAAAAAGATCCAATCCCTNCAAAGAAAACGACTTCCATCAGTAANNCTNGAAGCTGAAGCCAAAATAAATAAAGGGTATTTCAGAACNGATAGTGAAAGAGAGGTTTTATCAGCATTCACAAAAGTAGAGATCCCACTGTANCAGTCGGGTTTGGCATCCTCAAAAATTCGAGAAGAAAAACAAAAGTTATTTGCACTTGAAGAACTTTTTTTGGAAAAATATAAAGAACTAGAATTTGAACTAATCTCTGAAATATCCAATTACAATTTTTCTTTTTCAAGAATTGAGGCTTACAAAAGCCAAATTAAATCTAATAAGATTTTTTTAGAAGGTTTACAACAAGAATTACTATTAGGAGAAAGAACAACATTAGATATTTTAGATGGTGAACAGGAACTACTTAAATCACAACTAGATCTTGCTACATCTAAAAATGAACTATTTGTGTCTTACTATAAAATTCTCTTTATTCTTGGAAAGTTAAATGCAAAAAATTTAAAATTAGATGTAGTTTTATTTGATGAAAGAAAAAACTTTAATAATGTTAAATTTAAATGGTTAGATATTTTTGAGTAATGAAATCAATGGATAAAAGATATAATTTTATTGAATCTGAATTAGAACTTTCAAAAAAATGGAAAGAAAATAAAACCTTCGAGTTTCAAAACACAAGTGGTAAAAAAAATTTCACAATTATGATGCCACCGCCCAATGTTACCGGTAGTTTGCATATCGGCCACGCTTTAACCTTTACCCTTCAAGATATTCTGATCAGATATAATAAAAAATTAGGGAAAAACGTTCTGTGGCAGCCAGGTACTGACCATGCTGGTATTGCAACAGAAATTATAGTTGAAAAAAAATTAATAAATGAAGAGAAAAAGTCTAGAAAAGATATTGGACGACAAAACTTTATAGAAAAAATTTGGGCTTGGAAAGAAGAATCAGGTAGTAAAATTATAGAACAACTAAATAGACTAGGGGCTGCAATTGACTGGAACATTTCAAAATTTACTATGGATCCTGAAATGTCGGAAGTTGTGAATAAAGTTTTTGTAAGATTATATAATAACGGGCTAATTTATAAATCAAAAAAACTGGTTAACTGGGATCCGCAACTTCAAACTGCAGTATCTGATCTTGAGGTTCAACAAAAGGAATCTTTGGGAAAGTTATGGTTTTTAAAATATAAAATAAAAGATTCAAATCAATTTGTTGAGGTAGCAACTACGAGACCAGAAACTATGTTTGGTGATTCAGCTATTGCTATACATCCTAATAATAAAAAATTGAGTAAACTAATCGGTAAGTTTGCTGAAATTCCTATTTCAGGAAAAATAATACCTATCATAGGTGACCAATATGCTGATCCCAAAAAAGGTTCTGGTGCTGTAAAAATAACCCCCGCTCATGACTTTAATGATTTCATAATTGGAAAAAAACATAAACTTGAAGTCATAAACATTTTTCAACCAGATGCAAAACTTAATAAAAATGTGCCAAATTCATTTGTGGGTTTAGATAGATTTACTGCACGAAAAAAAATTGTGAAATTACTTCAAAATGAGAAACTGCTTACTAAGATCCAAGATAATAAAATGACAATTCCTGTNGGGGAGAGGTCAGGTATTATTATCGAACCCTACCTGACTGACCAGTGGTTTTTGAATACAAAAAAACTTTGTATCCCAGTTGAAAAATCTCTTAAAAAAAATAAAATNATTTTCTATCCTAAAAGTTGGGTGAATACATTCAAACACTGGATAAAAAATATTGAACCTTGGTGCATATCACGCCAGATATGGTGGGGTCATAGAATTCCTATTTGGTACACTAATAGTGGAAAAGTAGTACCCGCCCAGAATGAAAGGGAAGCAAAAAAGTTTGTCAAAAAAAACTTTTCCAAAAATGTAGTAATTTCTCATCAGGAAAGTGATGTTTTAGATACCTGGTTTTCTTCTTCTTTATGGACTTTTTCAACCCTAGGTTGGCCTCAAAAAAAAACTAATCTAAAGAATCATTATCCATCAGATGTTCTTGTAACAGGTTTTGATATAATTTTTTTTTGGGTAGCTAGAATGATNATGATGGGGTTTAAATTTTTAAAGAAAAATCCGTTTAAAAATATTTATATTCATCCACTAATTCGAGATGAAATTGGGAATAAAATGTCTAAATCTAAGGGAAATGTTGTTGATCCTATTGATTTAATAAA
Organism: Rickettsiales bacterium; assembly: GCA_002711625.1. Classification (GTDB taxonomy): domain Bacteria; phylum Pseudomonadota; class Alphaproteobacteria; order Methylaequorales; family Methylaequoraceae. The sequence continues at coordinate 10,664 of PARR01000016.1, read as the reverse complement.
CGAATATGGTGCAGATGCATTGCGATTAACAATGGTATCTCTTTCNACACAAGGAAAAGATATTAAATTNTCAAATAAATCTGTTGAAAATAGCAGAAATTTTATAACTAAATTATGGAATGCAGCTAGATTTGCTCAATTCCATGATTTTAAAATTGAAAAATTAGGCGAGGTAAAAATAGATGTGAATTTTTGGATTATTCATAAACTACAGACTTTACGAAAAAAAATTTTTAATAATCTTAATACATATAAATTTAATCTTATAACTCAAGATTTATATCAATTTGTTTGGAACGATTTTTGNGATTTTTATATTGAATTTAGCAAATATCATATTGTTGAAAAAAATCATAAAATTGAAATTTCAAAAATATTTAGTTTTGTTTTTAATGAAATTCTGAATCTTCTAAATCCAATCATCCCATTTGTTTCTGAGAAGATTTCACTGGATTTAGATTACACAAAAAAAGGTCTTTATGCTCATGAGTTTTCAAAGAATCAAATAAAAATAAAGAAAAGCGCAGTACAAAGAATTACTACTTTAATTAATTTGATAAAGAAAATAAGATCAGAAAAAAAAAATTTAAACACTGATGGTAGGTATATAGAACTTTTAGTTTTAAGGAAAAAAAAAATTAACTGGGTTGATGACAACTTTGATTTACTTAAGTCAATGTGTTCTGTAAAAAAGATTATTTATCGAGAGATGAATTCTAAAAATCTGTTTATTATTTCTGGTGTTAAATTTTGTATCACTGATAAAAAATCGGAACAACCTTTTGACAAAGAGCAGCTTTCCCAAAAAATAAATTTTTTTGAGAAAGAATTACTTTACTTTGAAAAAAAGATTAGTAACAAAAATTTTATTAACAAAGCACCAAAAAAAATCGTAGAATCTGAAAAAGAAAAATTAGAAGAAGTAAAAAAAACACTGAAACTGTTGAAAGGTAAAAATGTATAAACATCTTTTTAAGAATGTAGTCATGTATTCAAATAAAAAGAAAATTCAAAAAAAAAATATAATTTTTTTTTTTTATGGATTAGGTTTATCTAGCAATGATTTTTACGAAATACTAAAAAATAAAACTAATTATCAAATTTTAATTCCAGAATTACCAGGCCATAATTCGACATTTTATTCGTTTAGAAAAAATTGTCTCTATGACTTCAGTAAAACCATTCATTTGTTTATTAAAAATTTAGGAATAAAAAAAATTATTTTTTTTTCACACTCCGTAGGTGGTATAATTCCAATATTACTTTTTAGATTCTTTCTTAAGCAACAATACTTAAAAAAATTTATCAATTATGAGGGTAATCTTACATTTCATGATACTCAGACTATTACAAGTAGGACAGCCAGTTACAAAAAAAATCAATTTCCTGTTAAATTCAAAAATCTATTGAATATTTGCTATAAATCCAATGAAAAGTCATTAAATATGTGGTATAAATCACTAAAAAAGGTTGATATTTTTGCCTTTTATGAATTATCAAAAGAAACTGTGAAGTATTCTGTTGGTAATAATTTACTAAGATTCTTTCGTATTTATTTTAAACGCAAAATATATGTTCATGGAAGTGAATCTGAATTAAAGATTCCTTTTTTTTATTATGGAAGTAGAAGAATTAAAATTCTAAATTGTGGACATTTTTCATTTTATGAAAATATCTATAATTTTAATAAAAATTTTAATATGTTAATATCTGAAAAATGGTAGAAAAATCAAAACTTCCTAGTAGACATGTTAGTCTCGGTCCAAAAAGTGCTCCGCATAGATCATATTATTATGCAATGGGTTTAAATGAAAACCAGATTAATCAGCCATTTGTTGGAGTAGCAACTTGTTGGAATGAGTCCGCTCCTTGCAATATATCTTTGTCTCGTCAAGCCCAATCATCTAAAAAAGGTATATCAGATAGTAGTGGAACACCAAGAGAATTTACTACAATCACAGTAACAGATGGAATAGCAATGGGTCACGAAGGTATGAAATCTTCATTGGTCTCAAGAGAAGTTATAGCAGACTCGATTGAGGTTTCCATGAGAGGACATTGTTATGACGGTTTGGTAGGTATTGCAGGCTGTGATAAATCTCTTCCAGGAATTATGATGTCGATGTTAAGACTAAATGTTCCCTCAGTTTTTTTATATGGAGGATCAATATTGCCAGGGAATTTTGGAGGAAAGGAAGTCACCGTTCAGGATGTATTTGAAGCAGTTGGAGAGTATGATGCAAATAAGATTTCTGAAAAAGAATTGAAATGCTTAGAAAAAGTTGCTTGTCCATCTGCTGGTTCTTGCGGAGGACAGTTCACAGCCAATACAATGGCTTGTGTTGCAGAAGCTATTGGTCTTTCAATTTTAGGTTCATCATCAATACCTGCTCCTTTTGAATCACGAGATGAATTTGCATATAAATCTGGTGAAGTTGTAATGCAGTTAATACACAAACAATTAAAACCTCGTGATATCGTAACTAAAGATTCTCTGATAAATGCAGCTAGAGTTGTTGCATGTAGTGGTGGTTCAACTAATGCTGCTCTTCATCTTCCAGCAATTGCTAATGAAATAGGCATAGATTTTGATTTATTAGACGTAACTCAAATCTTTAAAGAAACACCATATATTGCAGATTTAAAACCAGGGGGTAAATATTTAGCTAAACATTTATTCGAAATTGGTGGTGTACCCATTATTTTAAAATCCCTATTGGATGGTGGTTATCTAAATGGAGATTGTATGACAGTGTCTGGAAAAACACTTGCAGAAAACCTTGAAAATATCGTACATGATTCTTCGACACAGAAAATTGTCTATTCAACAAGCAAACCTATTTCTAAAACTGGGGGTGTAGTCGGATTACAAGGAAACCTAGCTCCAGACGGAGCGATTGTTAAGGTTGCGGGTATGCGATCATTAGAATTTAAAGGTATCGCAAGATGTTTTGACTCTGAAGAAGAAGCATTCGAAGCGGTAAGTAAAAAAAATTATGCCGCTGGGGATGTAATAGTTATACGTTATGAAGGACCAAAGGGAGGACCTGGGATGAGAGAAATGTTGGCAACAACAGCAGCAATTTATGGACAAGGAATGGGTGAAAAGGTAGCTTTGATAACAGATGGAAGATTTTCTGGTGCAACACGAGGTTTTTGTGTTGGACACATAAGCCCAGAGGCAGCTGAAGGTGGACTGATATCTATTGTTAAAAATGGAGACGAGATTTATTTAAATGCTAATACCGGTGAAATTGAATTATTAATAAGTGAAGCAGAAATAGAACAAAGGAAAAAAAATCTCAAAATTAAAGAACACGATTTTAAATCAGGTGCTTTATGGAAGTTTTCACAACTCGTAGGTTCTGCAAGGTATGGGGCAGTTACACATCCTGGAGCTAAACACGAAACAAAAAACTATTCTGATATCTGACTCTATTGTTAAGATAACTCTAATATCAGGGGAACGTGATCAGATGGTTTTGATAACGACCTAAATTGTTCATCAATTTCAAAGTTCAATAGCTTTCTTGTCAAATTAGGTGAAATTAAGAAGTGGTCAATTAAAATTCCGTCATTTCTTTCCCAGGAACCCCTCTGATAATCCCAAAAAGAAAAATTCTTTCCCGGTTCTTTAAATAATCTGACACAGTTAACATATCCTAATGATATTAATTTTCTAAATCTGTCTATAGTAAGTTCATTAGCTAAAGCATCGTTCTTCCATTCAGTGAAATTTTTTGCATCATTTTTATTTTCTATAACATTAAAATCTCCACCAATAAGAGTAAATTCTAAGTTATTAATAAACTTTTTTGCCAAATAATTAAATCTTTCCATCCACTGAATCTTAAAATTAAATTTTTCAGTATTTTCTAAGGGATTTCCGTTAGGCATATAAATATTAACATAATTTATCGCACCCACTTTGATTATTAGAATTCTTGCTTCTTGCATTAAAATATGGTCATTTATGTCAATAACTTTAATGGGTTGTTTTTTTTTTACCATTGTCATCACACCATATTTTCCCTTTTCTCCATTGACAAATATTTCATAATCTAAGTTGTTTAAACTGTCAGGAATTTCATTGCTTAAACATTTAATTTCTTGTATCATTATAATATCAGGATTTTTTTTCCGAATTAAATCTATCAGATGGTTAGCTCTTACTCTTAATGAATTGACATTCCAAGAAACTATCAAAGCCATAAAAAATTAAACGGAGAACGAAGTTCCACAGCCACAAGTGGCAGAGGCCTGTGGGTTCGACATTTTAAAATAAGACCCCATTAAATCTTCTATATAATCAAGCTTGGAACCATTAAGGTAGGTCAATGAAGTTTTATCAATTAGAATTTTCACATCTGAAAAATTATATATATTGTCGTCCTCATTTTTTTCATTTTCAAAATTAAATTTATAAGAGAATCCTTGACAACCGCCACCCGTAACTGAAATCCTGAAAAATTTATTATTTTCATCTTTCATTGAAACGGATTTAATTTTTTTTATTGCATTTTCAGATATGTTAAGCATTACAAATGTTATATTATATATATTTAATTATGACAAAATATTCAAATTTTTCAACCGATTATAAAAAATCAAAAGGAAGAATCTATCCAGAAGAGATTGATCCNCATCGAAATTGTTTCATGAGAGACAGAGATAGAATCATACATAGTAGTGCTTTTAGGAGGTTAAAATATAAAACCCAAGTATTTGTTTATCACCATGAAGATTACTATAGGACAAGATTATCACATAGTTTAGAGGTTTCTCAGCTTGCTAGATCTTTATCCAAGGTTTTTAATGTCAACGATGATCTTGCAGAATCGATTTCTCTATCGCACGATCTTGGTCATACTCCATTTGGTCACGCTGGAGAAGACGAGTTAAATGAAAAACTTAAAAAGTTTGGAGGTTTTAATCATAACTTTCAAACTATAAAAATATTAACCTCCTTAGAAAAAAAATATATAAATTTTGATGGACTTAATTTGACTTACGAAACATTAGAAGGAATTTTAAAACATAANGGACCTTTAAAAGAAAATATTCCTAATTTTATTCAAAACCTTATTAACCATTTCAAAGCTTCATTAGATGAATTTGGTAGTTTTGAATCTCAGATTGCAACAATTTGCGATGATGTTGCCTACAATAATAACGATATTGATGACGGTTTATATGCTAAATTATTNACATTAGAAGAGTTGGAAGGTATTGAGTTGATAAAAAACATTCTTAATAAAATAAAATCAAAAAGAAATAGGTTCAACGAAAGCAGAATAAGNTATGAATTAGTTCGTGGATTGATTAGAGAGATGCTAAATGATATAATCAAAAATACCAAAATAAATCTTCAACATTTAAGAATTTCATCTTCTGAAGGAATTAAAAAGAGTAATATATCTATTGTAAATTTTAGTGAGCAAATGAGTGCTGAAGTTAAAAAAATCAAAAAATTTTTAAAAAAAAATATGTACAATCATTCAAGAGTAAAAACTATGACATTAAAAGCAAGAAAAATTATTTCAAACCTATATGATTTATTCTGTGATGAACCTGATCTTTTACCAAGTAAATGGAGGAATTTTAATAACGATAGTGAAAAAAAAAAAACAGTTGCGGATTATATTTCGGGAATGACAGATAAATACGCCATAGAAGTACACAAAAAACATTTTAATCTTTATGAATTTTAGATGAATTTCCAAATTTTATTAAAAAAAAGATTAATTGAAATACTCTATGACTTAATAAGTAAAAAAAAAATTAAATCTTTTGAACCTGTGGAAAGTCATTTCAACCTTGAAATACAAACTAATAAAAAGTTTGGTGATGTGTCAAGTAATATAGCAATGGTTTATTCTAAAAAATGTGAAATTTCTGCATCTGAACTTGGAAATTTGATTGTGGAAGAACTCCAAAAAGATTTTNTGATAAGAAATATTAAATTTGTCAAACCAGGTTTTATAAATATTTTTTTAAAAAATAGTTTCTGGCACGAGCAAATAATAAACTTTTTAGAAAAGGGTTTTGTAAACCCATATAATGTGATTTCAAAAAAATATTGTGTAGAGTTTGTATCGGCTAACCCAACTGGTCTCATGCANATTGGTCATGCAAGAGGTGCGGTTCTAGGGGATTCTATTTGTTCTTTGCTTGAGGAAATAGGACATAATGTAACAAGAGAATTCTATATAAACGATGCTGGTGAACAAATTTCAAAATTACATAAAACAATTGAATTTTATTTAAACGAAAAACAAAACAATAATTTACCTGATGATTTATACCCCGGAGAATATTTGGAAAATTTGAGTAAAAAATTATCTAGTTCAAAATTCCTAGAAAAAGAAAAAATTGTTGANATTATTCTCAATGATATAAAAAAAGACTTACACTTTCTAAAAATAAATCANGATAACTTCATATCAGAAAAAAAAAAATTCAACCAAAAGCGTAATTGAGGATTTTATAGATAGATTGGATAAACTAAAATTAATTTATCACGGATTTCAAGATAAACCACAAAGTGCAGATTTGTCATGGAAACCAGAAAAACAATTATTATTTAAATCAAAAAAATTTGGAGATGATGCGGATCGAGCTCTTATAAAGCCTGATGGAAGCCCTACATANTTTTTATTAGATTTAATTTATCATCAAACAAAAATTAATAGAGATTATGAAGTATTAATAAATGTNTGGGGCGTTGACCACAGTGGATATGTTTTAAGACTTAAAAATGCACTTAAATCTATTAATTTAAAAAAAAAATATTTTCTTGATATCAAACTGACAGCGTTAGTAAATTTATTAGATGGGAAAAAACCTGTAAAAATGTCTAAACGATCTGGAAATTATGTTACATTGAGACAAGTTCTTGATAAAGTTGGGCCAGATGCCCTTAGATTTATGATGATATCAAGAAGTCCAGACAAAAAAATTGATTTTGACTTTCAACTTGTTCAAGAAAAATCAAAAGATAACCCAGTTTTTTATATACAATATGCACACGCAAGATGCTGTTCTTTAATAAGAAATTCTAAAAAAATTATTAAGAAACCAACAAATTTTAAAAATGTAAACCTTGATAACCTTAAATTAGAAGAAGAAATNTCGTTAATAATAAGTGTGTGTAACTTTTACAATGTTATTTATAGTGCAGCAACAAATTTAGAGCCACACAAACTCATAAACTATTTGCTTGAACTTTCAAAAAATTTTCACTTCTATTGGGGATTAGGAAAGTTAGATGAAGAAAAAAAAATATTCAATGAATCAAAACTTGATGTATCATTGTCAAGGCTAACACTAGTTTATGCCGTATCATTTATTTTAAAAAAAGGACTGAAAATTTTAAAAATAAATTGTCCTGAATCTATGTAATATGAAAAAAATTAAAATTTTATCCTTATTTGCTTCCTACATCTTTTTTTTTGCCTTAGTAATACTCTCATATAATGCAATTGTGCCAGAGAAAGATATTCCATTAATCGAAAACTCAAAAGAGTTTGTTGTTTCTATTGACAATAAGTTTGAACCTAATAATGAATCTATTTACGACATTATAGAGAGAAAAGATGAGATAAAAAAAATTAAGAAAAATAAAAAAGAAAAAAAAAACATATATGAAATAGATGATGTTACCTCTTTAAATCAAAAAATCTACAGGCTTCAAGTTGCTTCTTTTAAAAGAGAAAAGAAAAGCATAGAAATTTCAGAATTAATTAATAAAAAAATTATAAAAAAAAATATTGAAATAAATTTAATAGTAAAAAAATTTATTTTCCCAGATAAGCGAACTTTCTATAGGGTTATAAGTTCAGGAAAATTTAATCAAGCGGAAGCTAAAGATATTTGTAAAAAAATTTTAGAAATTAATCCTCAATGTATTTTAGTTATAGATGATGACTCAAACTCTTGATGGAGTTATATATTCAATTAAAGGAACTAAGATTTCTTCTGAAGAAAGAAAATTTTTTGTTAATACAAATCCCTTTGGTTTTATTTTATTTAAAAGAAATTTCATCAACAAAAAGCAAATTAAACTACTTATTAGAGAATTAAAATATATTACAAATAATAAAAATCTATTTGTAAGTGTTGATCAGGAAGGAGGAAGAGTTCAAAGATTTAGAAATGATAATTTTTTTCAATACTCTCCACAGAGAAAAATTGGAGAAATTTATAGGGAAAATCCAGCTGAGGCAATAAAAATAGCAAAAAAATTTTCCTTCTTTTTAGGTATAGAACTTAAAGAAATCAATATTGATATCAATTTCTCACCCGTAGCAGATCTTTTTTTTAATTATGGAAATGAAATTATTGGAGATAGATCGTTTGGTTCAGATCCAAATCTTGTTTCTGAATTATCAGGCGCATTTTTTGAGGGATTTATTGAATCTGGAATAATCCCTGTTCTAAAGCATTTTCCAGGTCACGGAAGGTCTAGAACGGATACACATAAGTCCTTTTCAATTGTTGAGGCGAAAAAGGAGGAATTGATAAATCATGACATTCTCCCATTCAAAAAAACTCAAAATCAATTAATTATAATGCTTGCTCACATTCTTTATCCAGATTTAGATAGTAAAATTGCAACATATTCAGAAATAATTATTAGAAGTTTACTTAGAGAACATTGTAGATTTAATGGAATTGTTCTTTCAGANGATATTTCAATGTTAGCCCTAAGTGAAAATCTTGAATCAAGAATTATTAAATCTTACTCAGGCGGTTGTGATGTAATCTTATACTGTAAAGGAGATTTAAACGAAATGAAACAAATTAATAAACACGTAAGGCCCATCAAAAAAAAGATTTTGGATTACTTTTTTAAACAATACTATAANATTAAANCNGTNAAANANAATATNAANGAGATCNAANATCNACTTNTAAATTTTGATCTGATAAGAAGAGGTTAATGNNATTAAATCTTAANATTAGCGGATNTGAGGGNCCTCTNGACTTACTTCTCGAACTNTCGCAAAAACAGAAGGTTGACATAAAAAAGATTTCTATACTTGAATTGTCTAATCAATATCTNGATTTTGTAGAAAAAAATCGTAACAGATTGAAANTATCAGCAGATTATTTGGTAATGGCATCGCTACTTGCATTTTTGAAATCAAAATTATTACTTCCTCAAAATAATGATAATGATTCATTAGAGATTGAAGAAGATTTAACAAACAGAATAATTCACTATAGCGCAATAAAAAAGTTATCAAAATTAATCCAAAATCTTTCTCAGTCGGGAAGAAATTTTGAATATATTAAAATAGATAATGATTTTGTAATAAGTAATAAGGTTGTCCCAAAATCTACACTGCAAGACTTGATACTGCAATATATGGAAATTGTAAAAAAAAATAATTCACTCAAATCTCTATCTATAGAGGACAATTATTATTCTCTGGAGGACGGCTTGAAGTGGTTGAAAGTTTTTATAGATAATAATATTCATAAAGATTGGAACTTACTTTTTGATTTCTTACCTAAACAAATCTCAAACAAAGAGCAAAATAGATCTGCTATAGTTTCTTTATTACTTGCTTCACTTAGTGAGGTAAAAAATGGTAAGGTATCTTTAAATCAGAAAGATAATTTTGATGATATTATGATAAGAATTGAGTAGTGGATTACAATTTAGCTAAAAAATTTATTGAATCCTTAATATTTTCTGCATCTGAACCTCTTGATTTTAAGAATCTGCAAAAAATTTTAGGAGAAAATTCAATGTTTGATTTAGAAAAGATCCTTAAGGAATTAGAAGAAGATTACGTAGATAGAGGAATAGTTTTAGAGGTCACTCAAGGGAGGTACTTTTTTAAAACTTCACCAGTATTAGAACCTTTTTTAAAAATAGAGACTAAAAAAACTAGAAATTTATCACCAGCCGCTATGGAAACACTAGCAATAATTTCTTATCACCAGCCTGTAACTAGAGCTGAGATAGAAAAAATTAGAGGTAAACCAGTATTTAGAGGAACTCTCGACTCTCTACTAGAATTAAAATGGATTAAACCATCAGGAAGAAGAGAAACTCCAGGCAGACCAGTTACTTGGATAACTGATTTTGAATTTCTAAGACATTTTGGACTAAAATCAATAGCTGATCTTCCAAAAGTTGATGAATTAGAGTCAATTATTTTGTAAAATGAAAATTATTAACATTATAAATATTTAGGAGAATTATGTTTGGATTGGGTCATTGGGAAATAATTTTAATATTAGTAATTGTTCTAATCGTATTTGGAGCAGGAAAATTACCTAAAGTAGCGGGTGAAATTGCTAAAGGGATTAAGTCTTTTAAAGAGGGTTTAAAAGATGATAAGAACAAAAAAAACTAATGTTTAACATTGGTATAATCGAACTTTTAATAATTATTTTTTCTTTACTGATCTTCATAAAACCCGAGGATATCCCTAAAATATCAAAAAATATTGGCTTATTTTACAGGAAGCTTAATAAACATATTTTAAATTTAAAATATGAATTAAATAACTTTAAGACAATAGATAGTCCTCCAAAAAAGAAAAAAAAAGTTAAATGAGTTATTTGGATCACTTAAGAGAGTTACGAAATAGATTATTATTTTGTTTTGCTTTTTTATTTAGTTCTTTTTTAGTCTGTTTTTATTTTTC
>PARR01000015.1 GCA_002711625.1 Rickettsiales bacterium | reverse complement strand
GAATGACCAAGTTGTTGGCTTAAAAGATTTAGGTGTCAAGGCTGAACGTGTTCACTCTGCAATGCCTGAATCTGAACGCACACAAATATGGAAGGACTTTAAAAATAAACAAATTAAAATTTTATATATCTCACCTGAATCATTGATGCGTAATGAAATGTTAAGTGCATTAAAATTATTGAACATTAGTATGTTTGTTATAGATGAAGCTCATTGCATTTCAAAATGGGGTAGTGATTTTAGACGAGAGTATGAGCTGTTAAAAGAACTTCAAAATTTTTTTCCTGAAGCAATTATTTCAGCTTTCACGGCGACAGCTGATGAAGAAACGCGAGCTGACATTAATAACAAATTAACCAATGGTAAAGGTAAAATATTTCTATATGGATTTAATCGTCCTAATCTGTCATTAGCAGTACAACAAAAAACTAATAACTGGAAAGCTCAGCTATTAGAGTTTTTAGTTAATAGAAAAAATGAGTCAGGTATTGTGTATTGTTTATCTCAAAAACTAACCGAACAATGTGCTGAATTTTTACAATCAGAAGAGTTCAACGCTCATCCTTTTCATGCTGGATTAGATTCCCAAGTAAAGATAGATACTCAAGATAAATTTATGACTGAAGACAATATTGTGGTGTGTGCGACGATTGCCTTTGGAATGGGTATAGATAAATCAGATGTGCGTTATGTTGTACATATAAGTTTACCAAGTAGTATAGAAGCCTTTTATCAAGAAATTGGCAGGGCAGGGCGTGATGGTTTAGAGGCTGATACACTCCTCATTTTTGGTTTACAGGATTTGTTTCAACGTAAACGTTTCATTGATATGAGTGATGCTAATAACAGTTTTAAAATTAAGGAAAACAAACGATTAGATGCACTCATTGCTTACTGTGACTCAGCTACTTGCAGACGTCAAACTTTGTTGTCTTATTTTAAGGAAATGTCTGAGCCATGTGGTAAATGTGATAATTGCCTTAATCCACCTCTAATGATTGAAGGTACAGAATACGCTCAAATGGTTTTATCAGCAATTTATCGTACAGGACAATTTTTTGGTTCAGGACATATTGTAGATGTGCTACGAGGAGTATATAGCGAAAAGGTAAAGGTAAAAGGACACGATAAGATTAAAACATTTGGAGTTGGACGAACAGCCACGGCTGACTTTTGGAAAATATTTATTCGTCAGATGGTATCAGCTAATTATTTGCTGATTGATATTCAACGTTATGGTGCACTCCAAATTACCCAAAAAGGTGAAACAGTTCTAAGGGGTGAAGAGGAATATTTTTATCGTAAGATTGAATTTAATACACAGATTAAAGAAAAAAGAATTAGAGTTGAAAATATTGATGCTAATACTCTTGATGACGAAAAAGATTTATTATCGGCATTAAAATCCAAACGTATTGAACTGGCTCGTAAACGTAGAGTTCCTGCTTACATAATATTTCCTGATGCAACACTTCATCAAATGATTCTTCATAAGCCCAAAACTCTTGAAGAGATGGGGAAGCTAAATGGAGTAGGACTACAAAAGTTAAAGAAATATGGCGAGGTTTTTTTAGAGATTATTAAGTCTATTTAATAACTTTTTAAAGTAATCATAAACATATTTATTTTTTTTATGCAGAATTTACTTAAAGATTATATTATTTTCTGTATGTAATTTTAATATCAAAATACTATTCAAGAAATTTTATATTTCATAATTAATTAAATTTTAAGTTATAGAAACACCTAAAATTTATTAGGAATCAATAATCATTCATATATGAGTATAAAGTAAGATGTTACTTTATTAACAAATTATTAGATATTGAGTTAGAAATAATTTCAATGCCTAAGGCAGATAAATGGTCATCTTTTTGATAAAGTGCCTCTTGATTTTTATGATTAAGAAATACTGTCGTTAAATCTAAAACTTTTAAATTATTTTTTTTAGATTCATCCGCAATTTTTTTTTGAATGGAAAATATATCTTGTGTCATCAATTTTCTATATTCAGTTATTTGTTGTTTAAATGGAAAAAGGACCAAAGTTGTTTTTTTAGATTGTTGTTCTGAGATTTTCTGCAATAGAATTTTAAATTGATTCCAATATTTTTTATATGGCTCAGGCCATTCTTGAAAACTCTTAAGTTGCCAATCTGGATAATACTGAGTTAATAATTTACCATATTTCAGTTCTGAACTATAAAAATTTACAATAATAAAATTATTTATTATGGGATATATTAAATCAAAGAAAAAAATAAATAAGTGAAATTTTGATAAACTTTGAGGCATCCAATCACCCCAATTCCTTCCAATTATTACATTTTTAATTTTTGCATTATACTCTGAATAAATTGGTAAAAATTTGTGACCATAGGCTTGTTTTTTAAAAGGGATTGATATGTCATCTTTTAAAATTACTTCTAAATTATTGTTTTGAAACAGAAAAGGTCTTGGAAGTAGATACGGTGTTGACAAAGCAGAAAGACTATAATCATTCCCTGTATTAAATAAAATAAAACGTTCGTTGTCATGAAAAAGATTAGAAAATTTTTTATATTGAAAAAAATAATGTTGAGTATCAAAGCCAGATATACCTAGATTAAAACATTGGATGTTACGAAGAGCTTCTATTTTTTTACAAATAGTTTCGTCTACATTAAGACCATATCCAAATGTATTTGAATCACCTTGAATAACAATATCTTTTGTTTTAATTGAATCATAAGAATTATCATTTCTGTGTCCGAATTTATCCGTAGAAACAAAGTATTCTTTATTATTACCAACTAATTCTTTATTTTTTTGATTTTTTATTGGATACCATCCAAAATCTTCATTTACTGTGAATCCTCCTTTCCATATGACAGAGTTATTTTTTAATATAAAATGACTAGAAACAAGAAAAAAAATTGTCCAAAATAACAAAAGATAATTCGGTAAATTAGATTTTGTTTTAAATCTTAAAAAAAAGTGAAGTGCAAGGTAAAATATAAAAGAAACAAATGAAACTAGAATGTTTTTTATATTAAGAGTGTTAATAAAAAAATAAAAATTTATGAGAAAAATTACCGCAAAAGTATTTATTAATACAACTGGGAGCATGTAATAAATATACTATTAAGACTATCTTTATTTTTCAAGTTAATTGACAATTATATATTTGGAGTGGTGCCGGCGAAGAGTTCTTAACTCCCGACTAAGTGTGTACAGATTAGTAAGCCCAAGGTTTTGTAGCAATTCATAGTGTTTCAAATTAGATCATTAATTTCAGTAAATACAGTAAGTTATAGACTTATTCTTAATAAAAGGTTTAGATTTTAATATGTTATGACACGTGCTAAATGTAGCTCCCTGTGTAACCCTAATTTAAGATATGAAACCTGATAGACAGATAAAATTTATCAATCGTTTCTACACGACAGAGATTCATATACTGATAGAAATAATTTGAATTTACGAGTTACTGATAAAAAAATATAAAGTCTCAATTAAATGTCGTGAAGAATTTTTGTTGTATGATAAATGTTTTGTAAACGTTTATTACTAAAAAATTTTAAGGTTTTATTTTGTATGATCGTGAGATTTGTTTAAGAACATAAACGAACTTGATTTTTTGTATAAAATATATAAAATAAAAAAAGGTGCAATACTAAGTGTTAAAAGGGAATCTGGTGAAAATCCAGAACAGCTCCCGCTACTGTGATTTGGAGACTACATTTTTTTTGCCACTAAGAATTTTTTAATTCTTGGGAAGGTTAATGTTGTCGATGAAAAGAAGTCAGGAAACCTGCCTAAAAATGTGTCATTTTCAGAATGCGGGAAGCTCTTCTGAGTGGTAATTCCATAATAATGACAAATGTTAATATACTTATTTTCATTTTTAATGTTAATAAGTCTTTTGTACTGGTTTTGTTATTATGATTGAAATTAGTAAGATTCCTGTGACGATAATAACCGGTTTTTTAGGTACGGGAAAAACTACCTTAATTAAAAATGTAATTGAAAAGAATGTAAGTAAAAATATTGCGATTATAGTCAATGAGTTTGGTGATATTGGGGTAGACGGTAATATTTTAAAATCTTGTGCAATACCAAATTGCCCAGCAGATAATATTATCGAATTATCCAATGGTTGTATTTGTTGTACTGTGGCTGATGATTTTATTCCGACTGTTACAACTTTGTTAAATATTGTTCCTCAACCCAGTCAAATAATTATTGAAACATCCGGGCTAGCTTTACCCAAACCTCTTTTACAAGCGTTTAATTGGCCGGATATTTCATCAAAAATAACAGTTGATGGAGTAATTACGTTATCAGACGCAGAAGCAATAAGTACAATGCGATTCGCACCATCAGTAGAGGCAGTAGAATCGCAAAGATTAGCGGACGATAATGTAGAACATGATACACCTTTATCTGAGGTTTTTGAAGATCAAATCAATTGCGCTGACGTTATACTTTTGACAAAAACAGATTTAGTTAATAATACCCAATTAAGGACCGCCAAGAATTATATCAATAAAATTTCAAAAAGAAATATTCCGATCATAGAAAATAAGAATGGAGGAGTCGATACATCTATTATTTTAGACTTGGGATTAGAATCTGAAAAGGATCTGCAACATAGAAGGTCACATCATGATAATCAATCGGATCATCATGACCACGAAGACTTTGAAAATTTTGTTTTAGACATTGGTACTGTTGAAGATGAAGTTTTTTTTGTACAGAAAGTACAAGAATTTATCAATAATTACAGTATTTTGCGAGTAAAAGGTCATGTCGTAATAAAAGATAAACCAATGAGATTTTTAATTCAAGCTGTTGGTTCAAGACTAAGAACTCAATATGATAAGATGTGGGAAAAGGGAGACGTTAAAAGAAGTAGGTTGGTTTTTATTACTCAGAGTAATATTCTTAAGCAAAATGAAATTAATAATTTTTTTAAAACGTAAATGCATATAATTTTCAGAGACAAACAAAGTATAGATGAATCTGAAACTCCAATAGATTTAGATCAAACTCCATCCGATATAATATTTCTCTCGTTCTCAGATAGCGATTTAAATGCCTTCGTATCAGGTTGGAAAAGAGCATACAAACATTCTAAAGGAAATTTTCCTAGTCTTAGATTAGCAAATTTACAAACGCTTAAACACCCACTTTCTGTTGATACATATATAGAAAAAACTTTATCTAAATCAAAGGCAGTAATAATAAGATTAATTGGCGGCGTTTCCTACTGGGAATATGGCCTTAATCAGGTTAAGTCTATTGCGCAAAAAAAAAATATAGCATTAGCCGTTTTACCTGCTGATGGTAGAGATGACAAAAATTTATCTGGATATTCAAATATTCCTCATTCTACATTAAAAATTCTTAATGATCTTTGTGACACAGGTGGTACAATCGCAGCACATTCTGCTTTATCACAAATTGCAATTACAGCTGGCATATATTCTTCTACAGTAGAAGGAGATAAATCTATACCTAAATTTGGATATTGGTCTGCAGAGGAAGGGACAACATATAAATTTACCAAATTGAAAGCAATGGATAAGTCAACTGTCTTAATTGTTTTTTACAAATCATTCATAACTTCTGATGATTTGAATCCAATAAAATATTTAAAAAATGAACTGCAAAACAATGATTTTTTTGTTATCTCATGTTTTGTACCGTCTCTAAAAGAACCAGAAAGCGCAAAATGGATTAAAAATGTAATTAGGAAAATAAAACCATCTGCAATCATAAACGCAACTTCATTCTCATGTAAAGGAACTGATGGTTCTTCTCCATTAGATATTGGAAATGTTCCTGTTTTTCAAATATCTCTTTCAACAAATAAGAAAAGTCTTTGGAAAAGAGGAAATAAGGGGTTATCCCCTACAGATATGGTTATGCATGTTGCTTTACCAGAAATCGATGGCAGGATTTTTGCTGGCATTGCTTCCTTTAAAAAAAAATATAAGAAGGATAAACTTTTAGAGTTTAGTCAAATTAAACATATGGCAGACAAAGAAAGAATAGTCTCAATTGTAAAAAAAATTAGTGGATGGGTAAGATTACAAAAGATACATAATAGTAAAAAAAAAAATTTCGTTTATTTTATCGACTTATCCAGGAAAACCATGGTTGATGGGTCATGCTGTTGGCTTAGATGTATTTGAATCCGTTGAAGCAATTCTAAAAGATCTTAAAATTTACAGAAGTAAAAATAAAATTGATTTTATAAAAGAGTTTAATAAAAAAACAATTTATCTATCGATTGAAAAATATAAAAAGTATGTTTCTAAATTAAATAAAAAACAATTTGATAAAGTAAACAGATTATGGGGTAACCCAGAAAAAGACATTAATTTCAAAAACGGAAAATTCATATTTAAAGCATTTTTTTTTAAAAATTGCTTGATTGCTCTTCAACCTGAAAGAGGAGATTTTGCAAGTAGAGAAGATCAATACCATGATTTGGAGCTGGTTCCTATACACAGTTACATAGCTTTTTATCTTTGGTTAAACAATGAATATAAAACAGATTTAATTTTGCATGTCGGTGCTCACGGAACCCTAGAATGGTTGCCAGGAAAGTCAGTTGGATTATCCAATGAATGTTGGCCTGAAATACTTACCAACTGCAAACCAATTATTTACCCATTTATTATTAATGATCCTGGTGAGTCTGCTCAAGCAAAGAGAAGGATAAATGCTATAACGATAGGGCATATGCCTCCAGCACTCAGGAAAGTGAAAAAAATCAAAAGATTTTCTACAATAGAATCTTTGCTAGATGAATTTTCTAATGCAGAAGGTTTAGATCCTTTGAGAAAAGACAGATTAAAATTAAAAATCAAGGAGGAAGCAAAAAGTTTAGGTCTGGCAAGTGATCTGGGTTTACTTGAAAGTGATGATACCAATACAGTTTTAGCGAAAATAGATAAATTCGTCTGTGGTGTAAAGGATTCTCAGTTTGGTGATGGTTTACATATATACGGAAGAGTCCAAAAAAAAAAATATTCGTTTGATATTAAAGAATCAATAAAAAAAGAAAAAGAAAACTTAATTAAAAGTATAAGTGGATACAGATTAGAATCAGGCCCATCAGGCTCTCCGTTTCGAGGAAGACTAGATGTTCTACCATCCGGAAGAAACCTTTATTCAAATGACCCACTTTCAATTCCCTCCAAGGTAGCATATGAGCATGGATGTAAAATTGCATCCGAATTTCTAAAGAAATATTCACAGGATAGTGGTGAACATTTGAAAAAAACTTTGATAGACTTATGGGGGTCTGCCACACTAAGAACTGCTGGTGAAGAGTTTTCAATGGCACTTTATCTGCTAGGCGTCAAACCAGTTTGGAAAGATGGATCAGACAGGGTTGACGGTATTGAAATTCTTACGTTAGCAGAACTTGGTAGACCAAGGGTTGATGTTACACTGAGAGTTTCTGGTCTTTTTAGAGATACTTTTTCATCTTTAACAAAACTTTATAATCAAGCCATTGGTCTTTTGTCTGAACGATATGAGGATGAAGAGGATAATCCATTCATAAAAAATCAAAATATTTATAGAGTTTTTGGGCCTAAGCCTTATAGTTTTGGTGTTAATATCAATTCTAATATTAAGGAATTTTCAAAAATTGAAAAAAAAAAATGTGGAGATGCTTGGATTGAGTCAAGTTCTTGGGTCATAGAAGGAGACACAACCTTTTATAACAGACGAGGAATTGAAGAAAGAGTTAAGGAAGTTGCTTCGTATGCACACATTAAAGACTTACAAGAAACTGATATATTATTGTCTGCAGATTATGCCAAACATCAAGGTGGATTTTTAGCTGCTAAATCATTTTTAGGAGGAAAATGTAGTTCATACAATATTGATAGTACAGATCAAGAAAACCCACAAATATATAGTTTAAGAGAGGAATTAGCAAAAATTATTTATTCTAGAGCATCTAATACGAACTGGATAAAGAGCATGTTTAAACATAAATATAGAGGTGCTGCGGAAATAGCTAATACATTTGATAATATTTGTTTATATGCACACTTAACAGACAAAATATCTCATAATTTATTAGATATGTTCTTTGAAGCTACGTTGAATGATGAAGAAGTTACAAATTTCATGAGTGAACATAATCCAGAAGCATTAATATCAATGAAAGAAAATTTTAAAAAAATTTTTGAATCTGGACTATGGGTAACAAAAAGAAATTCAATTATTGAAAAACTATATTAGTTAGATGAAAAGCAAAAATACTAGAGGATTTTGTCCTTCATTAAAAAAACCGGTTTTTTCAGAAGATGGTATATTAGTTAGGCTACGTCCTTACATGAACTCTTTGAATTCTGATGATATGATATATTTATGTGATTTGTCTGAAAAATATGGCTCTGGTATAATGGAAGTAACAACCAGAAGTTCTTTACAAATAAGAGGAATCAATAAATTTAATTTTAAAAAAATTGAAAAAGATATATTAAATATGAAAAGTATTGGGCATGAAATTGATAACAATTCAAACATCATAATTAATCCCTTTTGGAACTATAGAGATGAAAATTTTAGAATTTATAAATTATTAATTAAATATAATTTAAGTAATTTACCTGAAAAGTTTGGTTTTGTAATAGATCTCGGTAACACTTCATGTTTAAAAAATATTTCTGGAGATATAAGGTTCGAAAAAAGTGATAATAATAAAATTTTAGTAAGGGCCGATGGATCAGATAGAGGAAAAGCCTTAAATATTAATCAAATAACAAGTTTTGTTCCAAAAATGATTGAATGGTTTATTAATAATAAAGAAAAAAATATTAATAGAATGTCAGAACTTTTGAAAACTAAGAAACTTCCCCATGATTGGTGCTTAAATAAACCTATTTCAAAAAGTTACAACGTTCTTCCTGGCAATTATAAGATAGGACAAGTATTTGGGATTAAGTTGGGAAGATTTTTAGCGAAAGATTTAAAAAGGTTATTGTTAAAGAGTCTATCACCAAAAGTAAGAATAACACCATTTAAAATGGTCTTACTAGAACAAGTTAACAATCACACTGATAAAAATTTCATCTGTAATGAAGATGATCCTTTTCTAAATTTAAGCGCATGTTCTGGAAAAAACTATTGTT
The DNA here is from genome assembly GCA_002711625.1 of Rickettsiales bacterium. Taxonomy (GTDB): domain Bacteria; phylum Pseudomonadota; class Alphaproteobacteria; order Methylaequorales; family Methylaequoraceae. Next base: position 29,532 of record PARR01000015.1, on the reverse strand, counting down.
CTAGCTCATTTATTGATACTTACGAGTTAGCAAATAAAATAAAAAAAAAAACTAAACTTAAAGTTCACATTGCAGGTTGTGAAAAAAATTGTGGAATTACTAAAGACACACAAATATTATTATCTGGTAGAAAAAACTTTGTAAGTTTTCGTGATTTTAGATGTCAAGAAAACAAGACCACTAATAAAAACTATAATGATTTTTCTAAGAAATTTTTTAATGATATAGAATGATTATGAATTTTAAATATGAAAAAAACGGCGACGAAATTTATAAAAAATCGTTTGCAATTATAAGGTCTGAAGCAAATCTTGATACTTTTTCGAAGGAAGAAGAAAAAATAGTTGTTAGAATGATTCACGCATCTGGTTCAACGTCTATTAGCCCAAAAGTCAAGTTCTCCAAAAACTTTGTAAAAAAAGCCAAGGCTGCTGTTAGATCTGGAGGAAATATAATATGTGATACCAATATGGTAAAATATGGCATAACAAAAAGTAGATTGCCGACAAATAATTCAATTATCTGCACACTAAATGAAGACGAGGTTCTTTCTATATCAAAACAAATTGGTAATACAAGAACAGCAGCTGCGGCAGAATTGTGGGGACCATATATAAAGGGAGCACTTGTGGCTATTGGAAATGCGCCTACTTGTTTATTTCATTTGCTAGAATTGTTAAATAAAAAAAAACTACCTAAACCGGAGGCAATTATTGGCTTTCCTGTAGGATTTGTTGGAGCAATGGAAAGTAAACAGGATCTTTTTATCAATAATAATCAAATAGAATCTTGCATAATTGAAGGAAGATTAGGCGGAAGTGCAATGACAGTAGCTGCAGTAAACGCAATCTTGTCTGAGAAAGAATGAAGAAAGGAAAAATATATGGAATTGGACTAGGGCCTGGTGATCCAGAACTTATAACTTTAAAGTCTGCAAACATTATTAAATCATCACATTATATCTTTTTTTTTAAGAAAAAAAATAGCGATAGTAGAGCCCTAAACATTGTCGAAGATATTATAAGAAATGATGCACATAAAATTGCTTTAGAATTTCCAGTTACTACAGAAATTGACTATAAGAAAAAAGAATACAAGGATGCACTTAAAAAATTTTACGAAGAATGCGTTGTTAAAATGGATAATATTTTGGAAAAATCCATTAATATTTGCCTCCTCTGTGAAGGAGATCCTTTTTTTTATGGCTCTTTTATTCATATTTTTGAGAGATTAAAAGAACGTTTTGAGATTGAAATTATACCTGGTGTGACAGGAATGTCTGGAGCATGGTCAGCTACAAGAATTCCAATGGTTTCAGGTAATGAAATTATGACCATCCTTATGGGTACACTTAACGAAAAAAAACTTAAATCACAAATCAAGAAATCTGATGTTTTAGTAATCATGAAAATTGGTAAAAATTTTAAGAAAATTTTCAGAGTATTTAAAGATGAAAATCTTTTAGATAAGGCATATCTTATTTCTGACGCAACAACTAGAAAAGAAAAAATTTATAAACTTAATGAAATTGATGTTAAAACAGTACCTTATTTTTCGATTATATTACTAAAAAAAACAATTGAAGTGATATGATAGGAAGTGTGACGATAGTTGGTTTAGGCCCAGGCTCTAAAAATCTGATTTCTCCTGAAGTTAGCAAAGCAATAGAAAAAGCAAGTGATATAGTTGGGTATTACAAATATACCAATAGAATTGACAAAAGAGAAAATTTAAGAATTCATTCAAGCGATAATAAATATGAAGTTTCAAGAGCAAAACTTGCTATCGATTTAGCTTTAGAAGGAAAAAATGTAGTTATTATTTCATCTGGTGATCCTGGTATTTTCGCAATGTCATCTGCATTTTTTGAATTTGTAGAAAAAACCAGTAAAAATATAGAAGATATAGAAATCAATGTTTTACCAGGGATAAGTTCAATGTTAGCTGCATCATCAAGAGTGGGAGCACCTTTAGGGCACGATTTTTGTGTAATTAATTTAAGCGACAATCTTAAACCGTGGAAAATTTTAAAAAAAAGAATAATTTCTGCAATCAAATCGGACTTTGTAGTTGTTTTTTTTAACCCAAGATCTAAGACTAGACCTAACACCTTTAAAAAAGCTTTAGATATATTTAAGAAATATAGTGTTTGTGATAAATTTGTTCTTTTCGCCAAGTCAGTTTATAAAAAAAATGAGGACTTAAAAATTGTTAAATTAAGTTCAGCTTGTTACACAATGGCAGATATGAATACCTTAGTTGTAATAGGTTCAAACCTTTCAAGAGTAATAAAGAAAAATAAAACTTTTTTTTATACGCCAAGAACTTACTCATTAGAATCCAGCCATTTCAAAACAGACTCTAAATCATAAACCTTTTTTAGTGTTAAACTTTTGGGTCTAGCAATAATTATCACGGGGATTTTTAATTCTCGAGCCGCAACAATTTTACCGTATGCAAGCTCTCCTCCAGAGTTTTTTGAAACAATAATTTCAATTTTATAATTCTTAAGAATTTTAATTTCTTCTTCTACATTGTATAGTGCATCATATGTTATGTACTCCTGATTTGGAAAAAAATTATCGATATTTTGCTTATTTATAACACGCAAAAGATAAAAATTTTGTGGACATTTTTTATAAATATGTAGATTTTTCTTCCCTATTGCCAAAAAAACATTTTTCGGTTTACCTTTCAAATACTTAATAGATTCGTCAAAATTCTTTACTTTTATCCAATTGTCTCCTTTCNTTTNANNCCAGGGTTTTCTNGTNAAATTTACAATTGGTATATTNCATGATTCACAAACATTAAAAGTATTAANACTAATNTTANNNGANAAAGGATGTGANGCATCAATTACNTGNGTGATTTTNTTTTTTTTTATAAAATNTAAAATNCCANTNNTACCCCCAAAACCACCAACTCTTTTTCTGAATNTTTTTTTATAAACTTCTTCTACAATTCCAGCNTACGATATTATATATTCAAAATTATGATTTTCAAAAAAACTAGCAAGTTTATTGCCTTCATTTGTTCCTCCAATAATAAGTATTTTTTTTACCATGAATAAGCCTTGGATTACAATTATTGGTGTTAATCAAGATGATATTAGTACTTTTAATAAATTAGCAATAAAAGCTTTATCTGAATCTGTTATCATATTTGGTGTTGAAAGACATATAAACATTTTAGAGCATCATAAAGAAAAGTGTCGTAAATTGCTAATGCCATTGGAAAAAACAATCCTTTTTTTAAAAAGAAATAGAGGAAAGAAGATTGTATTATTAGTATCTGGCAATGCATTTTGGTATGGATTAGGNAACCTAATTTCAAGTCATTTCAAAAGAGAAGATTGGCATTGTTTTCAAGCTCCCTCGTCGTTTTCTTTAGCAAGTGCTGAAATGGGATGGGATATGGAAAATGTTCTCTTTTTTGGATTACACGCTAAAAAAAATGAATATATCAGACCATTTATTGCACCAGACGTAAAATTTATTATTCTGTTAAAAGATGGAAAGTCAGTAAAAAAACTTACAGAGTATTTTACCATTAATGGATTCGGCGACAGTAAATTTGCCATATTGGAGTCTCTTGGTTANAAAAGTTTTAGAAGAAGAAATATTATTGCAAAAAACAACAATATAAAAAAAATTAATCATCCTGTGTGTGTTGCCATTGAAACAAAAGGTGATGGTTTGGTAATTCCTAAAAATTCTGGCAAGCCNGATCAATTTTTTGAAAATGATGGACAATTTACAAAACAGTATATTCGATCAATAACTTTGTCTGCTTTATCTCCTAAGCCATACGAACATTTATGGGATTTAGGATCAGGCTCAGGATCAATTGCAGTTGAGTGGTTGTTAAGTGATAAAACAACAATAGCCACAGCAGTAGAAAAAAATAAAAAAAGAATAAACTTTATAAATAGAAATTGTGAAACATTTGGTATAGATAGAATAAATATTTTAAATGATGATGTTACCAAAGTATTCAAAAAATTAAAAAAACCGAACGCAATTTTTATTGGCGGTGGATTAGACAAAATTTTTTTTAAGAATATTTGGAATTTTATTCCAAAAAATACAAGAATAGTAGTAAATAGTGTTACAATTGAAACGGAATCATGTATAACTAACCTGTTTAATATTTATGGTGGGTCTTTAAAAAGAATAGAAATTTCAGAAATTAAGCCAATTGGTAAAAAACATTCTTGGTCTAGAAATTATCCTATCGTGCAATGGAAAATTACTAAGTAAATAAGAAGGGTTATAGTTTCAGCATGACAATACATTTTATTGGAGTGGGTCCAGGCTCTGCTGATCTTTTGACTATAAGAGGTCAAAGATTTATTAAAAAAAGTCCCATTTGTTTGTATGCAGGTTCTTTAGTTTCAAAAAAAATATTAGATTATTGTCCTAAAAATGTAATAAAGAAAAATACAGCTTATATGGATTTAGATAAAATTTTTGATGAGTTTAAAAAAGCTGAAAAAAAAAAATTAGATGTTTCNAGACTTCATTCTGGTGATTTGTCGATATGGTCAGCAATTGGTGAACAAATTAGATTATTAAAAAAAGAAAAAATTCCCTACACAATCACACCGGGAGTTCCAAGTTTTGCTGCAGCAGCTGCTGTAATTGAGAAAGAATTAACATTACCGGGTATTAGTCAATCAGTTATCCTTACAAGAACTAGTGGAAGAGCAAGCNCTGTTCCTAAATCAGAGAATATTGAACATATGGCAAAAACAAAAGCAACATTAGCTATTCATTTGTCAATTCAAAATTTAAAAGACTTAATTGACAAAATATCACCTTTTTACGGGAACGACTGTCCAATAATTGTTTTGTACAAAATTAGTCATCCAGATCAAAGAATATATTCTGGAACATTAAAAAATATTGTAAAATTAGTTCCAAAGAGTGTTACAAGAACAGCACTGATTATTGTTGGAAAGGTTTTAGGCTCCTCAAAATTTGATAACAGTAGTTTGTATTCTAAACATTACAAAAGAAGATATAAAAAATAAAATTATGACAGTTAAAATAATTAATACACCAGGTATAACCATTTCTGCTCCGAGTTCTGGATCTGGAAAAACTACATTTACACTTGGTTTGCTAAGAGCCTTAAAAAAAAAGGGTATCAAAGTTCAACCATTTAAAAACGGGCCTGATTATATTGATCCAACTTTTCACAAGTTTGCTTCTGGGCGAGAATCTTATAATCTTGATACTTGGGCTATGGATGATGAAAATCTTAAACATATTATAGGTATGGCTGCAGGTGCAGATTTAATAATTAACGAAGGATCTATGGGTTTGTATGACGGTGTATTGTCGCATGGAGCGTATGGTACCGGAGCAAGCTCGGAATTATCGATAAAATATGGATGGCCAGTTATATTAATTGTTGATGTTTCGGGTCAAGCACAATCATCGGCTGCAACTGCTCTTGGATTTATTAAATTTCAAAGAATACCGTTTGCGGGAGTAATTTTAAATAATGTAGCAAGTGCTCGTCATGAAAGCCTTGTAAGATTAGGTATGGAACAACATCAAATTGTAGTTTTAGGAAGCTTACCAAGACAAAAAGATTTATCAATGCCTGAAAGGCATTTGGGTTTGGTCCAAGCAGGGGAGCAGGAAAATCTTGAAGAAAAAATTGAAAAATTTGCTGAGTTAGTCGAGAAAAACACAGACATATCAAAGATTCAACATTTAGCTAAAAGTAATAGTTTTTATAAAAGAGATAAACTTTCGTCTCACCCTCCAGGACAAAGAATAGCTGTAGCTAAGGATAAAGCATTTTCTTTTATNTATCCCCACATCATTGATAATTGGAGATTTCAAGGCTCAGAAATATTTTTTTTCTCACCTTTGAATAATGAAGTTCCAAATCAAAATGTAGATTTTATTTGGTTGCCGGGAGGCTATCCAGAACTGTATTTAGAACAAATTTCATCTGCTAATAAAACTAGAATAAATTTGATTAAATTATCAGAAAAAGTAAGAATCCATGGAGAATGTGGTGGTTATATGGTACTTGGCAGTGAAATTATTGATTGTAAAGGCAAGCATCATAATATGTTTGGGTTACTGAATTTAGTTACTTCATTTGAAAAGAAAAAACTTCACTTAGGTTATAGATTAGCAAAATTAAAAAACAAAAATAATGACCTTCATAATTCAAAAATTTTAAGAGGACATGAATTTCATTATACAACCACGATTGAACAAAAAGATGAAGAATTATATGACGTATTTGATGCAAATAACAATAAAGTTTCAGAAACTGGGTCATTTAAAAATAAAGTAAGCGGTACTTTTTTTCATTTTCTGAGTGTAGGTCAATAATGAATGGTTTTGTTAGCTTTGTTAGTTCTGGCCCAGGAGATCCAGAACTTTTAACTCTAAAAGCTATAAGAATATTAAAATCTGCAAACGTTATTTTGTATGATGATCTATCCTCTGATGCAATTGTTGGATTAGTTGGAATGGATATTGATTTAATCAGCGTTGGTAAAAGAGCAGGGTACAAGTCTCCTAAACAAAATGATATATCAAAACTTCTTGTTGAATATGCAAAAAGTGGAAAAAAGGTTGTAAGACTTAAATCAGGTGATTGTAGTATTTTTGGAAGACTGGAAGAGGAAATTTTAGCATTGGTAAAAGCTGGTATTTCTTATGAAATTGTTCCTGGAGTTTCTTCAATTTTTGCAGCTATGTCTGAGGCAGGAATTCCTTTAACAAGAAGGAATGAGTCTAGAAAAGTTCAATTTCTAACTGGCCATGACCTAAATGGGAATTTTCCTAACGATTTAATGAACAAGAGTTTAACAGATTTAAACACTACAACAGTAATTTTCATGGCAAAAAAGAATTATTCTGTTCTTTTAAATTTTTTAATTAAACAAGGTTTATCTAAAACAACCCCAGCTATTGTCGCAGCGTCTGTAACTAAAACAGATCAAAAGATTTATAAAACTACGATAACAGGAGCTTTAAAGATTCTTTCCAAAAAAAATGTTATGGGAGCTCCGGCACTAATCATATACGGTCCTCTTAATACTTCAATTATGAAACATGATTAAAATTTTTTTGATAGGTATTGGAACCGGTAATCCAGAGCATTTAACTTTAGAAGGAGCTAAGATACTTAATAAAATGGATTTGGTTTTGCTTCCTAAAAAAAAAAATGACAAAGAAGATCTTTACAAAGTAAGAAGATATATTTGTCAGTCAGTTATTACAAATAAAAAAATAAAAATTAAAGAATATAAAATCCCAGACAGATCAGAAAAATTAGATTATTTTGATTCTGTTAGTATTTGGCATAAAGAAATATCAAAAAATATTACTGCAATTATTAATGAATTTGAAATAAAAAATCTAAAATTGGGTTTCTTAATTTGGGGAGATCCAGGCCTGTATGATAGTACAATAAGAATTATTTCTAATATGGATATTAATTACAAGCTAAAAATAATATCGGGAATATCTTCTATTCAAGAATTAACATCCTCTCATTTAATAAGTTTAAATGATATTGGTGATTCTGTATTAATAACAACAGGAAGGAGATTAAAAGAGGATATGTTTGTTGATTATAAAAAAGTTTTAGTTTTATTAGACGGAAAATGTTCATTTAAAAATTTAAATACTAATAAGTTTTATATTTGGTGGGGTGCATATTTAGGAATGAAAAACCAAATCCTAATTAAAGGACTGTTAAAAGATGTTTATAAAAAAATTATTGATCAACGAGTAAAGGCTAGAAAGATGTATGGTTGGATAATGGATTCTTATTTGTTAAAAAAAATCAAATAAATAAAATTTAGTTACCTTTGATTTTTTTTGGAATTCCGCATGCAACCATATACACATCATTACATACCGAAGCAAGAATTTGATTTGTAACACCTGCAGCATCCTGAAATTCTCTTGATAATTTATTCATCGAAANCAAACCAGATCCAACCTCATTAGTTACCATTACGATTGGTTGTTCAAAAGTTAAAATATGATTTGAAAACTTTTCAATTTCAATTTCCCAGTTTTTTTTGTTATAAAACAAATTATTTAGCCAAAGTGTTATGCAATCTATCAAAACTGGTGAATCTACTTTAACCTTATTCAAGCTTGATATTAAATCTATACTAGATTCAAACTCATACCATTTTCCTTTTCTTCTTTGTTTGTGCAGAGCTATCCTTTGACGAAATTCCTCNTCAAGAATCTCTGCAGTAGCTATGTAAGTTGATTTTTTACCANAAGAAAGTACTAGCTTTTCTGCAAATATACTCTTTCCTGACTTTATTCCTCCAGTAATTAAAATTTTTTTTTCCATAAAAAATAGTATGCATACTTTGAAAAATATACTAGTATAATCCTAAATTAGTTGATTATGTATCATATTATTTTATATCTATTTTCATTTCTTTTCCCAAGTTTAGTTTATTCACACCATCCCTTAAGTGGTGAAAATATGCAAAACTTTAGTGACGGTTTTTTTTCTGGAATTGGTCATCCTATTCTTGGTTTAGACCACCTAGTCTTTATTCTCGGTGTCGGTCTGATCTCTTATATTTCAAATAAATTCTATAATTTTACATTTGCTTTTATTAGCGGAACTATTTTGGGATTAACTTCAATTATTTTTGGACTCTACCTTCCCTTTTATGAGATATTAATAGCTTTAACACTAATATTATTAAGTATTGTAATTTTATCTAAAAAAAAAATCCTTTTTAAGGGAGTATTATTCACAACTTTTGGAATTTTTCATGGATGGGCATATGGAGCCATACTGTTAGATAAACCTTTACAGAATATCAATATATTTTTTGGTTATTCACTCGGACTTTTTTTAACCCAGTTGTTAATAATTTTTTTGGGATATCATTTTTTTAAATTTTTAAAAAATATTAAATCAGAAAATGTCCTAATTAATCCAATTTTTGGTGGCATTCTGATTGGTATAGCTTCTGTTAACTTGTTTGAAATTTTTGAATTAAAAATCCTAAGTATTATCAACTAGTTCTAAAGTGCAAAGTTGACTAATCACAACATTTTTATAAAAATTTGAGATGGAAATATAGTCTAAGACATTAGTAAATGNCTAGATAAGATTGATACTACTAAAAAACTAGAAAAGAAGTATTGACGTAATGATTTACTGGTCAAATTCTAATTTTAAATTCAAAGGCAAGGAGTTATAGCTCTTAAAATTTTTTTTAAAAAATAAATAAAGAATAAGATATTAATTTTAGTTAGATTGCGATAATTCATCATGGAAAGCACATTATTATTAGTGGGAGTTATTTTAGAAATTTGTCTAGGTTGGCCAAAATTTTTGTTTAAAAATGTAAGTCATCCGGTGATTCTGATAGGTAGTTTAATTAAAATAATTGATACAAACTTAAACAAAGAATTTTATTCTGATAGAATAAAAAAAACTTTAGGTTTTTTTACACTTTCATGTACCGTTTTTATAGTTTTAGTTTTATTTGAAATTATTTCTAGGATTTTCCAAAATTACTTTTATGTTGAAATTTTTTATATTATTGTAATCTGGTCTCTAATGTGCTCAAGATCACTTTATTCCCATATTAAACAAATTGCACATAATTTGGAGAAAAATGAAATTTTACAAGCAAAAAAGTCGTTAGCTAAAGTCGTAGGAAGAGACACGGTAAATTTAAAAAAAAAAGCAATAATTAGAGCTTCACTAGAAAGTTTGTCTGAAAGCACTTCTGATGGAGTTGTCGCACCGCTATTTTGGTATTTTATTTTTGGTGTATATGGCTTAATAATATTTAAAACTGTAAGCACTTTAGACTCAATGATAGGTTATAAGTCCAAAAAATATCTTGCGTATGGTTACGCATCTGCCAAAGCTGATGATATATTAAATTTTATACCTTCTAGATTGACTGGTTTAATTTTTGTTATTCTATCCTCAAAGCCAAAAAATACATACAAAATTATGATAAAAAATGCCTCAAAATCAATCTCACCAAATTCGGGTTGGCCTGAGTCTGCTATTGCTGGGGCTCTTTTAGTACGACTTGGTGGTCCAAAAACTTATAATGGAATTGTTAGTAAGGATAATTGGTTAAATAGTGAATGTAATGACCCTAGTATTGAAGATTTTTACGAAGGAATATATTTGTATAAAAAAACAATTTTTTTTACCATTTTCATCATAGCCATTTCCACAATTTTTCAATATTTTAAAAGTTAATGATTGAGCATGGAGGAAATATTGATAGAGCGATCACTATTTACGGTGGTAAAAAAAAAGAATGGATTGATTTATCAACTGGAATAAATCCAGAATGTTATCCTATCCCTAATTTTTCAGATGCAGATTGGAGAAATCTTCCTACTTTTACAGAAATTGAAAATTTGGAGTTCATAATAAAGTCTATTTTTAATACATTTGCCAGCGTAATGCTTACACCAGGGTCACAAATAGCAATAAGTTTACTTCCATTATTATTAAAAAAACAAGACGTGTGTATTTTAGAACCAACTTATGGTGATTATACAGAAAGCTTCATAAATGCCGGATTTAAGGTTCGCTCTTGTAAAGATATTCAGGAATTATTTAAGTCAAAAATTGCAATCATTGTAAATCCCAATAATCCTGATGGAAAAAACTATAGGATAAATGATTTAATACTTTTATCAAAAAAAGTTAACATATTAATTATAGATGAAAGTTTTGTTGAAGCATCAGAAACCCAATCAATTTTAGGTCACATTAACAAAAAAACAAGTAATATAATTGTAATTAAGTCTTTTGGAAAAGTCTACGGTTTAGCTGGATTAAGATTAGGATTTGTTTTTTCAGGTGAAGGTTTGATTGATAAATTCAAGAGAATCTTCAGCTTTTGGCCAGTATCAACAGTAGCAATCAAAATAGCTTCGAAGGCATTAACAGATAAAGAATGGATCAAAAGTACGCAAGCAAAGCTAAAAAAAAAATCTTATGTTTTAGACAATATTATGAAAACCCTACATTTTGAATTAATAGGAGGAACAAATCTATTTAGGTTATATTTAACTCCAAATGCTAAGTTAGCTCAGATATTTTTGGCAAAAAAATTTATATGGTCCAGAATATTTTCTTATTCAGAAAAATGGTTAAGACTTGGAATTCCATGTGATAGGAATTTAAAAAAATTACAAATAAAATTAAAAGTTTAGTAATTTACTAATTTTTGTTTTAGTACGAATAAAATCAGCAAATTCATCTAAATTTTGGTTGATTTGTTTTTGGTAGTCTAGTGATGAATTAATTCCAAGAATTTTTTTCATAAAAAACGATCTAAAGTTGTTGTTTTCAAACATACCGTGAATGTAACTTCCCATTACCAACCCATCCTTTGAAATGGCACCGTCCCATTTGTGGTTAATTGATGCAAATGGTTTGCTACAATCCTCACCTTTAGTTTCACCAATATGAATTTCGTAGCCACTAAATGTAATACCTGATTCACAATGCGATGCAGAAACCTTTATTGTTTTTTTTTGATTTTTCATTTCAGTAATTACGTTGAGTAGCCCTAAACCACAGATTTGACTTTTATTACTTTCAATTAATTTTTTATCAAAAATTACTTTTCCTAACATTTGATAACCAGCACAGATTCCAAGAATATATTTTTTTTTTTTTAGATGATCTTTTAAATCTGAATCCCATTTATTTTTTTTTAAGAAAATTAAGTCGTCAATTGTAGATTTACTTCCAGGAATTATAACTAAATCTGCATCTTTTGGAATTTTATTTCCCGGTTTTATAATTTCTACACTAATATCCGGCTCTTGTGACAATGGGTTTAAATCATCAAAGTTTGAAATTCTTGATAATTGCAAACAAGCAATTTTATGTCTATTTTTTTTGGGTTTAAAACTTATATCAAAAGAATCTTCAGCAGGAAACTGGTGACATTTATCATACCATGGTAGCACACCGTATCCTTTCCAATTTGTCTTTCTTTCTATGAATTGGTAACCTTTCTGAAATAGTGATAATTCGCCTCTAAATTTATTAATCAAAAATCCTATAATCAAATCTCTATCTTTTTTTGATAANACTTCCTTNGTNCCAACAATTTGNGCNATNACNCCNCCTCTATCTATNTCTCCAATNAGTANNACNGGNATTTTTGCNCNTNNNGCNAACCCCATNTTNGCAAGNTCNTTATNTCTTAAATTNATNTCNGCNGGNCTTCCNGCTCCNTCAACAACAATAAAATCATATTTTTTTTTTANNTTNAAATAACTNTCNANAGCNATNTCTAAAAGTTTTNTTTTATAAAATTTNTAATTTTTNGANTCNATGGTTTTAAATAATTTCCCTTTAACAATTATCTGAGTCTTTGAATTGGTTTCGGGTTTTAACAAAATCGGATTCATGTCACTATGTGGTTCAATTCCACATGCAAATGCTTGAAATGCTTGTGATCGACCAATTTCACCATTGTCGATGGTAATAAAAGAGTTATTAGACATATTTTGTGGCTTAAAAGGAGCAACCATAACTCTTTTATTTTTTGCAAGTCGACATAGACCCGCTGCGAAGACAGTTTTTCCTACATTAGAACCTGTACCTTGTAACATTATATCTTTCATTACTATTTTTTTAAAACTCTATGCCTGGTTGTGCTTTTACACCTTTATTAAAAGGATGTTTTATTAACTTCATTTCTGTTACAAGATCAGAAATATTTAATAGTTCAGTTTTTGCAGATCTTCCGGTTAAAACAACATGTGTTGAAGAGGGTTTGTCATTTTTTAGAAATTCTACAACCTCACCAATATCTAAATACCCATATTTAAGTGCAATGTTGATTTCGTCCAACAACACAAATCTAATCTTTGGATCTCTAATCAGTTCTTTAGCCTTTTCCCAACCTTTATTTGCAGATTTGATATCATTTTGTCTATCTTGAGTATCCCAGGTAAATCCATCACCAGATACAAAAAAAACACATTCTTTTGAAAATTTACCTTTCAGTATTTTTTTTTCCCCTGTTTGCCAACTTCCTTTTATAAATTGTACAACAGCGCAGGGTATTCCATGTGCTATGCATCGCATTATCATACCAAATCCCGATGATGACTTACCTTTTCCNTTTCCAGTATGAACAATTATTAATCCTTTTTTAATATTTTTACTTTTCAAAATTTTATTTTTTATAGCTTTAGTTTTAAGCATTTTCTCTTTGTGTAATTTGTTTAAATTTTGATTATCATTCATAACATCACCAAGATTTAGACTATGGGTTTGAAGTAAATTATAATAGCTAAGGTTATTTTTGAAATATAAATAATACAAACATTTTTTGATATTAAAAATTATTTTTATTATATACCGGTTTTGTGGAACCTTTAATGAGTGGTGCCGGCGAAGAGACTTGAACTCCCGACCCACTGATTACAAATCAGTTGCTCTACCAACTGAGCTACACCGGCACAATAAATTTTTTACACAAAAAAAAGTTTAATATCAACAAGATTTATTATTTCTTTTTAATTTAAATCAGGTAATTCTAAAGGTAAACCTTGATCATCAAATTCCTGTTTTTTAAGATTTTCGTCTGAACTAATTCCTTCAAGACTTGGACCAGAATTATCTAACAAACTTGGAGTACAATTGTTAAACACAACCTGTTCAAAAAGAGATTCTTTGCACTTGACCCAAGGGGGTNCTTCTTTTCTTCCAAAGAAAAAGGAACTCATCATAAGAATCGTAATCAAAATAATAATTACCCACATGCTCTTAGACATAAACTAGATCCTTTCCTTTATAGATTTACAATATTATCTTTTTTTTGTTCTGGAATTTTTGATTTAACTTCGTCAATTTGATTGGAATTTTTTTTAAAGTAAACTAATTTAGGTTTATAAAGTTCAACTTTTTTTTGTTCAATTTCTGCGTAAGTGCAAATTATCAAAATATCTCCAACTTTTCCCTTGTAAGCTGCCGCTCCGTTAAAAGAAATAATACCTGAATNTTTTTCTGCCTTAATAGCGTATGTGGTGAATCTACTACCATTAGAAATGTTATATATATGGAGCATTTCATACTCGTTAATTGAGGCGGCCTCCATTAGTAATATATCTATAGCACAAGAACCCTCATAATTAATTTCGACATTAGTAAGTTTGACTCTATGAAGCTTTGATTTTAATAAATTTATTCTCATATAATTAGAATTACTAAAATCATAAACTGAATGGATAATCAATAAAAAATATATTAATATAACGGTTTNATGAAATTAAGAAAATGGCAACAAAAAGTTATTAATGAATTTCCTGATATAATTAAAAATTANAGAAAATTCATTCTTAAGGCTCCCACAGGCGCAGGTAAAACTGTTTTAGCNAGTGAAATTATAAATGAATTTTATAAAAATAAAAAAATTGTTGTTTTATGTCATAGACTAGTGTTACTTGAACAGCTTGAAAAGGGTCTTTCGAACGAGCATAAAGTAAAAAAACTTGGTTTATCAGAAACAGGTAAACCATTCAAAGACTATGATGTACTAATTTCTACTAATCTAAGGTCCAGAGACTTTCTAATGAAAGCTATTAGCATCTGTGATTTATTAATAATTGATGAAGCCCATAGAGTTTCACCCAATGGTCAAGCATACAAAGAATTACTAGATTATTTTGATAGCAAATCACCTCAAGATTCTAAACTCCTTGGACTTACTGCATCTCCTGAAAGGAGAACAGGAGATCAAAAAGATCAATTGGGTCTAGCGTTTGATGCAATCATAGATTGTGCTGATATTGAAGAACTAATCAAAGAAAAAGTCCTAGTACCAGCGGACTATAAATCATTCTTTATTCATGACCTTGAACTTGACAATATGGACATTACAACTGGGGATTTTCCAATTGAACAATTGTCNAATGCCATAATAAAATCCTCAATGATTCAATATGCNTGTAAAATTTACTTAAAAGAAAAAATTAAAATTGATGGAAAACCTATTTCAGCTTGGTTTTGTCCAGATATACTTGTTGCTGAAGAAACAAAAAAACAGATTGAGTCAATTAATCTAAACGTATCTCTTATAACAGCCAAAACCCCAATAAAAGAGAGAATGGATATACTCGAAAAACACGAAAAGGGTANAATTGAATGCTTAATTTCAGTTGGTGTATTATCTGAGGGCTGGGATAATCCTAATTGCAATATAATTGTGCATTTAAGACCAACTTTATCAAAGGTTTTTTGGGGGCAATCTGTAGGAAGAGGTCTTAGATCTTCAAAAAATAAAGAAAAGTGTGTAGTAATTGACGTGAGTTCTAATTATACAACTTTTGGGCCAGTAGAAAAATTAACATGGAAACTCTGGAATCACAGAAAATCATATCTTGAATTTAAAAATAGATTTAATTGGGTTAGTAAACAAAAATATGTTGAGGGTAGAAATTATACTTTTTTATTGTGTGAAGGATTGTCAGATGATGGAATGAGATGTTCACTTGTTTACAAAAAAAAACAATTATCAGATCAACCTTGTCCGATTTGTAATAAATACGCAGCAACAGACCTGTATAAAGATAATAAAATTGATAAACCAAAAAATGATAATAGCCTCCATAAAGTGTTTTTTCAGCGTGCACCAAAAATTTTCTCTGATATGAATCAAGCAATATGGGTTAATATGGAAACTTCAGCTTGGAAGGATGCTAATGTACTTGAAAAATTATTTTTATCTTTTTGTTTAGCATTTAATTATGTATCAGGTAAAAGTACAAATACAGAAACAGAATTCTGGAATCTAACATTAGAAGCTGAAAAAAAGGTGAGAAGCTACTTATATGAAAGAGAAATAACCATACCGCAGCAAGAAGAATTCATTTTTTCGAACCTAAGCGATGGTTTAAGTAAGGGAAAAATAATAAGACCTGTTCAAACTAACTATGGAATAGCTTTATGTGGAGAAAACTTTACAAGTAATACGGAAGAAATTAACGAAAGGAAGTTCCAAAAAGCTCTTCAAGTAATCGAAAGAATTGCAGCTATGGGTGTAACAAATACAGAGGAGCTTCCATATTATAAAATAAATTAGAAATCAGGACTATAAATGCATACAATAGAAATGCCACTTTGTCTTTTTTGTATAACATTAATCTCATCATCAGTTATTACAGTGAATTTTAGGTCACATAATTTCAATATAAGTTCTTTAGAATCAACTTTCACATCGTGCATTAGCAAAAGCTTGTCCCCTTTATCACAAATTTTTAACTTTTCATTAATTTCTTTGTAGGACTTAATAATTTTTGGTTTACATACTTTAGCATCAGCAATATCAAAAGAAAGAAAAACAATTAAAATCCTTAGTATTGTTTTGAAGATCATATTACGGCTGAAACTTTTCCTAAGTGTTGAGTGAGTTTCATATTTTCATCATAATCTACAGGAACACCAATAATAGCTGGGCCAGTTTGTTGAAATGCTTCTTTTAAAGCAGGAATAAATTGTTCAGAAGAAGAAATCTGTTTTCCCCACATTCCAAAAGATTTTGCTAAATCAGAAAAATTTGGATTATCAAATTTTAAGTCTGAATGTTGACCATCGAAATGTACTTGTTGTTTCCATTTAATCAGTCCATACTCCCCATCTAACCAAACCACTGCTACTACATTTATCTTATTTCTTACTGCAGTCTCAAGATCTTGAACATTCATTAAAAAACCAGCATCACCATTAATAGATAAAACTTTTCTTTCAGGGAATGCCATTTTTGCACCTATGGAACCAGGTAAAGCAAATCCCATTGTACAAAAACCGTTAGATATTAAACAAGTATTTGGATTTACGCAATTATACTCTCTAGCAACCCACATTTTGTGTGCACCAACATCAGAAAGTAAGATATCACTGTCGCTCATNACGCTTCTCACATCAGCTAAAACTCTCTGTGGTTTCATTGGAAANGATTCATCNNAATTATTTTTATTCAAGTGATTTAACATCTCTGTTCTTAATTTTTTTCTAGAGTCGATATTAAACAAAGGTAAACTNGTTTGTGATAATCTGTTAAGCAANGCTTTATTTAATTGATATAAAGCACCTGCAAGGTCTGAAATTATTTCAACATTGGGTAAATAATCTCTATCCACCTCAGCTGGTGTATAGTCAATATGAATAATTTTCTTATTTCCTCCCTCGATTCTATTCCATGCAGATGGTGAATATTCCACCAAATCATAACCAATAGCAATAACAAGGTCAGATTCATCGATAGCTAAATTGTTATAATCCCCACTGCCAAGACCAATTGTAAATAGGGAGTGCTTGTTTTCAAAGGATATGGAACCTTTGCCCATAAATGTATTAATAACTCCTATGCCTAGATTATCAACAAGAGCTCGCAATCTATTTGACGCTCTTTTTCTTATAGTTCCGTTACCGGCTAAAATAATTGGATTTTTTGATTCAATAATTAGGTCTAGTGCTGCTTCTATAGCTCTGTTATCTGCAGCTGGTCTTCTAATTAATATTGGTTTTATAGGTTCGTCTTTTATATCCTCTTTTGCTATATCTTCAGGAAATTCAATTACTGTAACACCTGGTTTCTCTGTTTCTGCAACCTTAAATGCTTTTCTAATGACCTCAGTTATATTCCGTCCTGATAAAATAGTTTGAGCCCACTTTGAAATTGGGTGTACCATGCTAATCGAGTCCATAATTTGATGGCTCTCCTTATGCAACCTTTTAGTAGAACCTTGGCCAATAATTGCAACTACAGGGGACCTATCCATATTTGCATCAGCAAGTCCAGTCATTAGATTTGTTACTCCGGGACCAAGTGTAGATAAACAAACACCTGCTTTACCAGTTAACCTACCATACGTATCTGCCATGAAAGCTGCTGCTTGTTCATGTCTACACAGGACAAACTCAATCTTTTTACTATTCTTTAATGAAAGCATAAAATCAGCATTTTCTTCACCAGGAACTCCAAAAATTCTGTTCACACCTTCCTCTTCAAGACATTTAATAAATAAATCTGACGCTTTCATAAATATTATTACCTCCTTAAAACTAGCATTTTTTCTATTTGCATATCATGCATTGTATATTTAATCCCGCCTATGCCATGACCAGAGTGCTTCAATCCAGCAAAAGGCATCCAATCAACTCTGAAAGCTGTATGATCATTATGAAAAACAGCTGATGCATTAATTTTTTGATAAAATTTTAGGATCTCGTCAATCTGATTTGTAAATATAGAGGCCTGAAAAGAAACATCAACATTATTTGCTTTTTCAATTGCTTCATCTAGTCTTTGAAATTCATTTATTGTGATGACAGGACCAAAAATTTCTGAATTTGAAACTTTATCATCAATATTTGGATTTAAAATTATTGTTTTGTCATACAAAACATCTGAAATTTTTTTTCCTCCAAGAACAAGAGTAGATCCATTATCTACAGATTCATTTACCCAACTATCTATTCTATCAACTTCATTTCTTCTTATGATTGGTCCCACAACCGTTTGTGGACTAAATGGATCACCAACTTTAACTTTTTTTACCAATTTTATCAACTTATTTAGATATTCCTCAGATATAATTTTTTCAACAAAAACCCTTTGAACAGAAACACAAACCTGTCCAGCATGATAAAAACCACCTCTAGCAATACTTGTTGCACAAAGGTCTAAGTCACTATTTTTAGTAATAAAAGTGGGGGCCATTCCTCCATGCTCCAATGAACACCTTACACCGGCAGCTAATTTTGATCTTAAAAACCAGCCAACTTTGCTCGAACCAATAAAGCTAAAAAAATCAATCCTTGAATCTGACACAAGTTTTGTTGCCAATTCTAATGATTCTGGCATTACAAAATAGCACATATCTTCAGGAACTCCACATTCAAACAACATGTTTAAAATTTTTTTGCAGGATAGGGGAGTATCTTCTGCAGGCTTAACAATGACTGGACATCCTGTTGCAATTGCTGGAATCACCTGATGAATGATAAGATTAAAAGGGTGATTAAACGCACTAATTGCTAGCACCACTCCTATTGGTTCAAGTTGAGTAAAAGCTATTCTATTTTTTGAAGCTTCATTAATATTCATTGGAATTACATTACCGCTTTCAGATTTCAAGACCTCAATACATGATTCTACACCTTCTGCTCCTCTTTTAATTTCAATTATAGAATCTGTTATCGGTTTGCCACCCTCAGAAGTTGCTAACTCAGCCAGCGACTCTATATTTTGTTCTATTTTATTTTTAAATTTTTTTAAAACTTCAATCCTCTTAACAATAGGGAAATCTTTACTCTTTGTTAATGACTTTTTTTGTGCTTTATTTAAGACCTCATCAATATAATCATAATTGTGAGTTTTTACTTCCCCTATAATATTTTCATCCCACGCAGATTTAATTTTAAGCATAATTTTTATATTTACATTATTGAAAATTTAATTTTATAATAGAAGATATTAATTACAACAAATTTTTATAGAGGTTATTTTGCCATCTTTTGATATCGTTTCTAAGACTGATATTTCCGAGGTTGACAATGCAATCAACGGAGCAACCAAAGAAATATCAAACAGGTATGACTTTAAAAATAGTCAATCACAGGTTTCAAGAAATGAAGAAATAGTTGAAATTATAGCTGAAGACCAATACAAAATTGATCAAGTTCAACAAATTTTTAGAACTCATCTTGTAAAGAGGAAAGTATCTTCGGGTGCATTTGAGTTTAGTAAAGTTGAAGGCTCCAGAGGTGGGTTACTCAAACAGACATCAAAAATTATCCAAGGTATTGATAAAAATAATGCTCAAAAAATAAATAAAGCGATTAAAGAAAAAAAAATGAAAATTCAAATAAATATTCGCGGAGACGAACTAAGAATATCAGGAAATAAAAGAGACATATTGCAAGAGGCTATTCACTTTATTAAAGAACTTGATATCAAGCAACCTCTGCAATTTATAAACTTTAGAGATTGAATTATGAATGAAAAACAAAAAATAAAAAAGTTATTAGAAGATACTGGAAACAAATTTGAAGACAAACTTGCTCTTTTAAAATATTTAGGAAAAAAAGATTCAACTAGAGTTTCTTCGGTTGTTTCAAAAATACTTAATAAAAAATAGTTACATTTTTTCAATAACAAAAAAAGAATATCCCTGATGCCAATCACTATTTTCTCCATCACACAACGAATTACTTCCGTCATGAGTTGTTCTAATCTCTAATTGTGAGATGATCTTTAGTTTAAGGTTATCAAGAGCTAAAAACGTTCCATCTCTTACCTGAACCCAGTTCCAATCGTCTATAATTAGAATGAATTTATTTTCCAAAGCATCTTGAACCATAGAGATTCCATCAATGTGATCTTCTAAATGGTGCGGTCCATCAAATAGAAAAATATTAAATTTTCCAATTTTTTTAAAATCTACTTTTCTAAAATCTGAATTAATGACTTTAAAATTTGAATTTGGTGTTATACATTTTTTAATGTTGTTATTAAACTCCTTCTCGGGATTAATATTTTGATCAAATCTCTGACTCCAATTATCAATACAGGTTATTTTCAAATTATTCTTAAAACTTGCGGAACATGCTGTAGAACCCGTAAACGAGCCAATCTCTAGGTATTTTGGATTTTTCATTCTTTTAACAAGGTTATTGATTAAAACTCTATATTTTCTTCCTGAAAGACCACTTAATTTTGTTAACCATTCCGGGAGAGTTTTTTTTTTTGCAAGTGATTCAAACAATGAAATTTTTATTGAATTCATAAAGTTATCGGTTTGCTGTCCAAAAAATTTTATGGAAGTTTCATCCATGGAAGAGATATCGTTAAACAATGAGATAATTTTTTTTTTCTTTTTTATTAAATGTTTTTTTTTTATATTATCCATTTATTATTACACTATATTTATTAATATGAATATCATAGAAAAATGTAACAATGTAAATGACTTCAAAAAACTTGCAAAAAGAAGACTTCCATCTCCTATATTTCATTATATAGACGGTGCAGCTGACGATGAAGTTACATATAGAAGGAACACTGAATCTTTTGAAGAATGCTATCTTGTTCCAAAAGTCTTAAGGTCAGTAGAAAAAATAAGCTTAAAAACTAAAATTTTAGGAGAAAAGATTGACCTTCCTTTTTTTCTTTCACCTACCGCACTTCAAAGATTGTTTCACTATCAAGGCGAATTAGCAGTTGCAAAAGCAGCTGAAAAATTTAATACTTTCTTTGGAATATCTTCTTTATCAACAGTTTCTATCGAAGACATACAAACAATTAATGCACCAAAGATCTTCCAACTTTATTATCATAAAGACAAGGGACTTACAAATTCAATGATCGACAAGTGTAAAGACTATAAAATTAATGCGCTTGCTCTTACTGTTGATACAATCAC
Source organism: Rickettsiales bacterium (assembly GCA_002711625.1). Taxonomy (GTDB): domain Bacteria; phylum Pseudomonadota; class Alphaproteobacteria; order Methylaequorales; family Methylaequoraceae. Next base: position 8,077 of record PARR01000015.1, on the reverse strand, counting down.
TGGTGGCAATAGAGAAAGAGATCTTAAAACAGGCTTCACTTCTCCTCCAAAATTAACCCTAAGAAGCCTAATAAGCTTTATGGTGTCTCCTTATTGGACTTTAAACTACTTGTTCAGGAAGAAATTTGACCTTCCTTTCTTAAGTGACTATGTAAAAGAAGGAACTGATATACAAATTTCTGTTTCTGATTATTTTTCCAATATGCTCGATCAGAATATGAATTGGAAAGACGCTGAAATGGTCAGAAAAAAATGGGGAGGAACCTTTTGCCTGAAAGGAATCATGTCCAGTGAAGACGCACAAAAAGCTGTTGATATTGGAGCCGATGCAATTATGGTCTCTAATCATGGGGGACGTCAACTTGATGGTTCAAGGTCACCATTTGATCAACTAGAAGAAATCGTTGATAAAGTGGGAGGGAAAATTGAGATTATTTGCGACGGCGGTATAAGAAGAGGAACGCACATTTTAAAAGCTATTTCTATGGGAGCAAATGCCTGTTCAGGAGGCAGGCTGTATTTGTATGCTCTAGCTGCTGGAGGTGTCGATGGAGTTACAAAGGCTATCTCAAATCTTGAAAAAGAACTTCAAAAAGATATGAAACTCATGGGATGTAAATCAATTTCTGAACTAAATAGAAATAATTTGAGATTCAATTGATAAATCTAATTATTATGTTCTTATTACTCAGTGCAGGTTTTGTATTCGCAGGAAGTAATGACAAACCTAATTTGAATTTTAAACAAAATAATCAGATATCATGGGATGATTGGAAAAAAAATCTTAAACTACAACTTAGCAATCAATTAAGTAAAGATACTTTAATGTACCTAGAGTCAATTACATTTAATAAAAGAGTTATAGAATTAGATAGAAAACAACCTGAATTTACTCTTGAATTTGAAGATTATTTATCAAAAAGGATTAACAATAGTGTTATTAAAGAAATAAATAATAAATTCAATGAAAACAATGGGTTACTAGATAAACTTGAACATTATTATGAAGTAGATAAAGGTATAATTTTATCCCTATGGAGTATAGAAACTGCATTTGGAAAATATGTGGGGAAATTTGATATTATTAGGTCATTAGCCTCATTAGCCTATGATGGTAGAAGAAAAAATTTTTTTCTCAAAGAATTGTCTAAAGCACTTCAAATAATCGATGACAATCATTTGAAAAATGAACAATTTCGAGGATCCTGGGCAGGAGCTTTTGGTCAAACTCAGTTCATGCCAAGTACTTTCGAAAGTTATGCTGTTGATTTTGACAACGATGGAAAAAAAAATCTTTTTAATAAAGTAGATGCTCTTGCCTCAGCTGCTAATTATTTATCAAAAATGGGGTGGATTGAAAATTTACATTGGGGTGAAAAAGTCAAGATACCCCCAAATCAGGATTTACTAAAACTTGCTGAAAAAAAATACTTAGGAGATGTTGATTTTTGGACTGAACAAGGGATAATTTTAAAAAAACAATATGATATTAACCAAATGTTACGCTTAGTTATTCCTGACAGTAACAATAATTTCTTTTTAGTAACAGAGAATTTTGATGTTATACTGAAGTGGAACAGATCCAACTACTTTGCGTTAACTGTTTTTCTATTAGCTGATGAAGTTAAAAAATAAGCAAAATATTATAAGAAAAACTCTAATTTTTCTCTCAATTTTATTATTTTTGAACAGCTGTTCAGAAACTATTTTCCTTGTTAATTCAGCAAAAAGATTAGGAACATGGGGTGAAAAACCAAAATATAAAATAGGTAATCCATATAGGATAAATGGTAAATGGTACTATCCAGCTGTTGATTACGATTATGATGAAACTGGAGTAGCATCTTGGTATGGGCCAAAATTTCATGGAAAAAAAACGGCAAATGGAGAAACTTTTGACCAAAATAAAATTTCAGCAGCTCATAAAACACTACCTTTACCGTCATTTGTAAGAATTACTAATCTTGAAAATGGTAAAGTTCTGCCAAAAGTAAGGATTAATGACAGAGGTCCATTTGCAAGAAAAAGAATAATAGATTTATCAAAAAAAGCAGCTGAGGTTCTTGGTTTTGCTAATAAAGGAACTGCAAATGTAAGAGTACAGATACTAGAAAATGAATCAAGAGATATTGCTATGATGGCCAGCGTTCATAATGGAATAAAAGCTAAACCTGCAAAAATTAAGAAAATTAAAAAAAAAAAAATTAAAGATAAATTTGCAGGGGTTGATAAGCTAACCCACAACAATTCAAAAAAAAAAATTCAAATTGATTTTCCTGAAAATGCTAAAAAAGAAATTACTGACGATAAAGAACAAAAAAAGACTGAAAAATATGCAAGTTTTGATAACCTCACTTTATCGGATAACGACTTAATGGAATTACAAATTGCAGCGTTCAAAGATCATAGAAATGCTAAAACTTTATTAAGAAAGTTAGAAGATTTTAGTGCATATATTAAAAGAGAGTTTACGGATGACAAATATTTATACAAGGTTCGAATTGGCCCAATAAAAAATATCCAAATCGCACGAGAAATAAAAGAAAAATTAACTCAACTTGGTTTTACAGGAATCAATCTTATTATTAATTAAAATGTTTAAAACAATTTTTTTATTAATAGCGTTAGCTTTTAAATCTTGTCTTGCAATTGATACGACTGCAAAACAAGCTCTTTTGTATGATTTAGAGACAAAATCAATTATTTACGAAAAAAATGCAGATGAATTTATGTCTCCGAGTTCTATGAGTAAATTAATGACAATTTATTTACTTTTCAAAAAACTTAAAGATGGTGAAGTTCAATTAACGGATAAATTTAAAGTAAGTAAAAAGGCATGGAAAAAAGGAGGATCTCGAATGTTTTTGAATGTGAATTCTTATGTTTCAGTTGAAGATCTAATAAGAGGAATAATAGTTCAGTCTGGTAATGATGCATGTATAACATTAGCAGAAGGATTATCTGGAAGTGAAGAAAACTTTGTGGAAGAAATGAACTCTCTTGCAAAAGAACTCGGTTTAACAAATTCTAATTTTACTAATTCAACCGGTTGGCCAGATGAGGAACATTTAATGACGTCGAGAGACTTATTAACTTTAGCTGTTAGAACTATAACAGATTATCCAGAATACTATCACTACTACGCAGAAAAACAATTTACATATAATAAAATAAAACAATTTAATAGGAACCCGTTGATTTTTTCTGAATTAAATGCCGATGGTTTGAAAACTGGTCATACTTCACTCGGAGGTTATGGATTAGTAGCCTCTGCAAAAAAAAGTGATAGAAGATTAATTTTGATTTTAAACGGTCTTTCATCAAGTAAAAAAAGAAGTGAAGAGTCAAAAAGACTAGCCCAACTTGGTTTTAGTCAATTTATCAATTTAAATATCGTTGGTGAAAATAAGATTTTTGAATCGTTAGCGGTTTGGGGTGGAAATAAAAAATCTATAGGTATTTTCAGTAAAACAAAAATAAATATAACCGTTCCGAAAAAAATAAAAAATGATGTGAAATTTATTTTAAGATATAAATCACCTTTAATTGCCCCAATCAGCAAAAATCAAAAGGTTGCAGATTTTTTTATAAAGAAAGATAAAGAAATCTTAAAAAGCTTTGAATTATTTTCAAATGAAAACGTTTCAGAATTAAATTTTTTTGGGAAAATTATTCAAAATCTTAAGTATCTCATTTTTGGTGAAACAGCTTTAGTTAAATAATGAAAAAGTTTATTTCATTTGAAGGAGGAGAGGGGGCTGGCAAAACAACTCAAATAAACAAACTTTCAAAATGCTTACAAAAAAATAATATAGACTTCTTCCTTACAAGAGAACCAGGTGGAAATAATGCATCTGAGAAAATTAGAAAGCTTATATTAGATAAGCGAAATCTATTTCTACCAGAATCTGAACTTTTACTTATTTGTGCTGCTAGACACGAACATGTTACGAAAACCATATTACCAAATTTAAAGAAAAGATTAGTTGTGTGCGATAGATTTGTATACTCAACCCTATGTTATCAAGTACTTATGAATAAAATTCCTTTAAATATCTTCAAATATCTTCATAAACATTTTTCCAAAAATCTTTTTCCAGATATAACATTCTATCTCGACATTAATCCTGAGATAGGAGTAAAAAGAGCACAAAGAAAAAACAAATTTGAATTAAAAAATTATACTTTTCATAAAAATATTAGAAAATATTTTTTAAAACTTTCTCAAAATGAAAATAAAATTATCAAAATAGATGCCAGTAAGACAAAAAATAATATTCACAAAGAAATAATTCAAAAATTAAATAAATTGAATTTTTTTGGAAAAAAAATTNATGTATTTTAGCGAATTCAANGTTTTTGGTAACTATGAGAAAAATAAGTTNCTATTCGAGTGCTTTAATAAGAAAAATTGTCCACATGCATGGATANTTTATGGAGATAAAGGANTAGGAAAATTTTTTTCTGTGAATANTTTAATCCATTTATATTTAAAAAAACATCCNTCAGCTAATTTTTTTGTACTAAATACTCCNGNNAATCCAGCCAATATTGAAAATATTAGAGATATTATAGGTCACCTATGTTTAACCAATAACAGTGGCATCTTTGATAAAACATTTGTAGTAATTGACGATGCGGATGAAATGAGTTTTAACGCGCATAATGCGTTATTAAAAACATTAGAAGAACCACCCAAAAATACNTTGCTAATCTTAATTTCTCATAGAATAAATAAACTTCCTAAAACAATCATTTCTCGATGTAGTTTAGTCAAATTTGAAAGATTATCATTTTCAGAAATAAAAGATTATATTAATAATACTTTCGAAACTTCCCCATCAAATCTTACAGAAATTATTAGATCAACTAATGGTTTTCCAAAATATATAAATTTATTTAAATCCGAAATTATCAATGAGATTAATAATATTACAAGAANGTTAATTGAAAATGATCAATTTAATTATCAACTATTTCAGAAACTTATGAAGTTAGTTGAAAAAGACTATGATAAATACTTTTATATAATAATAACTTTAATATTTAATTCNGTAAAAACTAAGATTATAAAACTTTCTGATGAAAACATTGATGAAAAAAATAAAAATTTAAATTTTCTTGAGGATATGAAATTTTTTTTTTCTGAAAATATGATTATAGATAATAAAAAGAAACTACACTATGTTTTTCATGAATATTATAATCTATGCAAAGCTAAATGAAATCAATATATGTAACCACACCTATTTTTTATGTAAATGATCTTCCTCATATTGGTCATGCCTATACCGTTTTAATTTGTGATTCCATTGCAAGATACTACAAACTTAAAGGGTATTCGGTTTTATTTACAACAGGTACAGATGAACATGGTTTAAAGGTTGAAAAGGCTGCTAAAAGGAATCAAAAGCCAACGCAGATTTTTGTCGATGAAGTATCATCAAACTTTAAAAAACTAACTAAAACTCTNAATGTTTGTAATACGGATTTTGTTAGAACAACTGAAGAAAGACATAAAGAATCAGCAANAACATTCTGGAGAAAACTGGAAGAGAAAAATTACATCTATCTCAGCAAATATAAAGGATGGTACTCGGTAAAAGACGAAACTTTTTATCAAGAAAAAGAGTTGTTTCAAAAGGATGGTTGTTTTTATACTCATGATAATGAAAAAGTAGAGTGGGTTGAAGAAGAAAGCTATTTTTTTAAGTTATCTGATTTTCAGGATAATTTAATGAATTATTACGAAAATAATCCTGATTTTGTTCAACCTTTAACAAGAATGAATGAAGTTAAAAGCTTCGTGAATTCAGGTTTGAAAGATCTTTCAATTTCAAGAACAAGTTTTNAATGGGGAATAAAAATTCCTAAATCGGAAAAACATATTATGTATGTTTGGATAGATGCCCTAACCAATTATCTAACCTCATTAGGATACCCAAATGTTGATCCTAATGACAATCCTTTTTGGAAAGAATGTATTCATGTAATTGGGAAAGACATTATTAAGTTTCATGCTGTTTANTGGCCAGCAATGCTTATGGCTGCTGATTACCATTTACCAAAAAATATAATTGCACATGGTTGGTGGACTAATGANGGAAAAAAAATATCTAAATCAGTTGGAAATACAATTAATCCTGATTTAATGATAGAAAAATTTGGACTTGAGCAATTCAGGTATTTNCTTTTAAGAGAAGTTTCACTAGGGAATGATGGAGACTTTTCTGAGATCTCTTTTATAAATCGGATTAATGCTGACTTGTCCAATAACCTTGGAAATTTAATTCAACGGGTAACTAAATTTATTTCAAAAAACTACAACAGCAAAATCCCTTTTGATTTATCTCAAAATCAATCTAAGATAGGAATTCTTGAAGACGGGTACAAAATGATCTTAAAACTTGAAAAATTAATGGAAAATTTCGAATTAAGCAGAATTGTNGAAGAGATTTTTCATTACATAAATAGACTAAATAGATTAATTGACCAAAATCAACCATGGAAGGTGTTTAAAGAAGACCCTCATAAAGCAGGATACGATTTATCTATATTGATTGAGGCATTCAGAATAGTAAGTATTCTTTTACANCCTATTATACCTCAGGCCGCGTCTAAAATTTTAGATATATTGAATATCAATGAAAACGAAAGAACATTTGAGTGTGTTCAACAAAATTATTCATTGCCAAAAGATCACTTAATAAACAGTCCCGAACCAATCTTTCCTAGATATGAAAAATAGTATTGTTGATAGTCATTGCCATTTAGATTTCGATGTTTACAGAAACGATTTAAATGAGGTCATTAAAAGGGCAAGATTAAATAATGTAAAGTATTTTTTAACGATTTCAGTTGACCTTGAAAATTTTAAAAAAATAAACAGTCTTACAAAAAAATATGAAAATATATGGTGNACAACNGGTGTTCACCCTAACAATGTTCCAGAGAATATCAATTCAAATTCTACTGAAAATCTAGTAGAAAAATTGATTATTAATTGCAAAGAAAAAAAAGTGATTGGAATTGGTGAAACTGGGCTGGATTTCTATAGAAAATCAAAGAATAAAATAAATCAAATTCAGTATTTTGAATCACATGCTTGGGTATCAAGTAAAACAAAATTGCCGCTTATAATCCATTCTAGGGATGCCGATAATGAGACTATAAATTTTTTTAGAAAAATAAAAAAGTTTAAAAATGTATCTGGTCTTCTTCATTGCTTTAGTTCAACGCTTCGTTTAGCAAAATTTGCTTTAGATAATGAATTTTATATTTCATTTTCTGGAATTGTCACTTTTCAAAATGTTGATGATCTTTTAAAAATTGTAAAATATGTTCCATTAGATAGGATTTTAATTGAAACAGACTCNCCNTATTTGGCACCACATCCTAATAGAGGCAAAAGAAATGAACCNGCNAATGTTAAATTTATATTAGAAAAAATAGCTAATGTTAAAANNATNNACANTGATAAAATAGCCGAAGTAACTACAAATAATTTTTTTAATTTATTCAGAAAAGTCAAAAATGACCATTAATGTTACNGTTTTAGGNTGTGGAAGTTCATCTGGAGTTCCAGCTATAGGAAANAATTGGGGTAATTGTGACCCTNANAATTCCAAAAATAGAAGGTTAAGATCTTCAATNTTAATTGAAACAAAAGGTCTTCGAATTTTAGTAGANGCNACNCCTGACCTAAGACAACAATTACTTNATTCAAAAGTTNAGCATCTTGATGCTGTTTTCATAACNCACTGTCATGCNGATCATATAAATGGAATTGATGATTTTCGATTTTTAAATGTGATTATGNAAAAAGATATAAATTTATTNGCTACNANAGAGGTTATAGATACNATTANNNAAAGATTTNCATATGTATTTGAAAAACTTCTNCCGCAGGCAAATGGTTTCTATTATAAACCATGCCTNATTCCAAANGAAATTAATAATAANTTTANTTTAGGGCCANTAGAAATTATTTGTTTTCAACAAGACCATGGTTTTTGTGAGACTACTGGGTTTAGAATTGATGATTTTGCTTATTCTCCTGATGTTGTAAATTTAAATA
>PARR01000014.1 GCA_002711625.1 Rickettsiales bacterium | reverse complement strand
AATATTAAAAAAAGAAATGTCTATCGATGAACTTATGTAATTAAGTCAAACAGATTAAGTGATGAGATTCTCACGAAAGCTTTTTGTGATGCTTCTTGCGATGTCATAAGAGATTGAAGCTCAGTTACAAGCTCAGATAAATCTGCATCAGCAAGTTCGCTAACATCTTTTGTAATTAAAATTTTTCTTTCTTGCATTACATCATTTTGTCTCTCAACCGAATTTATCCTGGCACCTACTTTTGCTCTTTGATTTGCTAAATGATTCTGGATTGCTACCATTTCATCTAACCTGCTTGCAATTGTTTGATCAAAATCATAAACCGTCTGAGTATTTCCCAAACTATTTCCTGCATCATCAACTGGTTGAAATGTAAAAAAAGATGTCGGCGTTTCTTGAGCTTTGTCAATTGTTGGTATTTCTACATTCGTTAGCTCAATGTCATAGCTAAAATCATTGGATAGCTTTAACGTTGTATTAGAATCCTCTAATGTCGCTGTAATATCTAAATCTGCAGCATTTATAGCTGTCCTTAAATCTGAAAGATCTGAACCAGTTATATCAATTTCAAAATCAGCGGACTTAGAACCTGAATTAATAGTAAATTTATAAGTACCTGAATCCTGATTTGTCAACTGTATTTTTGCGATACCCTCTGCTTTTGCTGCCTCTACACCACTGGCGGCAGTTCTTATAGATCTACTTATATTATCAACAGCTGCAAATAGATCTGTGCTAACACCTGCACTTGTCACAATATCTTGGAAAACAGTGGCTCCATCAATTGTTGATTCCACCATTCTACTTTCTGAAAGCTGAAGATTTAATACGCCTCTATCGCCTTTGTATTCAACTAGACCTGTTGGACTTACTACAAATGGTTGAGTTTGAGACTTAAAGCCTGAATAAATATAACTTCCTCCAGGATCTTGAGTATTAGCAAGAGAAATTAATTCTTTCTTTAATTCATCAAATTCTAATGCAATTGATTCTCTATCAGTACCACCCATGACATCGTTCGATGCCTGAATAGCAAGTTCATTACATCTAATAAAAATTGATTTAGCAGCCTCTAGCGTGCCATCCATTAACTGTAATCTATCAAGAGCAAGATTAGAATTTTCAATAAACTGTTCAACTCTATTTTTGACATCATTTAACCCAGATAATTGGACTGCTCCAACAGGATCGTCCGAGGCAAAAATAATATTTTTTCCCGATGAAATTTTGGCTTGGACACTTTGGATGTCCTCCATATTCTTAGAAAATTGGCGTATTTGCTGATCATTAAATAGTTTATTGCTTATTTTCATAAATAAATCCTAGCAAAATTCATGCCTTGTTCTAATCTTCACCCAAACTTTTATTTAACATGTTTAACGCATGTTTTGATTTTTCGTAAACATAGTTTGCAGGAATTAATTCTCTGAAATAGTTAAAACAACTCACTGAAGAGGGTTGTTTGGGACGAGTTTTTACCCCAAAAATAGGATCAAATCCACTGCCAATGTCAAGAATTGTAATTTGTGGATTTAATTTTTTCAAATCAGAACAAACTACGCAAGACATCATTGAGCAACAAAGAATATAAATATTATCTTTTTCAACCTTTATATTTTTTAATTCATCAACAACCCTATCATATTCTGAGTAAGCATTAATAATTGGAACATTCACGAATTCGTCAATATTTAACATTTCTTTCACACTTATAAGCTTCTTTGGTCCAACAAAGATTTTTTTCCTTTTTGAATTTTTCAACAATTTATAAAAATCCAGCAATTTGCTATCTTTAATATTACTATCAAGAGTTAGAAAACATTCGTAGTCAGCATATTTTGGTTCAAAACCATTAGAAGAAATAAATTCTTCTCGCGTCTTAATTAGATTATCTTCCCATTCGGCCAAGTAAACATCGTCAAAGTTCTTAAAAAGATTTGAAAACGATTTTATAAGTTCATCTTTTAATTTGTCACTGTACGGATGGTAATCACAATTTTCACCCTTTCCACCAATCATACAAATAAGTTCACCATCACCGTATTTTACGAAAGTAAAATTTTCATTAAGCAAAAACTTTTTAGTAAAAAAATCTATTCCAACTTTTTCTCTTTTATTAAAATGAAATTCTTCTGGATATTTTTTTTCCAAAAAATTTCTAATTTCTTTATAAATACTATCTGAAGAATCAAATAACAAATTAGAAGTATCTATTTTTGGATTAATTTTAATTAATATCTCTTGGTTTCTTGTTCTACTCATTTAAATCTCCTATTTTGAAACAACCATCATCAATGAATCAAATAACTCTCTTGCAGTCTGGATAATTCTTGCATTGGCAGAAAAGGCTTGTTGAAACTGTATTAGGGCTGATGCCTCTTCATCTAATGAAACCCCAGCTCTTTCGTCCTCTGCAGCTTTTGCTTCATCTCTTGTAGCTTCAGCATCTTGAAGGGATAACTGTCCACTTCTTACTGTTGAACCAATTTCTGCAACTGTAGAATTAAAGATATCTTGAAAACTTCCTGTATTTGGACCATTCAGATCAGCCTCTTGAAGAGAAATCATTTCTAATATATTTCTATTATCCCCTATCCCTTCAAAATTATTTAAAATTGTAAACTCATCATTAATATTAGTATCACCAACAAATCTCAATGATTTATTAGCTGCTGTAACAATTCCGTCTGATGGGATAAGTCTTGTTGCAATTGTATGGTTTGTATCTGCATCTAAAATTTCAATTTTTGAACTATTAGTCGCATCTACTTTAACTTTTAATTCTGGAGATATGTTTGAGGATATTATTTCACCGTAACTCGATGCAAGCTTTCTTGTTCCTGAACCAGTTACAAGTATAACAAGGTCCTCATTAGGAACATTATTTACAGATAAATTATTACCCACAAGAGATTTCATACTATTTGAGGGAATTTCAATATTTACTGGTGTAGAAGCTGTTATATCAGTACCAAATGATTGAATTCTGATACTGTCATCAACAACATTTACATGGGTTTGGTTTGTATAAAATCCAAAATTTGTTTCAGCTGTTGTGCCATCGCTAAAAGAATCTGAATCAATCGAAATTGTTTTTTTATCAGCCTCTTTTATAATTGATATTTGTGCATTAGTATCACTAATTTGATTTATTTCAGCAGTTATTCCTATACTCGATGCGGTGGTTGGTGAAGCTATATCATCATTCACGTATACTTCGGCAAAAACTGTTGCAAATGTATCGGAGGCATTTCCTCCAGAACCACCAAAAGATAATAAAATAGGATTATCAGAAGTTGCATTGTCAAATGTAGATGATAAACTGAACGTATTTGCGTCAATAACTTTTACAAAATAAGACGTGCCCGAAGTTAATCCATTAAGATTTGAAGAATTAGCTGTGTATAAAATTTTATCTCCTGTCTTGAAACCATGACTATTAGATGTCAAGGTCGATGATGAAGATGAAATCGAACTTGTGTCAATTGTTTTTGAGTTTGACCTAACAAAAACACCCAAAACATTTGAATTATCTTCTAGTCTAATGTGAAAATGAGTGGTGTCACTTGCCGTTGGTGTAGTAATTGATTTTCCAGTAATGGTTGTTTCAACATTTGCTGCACTCATGCCAAATGCAAGAGCGTTTGAATCGTTAGCAGTATCAGAGGGAAATGAAAATTGTGATGCGGAAATTGTTTTTCCTGCAGATATATATAAACTCTTCCCAGGGTCGAAAGAGTCACTTGAATTTCCCCCAAGACCACCAGTTCCAATTGTAATTACTGAAGGTGTACTGTTAGTGGCTAGTGTATAAGTTTCTGCTAATTGGAAATTATGGTCATCTGTTTTTACGGCAAAATATGTTTGTCCGTCTACTAAACCGGCTCTAGGACTTGAAAATACATCTGCTGCACTTCCTCCAGTTCCTCCAGTTATAGTTAATGCAGTATTAGAGGAGGCATTAGAGGTTGATGTTGCAAGTTTAAAATTATCTGAGTCAACTGCAATGGCAAAATATGTTGTACCATCTACTAACCCAGAAATAGGAGTGGAAGTTCCGGCTTTATAAACAACTGGATCTCCAGTTGAGAAACCATGTGCAGTAGCAGTAATTGTTGTTGTTGATACGAAATTCGAGGTATCAACAACGACTCTTTCTGCAGCATTATATGTGACAGCATCCCCGGTCTCAAGGTCATGTTCTGTTAATGTAATTGTATTACTTCCACTCAGGGCAGTGGTATCAATTGTAAGTGCTTCAGGATTTTCAAAATATGCAGTTACTTTATCTTTTTCAGCGCCAGAGACATTAATCTCACCATTTTTCATTGTGAAAGTGTATGTCAGGTTGTCATGATTCATTTTAAAACTTGAGCCATCAGGTGGTAAAGAATTTATTGATATTCCAGAAATTTCTACTGAGGGGCTGTTTTCTCTTAGACCTTCAACTAGTTTTTTTGATACATCAAATTGCGATAAATTTTCAGACATGGAGAGATCTTGTGTTGTGGTAAAATCAGAACCAGTGCCTGTTGCCGGTAATTTTATCCCGTAGCTTAGAATTGAACTTGAAGCACTTAATCCATCTGGGTGGCTACTAGACAAATCCCCAGTCAAAAAAATAGGACTAATAGTTTTAACCTCTCCTGTGGCAGATGAAGTTATATTATAAAATCCATCATTAAATCCATTTTGAGTACTCGAAACAGTGGTTGATCCGCCATCATTTGTAGTGGTGAATGAGGATGAAGAATCTAGTTTTAATTCACCACTGAACTTGGCAGCTCTAAATGAAGTGCTGTCAAGAACAACAGACTGTCCACTTTCAGAAAAATCGCTTTTTAAAAGTTTAACTGTTAAAGCAGAAGGTGAAGTAAATGAACTCAATTCTATGTCATCACCATCTGGATTTTCCATAATTACACTTTTTTTATCAGATGACAGATAAGCTACAACTCCAGTTCTTCCTGAGAAATTATTTACTGCTGTTGTCAAATTAGTCATATCAGTTGTTACAACTGATGAAGAAATTGAAACCATATTATTTAAACCTGATTTGCTTTTTAAAGAAAATGAAATTGTTCCATCTGATGATGGAGCTGGAATTTTTATTCTCGTAACTGCAGATGCATGAATCCCTAAATTATTTGCATTTGTATTAATAAGTTGGGCTGTATTAGCAGCTGATGATTCTACGGGCACAGTAATATTTACTGAACCTGCACTTAATGATGTCATTCCAAGGGTGTAAGCGGCACTCACATGACTGGAAGGTATTGTTGAAGCTGCTCTTTGTGCACTTAGAGTAGTTCCACCTGCTGAATTTATAATTATTTCGTGGTTTCCGTCAACAGTCGATCGTGTTACATTAATATTCCTGTAACTATTTTCATCTTTTCCATTTAAATAGTCAGCTCTGTATTCAGCATGTTTAGAAAAACCATTTTCTACTGTCATAAACTGTGCAATTTCAGAACTTGATAGAACCGTGCCAGCAATATGTCTACCTTCTCTTGTCATAACCTGTATTTGACTAGCAGATGTAATTGCTGGATTTGTAATTACTCCATTTATAGTTCCTCCTGCTGTCAAACTTCCGGATGAAAAAGTTAAATTGTTACTGGCTATAGTAAGAGTTGTTCCTCCAGCTGATGCAAAAAGACCTTTTGTTCTAAAATTGTGAGAATTGCCGTTTACATCTCTACTTCTGTTTAATACATCGCTAACTTCCTCAATTGTTGAAACTCCAGTAAGATCGATTGAAAGTGAAGTGCCGTCAGAAAGAGTTAGAGATAAGTTTGTAAGATTAGTAATATCTGACGATGATAAACCAAACTTTATTTCTGGTTGAGACTGATAGGAACTAAAATTAAAACTTGAAGTTCCAGCTGGTATTATTGTAACTCCACCATCTGCAGAAATTTCTGTAGATGTGACAGGATTTAAGCCATTAGAAAAAACATTATTTAAGTTTAACAATGTTGTCTTATCTTCTTCTTTTATTAATGCAATTTCACTTAATTCAGCAGAACCTAAATTTGATGAACTTGAGCTAATCAATGTACTTGAAGCTGCAGCGAAATCTTGAGGTCTAGAAAACAAGAAATTCATTCCCTTAGAAGCACTTGTCGGAATTATATCAAATTCATCTCCATCTAAGGCCTTACCAAAGAATGAAATTTTGAAACCTGGTGCCTCTATAGAATCTTTCCCATTAATAGAGTTTTTTAAAAACTCTGAGCTTAAGTTCCAAACGTTTTCTTTTCCGTCATAAATTACATTAAAGTTAGTGTTGGATTGAATTTTATCGGGATCGGTAACAAAAACTGCAACGCCTACGCTTGATCTATTAGTTGGATTTTCAATCGCTTCTAAACTTGATATTGAAAACATTTGTTTCCCTTTTTCTCCATCAAGGTTTATCCCATTCATATTAATTTCATTAAACTTTTTTGAGAGTAATATTGCTAAGTTATCGATTTCTTGTAGCGTATCGTCTGCTAATGCATAAGAATCTACAAGACCTGCGATTTTCCCACCCTGAATTTGATTAGTAGCAACATTATTAATTCCAACTACTGGTTGTAATCTAGAACCTTGTACCAGAACATCAATAGGGACTGTATTATTCGTACTTGTTGCAGTTTTAGAATCTGTATTTACAATTATAGGACCTGAACCAGAATTACCTAATCTAATTTCTGCTTCTCCTTTACTTCCATATTTTACTGAAATTTGCGATATTTGTGCTAATTGATCTATTAATAAATCTCTTTGATCAAATAATGCATTGGAACCTGTTCCGGAAACTCCTGAAGCAAGTAATTTTGTATTTATTTTTGAGATTTGGTCGGTTAATAGATTTACAGATGTAACAGAATCATTTGATTTTTCAATAATTTTATTTTTAAGATTATTTATTCTGTCAGAGTAAAGATTGAATTGTCCTGCAAGATCCTTTCCTTTTTCCACAGCTATTATTCTTGGAGCTTGGTCGTCTGGTGCAGCAGCTATCTCCTGCAATGAATTAAAAAATTCACCTACAGATTTACTCAAATTTGAATCACTAGGTAAAAGTAAATTCTCTAAATCTTTAACTTCATCTAAAAAAGTATCTGATTTTTCGAATAATGCTGAAGTTTGCCTAGTTTTATCAAGAAGAAATTCATCAAAAGCTCTTCTTATTTCATTTACTCTTACACCTAGTCCAGTTTGGTCAGAAATTTCTGTGACACCTCCACCAGCACCAGAAACTTCCTGTAACGAAGTTGCTCTTTTTTTGTAGCCTTCAGTATTTATATTAGCAATATTTTGTCCAGTTACAGCAAGAGATTGCCTATAAGCTTGAAGTCCACTTTTTCCAATATCAAACAAACTTGGCATTATTCAACTTCCTTTTTATTATCAAATTGTCTAATTAAGGCTTCAGCAATACCAAAATTTTGATTTTTAGACATAGCCTTAGAATATTCTTGGTCAAGTAAAGTTTGATATGTACTATGAGCTTGGCCATCTAAAATTCCTTCGGCTAATTTTGCTTTCCTTGCACTCTTGAGCATCTGAAAAACAAATAAAGACTCAAATTCTTGAGCCACCTCTTTAAAACTGTTTTTATTATGAACTTTTTTAAATTTCGAGTTGGTAAATTGTTCATCAAAATTCAGTTGAAGTTTTTTTATAGGGTCATTATTCATCACAAACCATTAAATTTAAATAATAATAAGTTCTGCCCTAAGAGCCCCTGCTTCTCTCAAAGCCTCCAGTATTGCAACCATATCAGTTGCAGTTGTTCCAGTTTCATTTAAAGCATCAACCAATGTTTGTAGCTCAATTCCGGGATCAAANACAAATGCCCTAGCTGNGTCCTCATCAACTTCAATTTGNGTATCTGCAGCGGTCGTTGCGGTTGTTCCGGCAACTGTAGCTGACGATCCAACAACAGTTCCTGTTCCCTCTGATAATAGTTTTGTATCTTCTTGAATTCTCACTGATAAACTTCCGTGTGCAACAGCTGCGGGCGAAATCCTTACATTTCCACCAATTACAACTGTTCCAGTTCTAGAATTTACGACCACTTTAGCTTTCGGACTTACAGGTTCAAAATTAATATTTTCAAGCAACCCAATAAATGAAACTTTTTGAGATGGATTTTTGGGTGTTCTAACCTTAATTGAAGTAGAATCTAAAGGTATTGCAACGTCCGGACCAAAAGTATCGTTAATTGTTTCTGCAATTTTATCAGCTTGTGAGAAATCAGATTGATGAAGATTGAGTACTATATTATCCTTTTCCAAAAATGAATTGTCGACTAGTTTTTCAACTGTTGCTCCTCCTGGAATTCTTCCAACTGTAGGAGTTCCTTGNATTACACTTGANCCGTCTCCACCTTCAACTCCTAAACCTCCTACAACTAAATTACCTTGTGCTATTNCATACACTTCGCCATTTGCACCTTTTAAAGCCGTCATAAGTAAAGTACCTCCTTTTAACGACTTTGCTTTACCAATTGTAGAAACTGTAACATCAATTGTTTGCCCAGGTTTCGCAAATGGAGGAAGATTCGCTGTCACCATAACACCAGCTGAATTAGTGGCATCAATATCTGCAGGACTTGCAATAACCCCAAATTGGGAAACCATCGCCGCAATATTTTGTTTAGTCAGATTAACACTTCCGTCTCCTGTTTTTGACAAACCAATAACCAAACCATATCCAACTAACTGGTTGGACCTAACGCCAGCAACAGATGCCATATCTTTNATTCTGTCTGCTAATAACTTTCCACAATTNAATGTGAGTAAAATAAATAAAAATACTGAAATNATTTTTTTCATAATCTTTAGAAAGGAGATACATATGCAAAATATCTACTTAGCCATCCTTTTGTTACACTATCGTTCATATCACCTGTACCCGTGTAAGAAATTTGAGCATCAGCAACTTTGGTGGAGGAAATTGTATTACTTGAAGATATATCNTCGGGTCTTATAACACCAGATACTCTTATATATTCTGTTCCACTATTATAAGCTAATTTTCTTTCTCCCTTTACCTCTAAATTTCCATTTGGAAAAACTCTGACAACAGTTACTGAAATCGTACCTGTAAGACTATTAGCCTGAGCTGCAGTTCCAGTTCCTGTGAAGGCTTGAGTTGTTCCCGCAGTTAGATTNTCTTCTTTGACTCCACCAGGAAAGAAGAACTTTCCTAATAAAGAGGATGGGCCAAATAATGCTTCTGGCAAATCAAATGCATAGCTATCTGATTTCGAAAGTGTTTCAGAACCTGAATTTGCAGCACTCATACTTTCTTCAAGCGTTACAGTAATAATGTCACCTAAGTTATTTGCTCTCCGATCCGATGCAAATAATCCGCCACTTCCATTGTAAACAGCGCCAGCTGTTGTAAAATTGTTAGGTTCTATATTTGTAAAGTCAGGCTGAATGCTTTTAAACTCCTCACCTATTTTATCTTCCATATAACTTGCACAGCTTGTTAAGAAAAAACTTAATAAAGTTAGTATAATCCTCATTTCATTACCTACAAGTTGTTACTTACAAATCTTAACATTTCATCAACTGATGTTATNGCTTTAGAATTAACTTCATAAGCTCTTTGNGTTTCGATCATATCAACAAGTTCTTGAACAACATTTACATTGGAGCTCTCTAACGCCCCTTGAACTACTTTACCAAATCCTGCTACGAATGGATTTTCAAGAACTGGAGGCCCACTAGCGGTAGTTTCTACATAAAAGTTTTCTCCAATTGGTTGAAGACCTGTTTTATTTTGAAAGTCTGCTAATTGAAGCTGACCTACTTCCTGGGCATCTACCTGTCCTGGNACTTGCACTGAAACTATTCCATCTGAAGAAACNTTAATTTTTGTAGCTTCTGCTGGAATGGCAATCTCAGGCTGAATAATAAAACCACTATTAGTTGTCATTATACCGTCAGCATTTCTTGCAAATGCACCATTTCGCGTATATACAATTTGACCGTCAGGCAAAAGAACTTGGAAAAAACCACTTCCATCGATAGCTAAGTCTAAGGAGTTATCTGTTGACACAATACTTCCTTGAGAATGTAATTTATTTGAATTTACGACATTTACACCGGTTCCAACTGAAAATCCAGATGTAAGTTCGGTGTCGACNGAGGTTTGTGCACCACTACTTCTAATTATTTGATACAAAAGAGATTCAAAGTTAGCTCTGTCTCTTTTAAAACCATTCGTATTAACATTGGCTAGATTGTTTGAAATTATTTGCATTCTCACCTGTTGGGCATTTAGACCCGTTTTTGCAACATGCATTGCGTTAGTACTCATTNTTTACCTCTTTCTAAGCTATGTAGGTAATTTGTGCAAAACGTGTGCCATGAAATTTAGTAGGTGAAGCNCTTTATATATTTTTATTTTATTTTTAAAAAGAGCTAGTATTGTTTCAGTTTAAAATAATATTAATANTTGCTATAAGAGTTTATATTGAAAGAAATAGATTAATATAAAACATTTACGTTACTCTTTTAAATAGTAAACTGAATTGTGTTGGGCAATTAAATGAACATATCTATTGATATTTACAGAAACTAAAGAGATCTCATAAAATAAATTTTTGAGAGAAAAANTCTTAAATACGTAATNATATTTTACTAAATTTTATAATGTGTACTAAAAAATTAAAGTTTTGCATTAGAAAATACTTCATAGAAATGATTGCAGATGATATATACCGTGAACAANTAAAAATGATAAAGGGCTATAAAAATTAATTTTTTAACTTCATCTATTATCAGGCTACCTTTTATTTTTTACATAAGTTTTTTTATTTTAATAGGTATTTTCTTTAAAAATTCTTTTGATTATCTTAGCCAATTCATACCACTACTATTAGCATTAGTAATGTTCGGTATGGGAGTAACAATCGAAAAAAAAGACTTAAAACGAGTTTTAAAAAAGCCAGAGTGGGTATTTCTTGCAGTAGGATTACAATTTACTGTTATGCCTAGTATCGCATATGTCATTACTGTATTTTTTAATTTTGACCCACAATTGGCCCTTGGTTTTATAATCTTAGGTTCATGTCCAGGCGGAACAGCTTCAAATGTAATAACTTACCTGTGTAAGGGTAATGTTGCTTTATCTATATCCTGTACAATAATTTCAACAATGGCAGCAGTTATTTTAACGCCTTTGCTAATTTTTTTTTTCTCAATTAGGAACATTGACATAAATACTATCAAAATCATAGAGACAACTTTTTTTATTGTTTTTTTTCCAACAGTATGTGGTTTTTTTGTGAAAAAGTTTAGTAAAAAATATAAANTCGATTTATTTATTTTCCCTAAAATCTCTGAAATATTTATTGCCTTNATAATTGGTATAATTTTNTCAATTAATATTGAAAATTTAAATCTTTTATCCCCTATCTTAATAGCAGGAGTCATTATTCATAATTTATCAGGAATTATGATTGGCTATTTATGTTCTTGGTTAATTAATTATCCGGACGATGTAAAAAAAACAATAGCCATTGAAGTTGGAATGCAAAATTCGGGATTAGGGATAAGCTTAGCGTTGTTACATTTTTCAAAGCTAGCTGCATTACCATCAGCATTATTTAGTTTGTGGCATAATATTTCTGCAATAGGTCTTGTTTATTTTTGGAAAAAAAAATAGATTAAAGAACTTAACTCAATGAAAGGAACAAAAATGGAAATAAGTGCAAAAAATCAAATCCGAGGAATTGTCACATCGGTTATGGACGGACAGAGCTACTCTCAAATTGCGGTTGAACAAACTGATGCTGATGGCAACCCAACTGGCAGCTTTATTCATGCGGCAATCCCNGTTGACATATGTAAAAAAATGGAGTTGTCAAAGGGTAACAAGGTAACATGCATATTTCCAGCCGCAGCTGTGATAATTGCAAAACATTAAAATAAGTTGTCAGAAATCCTTTTAAATGCAATTGAACTTATATGTTCTTTTGATCAAGACTTATATGAAATTATTTTTTTGTCTTTGAAAGTTTCTGTTCTGGCTCTAATTTTATCGATTTTTCTTGGATTGCCTATCTCAGCATTCCTTACTTCTTCGAATTTTCAGGGAAGGAAAGTTNTATTAGTTTTATTCAATTCACTAATGGCTCTTCCTCCAGTGTTTGTTGGTCTAGTTCTCTATATTCTGTTTTCAAAAAGTGGTCCTTTTGGTTTTTTTGATATTTTGTACACTCCTAGCATAATGATTATTGCACAAATTATTTTAATTCTTCCAATAATAATTTCAGTGAGTGCTGAGACGCTTGAACATTTATCAATAGAATATGAAGAATTATTGAAAATTATGAATATAAATTTTTTTATTAGGATAAAAGTTTTACTCTGGGAAGGAAGGTTTATGTTAGTGACATGTATACTTACTGGTTTAGGGCGTGCTTTATCAGAGGTTGGTGCAATTTTAGTTGTAGGTGGTAATATAATTCATGTTACAAGGGTTATGACAACATCAATAGCTTTAGAAACCTCTAGAGGAAACTTATCGTTGGCTCTATCACTGGGTATNATTTTAATTTTTATAGCGATCTTTTTNAACAGTATAGCTCTTTACATAAGATTCGTTGCCAAAAAATTTTCATATGACTGATAAGTTTTCTATAAAGCTTAAGAATGTCTATCTTGATTTAAATGGAAATAAAATTTTTGAAAAATTTCANGCAAATTTTGCCGAAAGTGGNATNACAGTAATTTTAGGTCCTAATGGTTCTGGAAAAACAATGTTATTAAATGTTATTTCTGGTCTTATTAGACCTACAAATGGTGAGGTTATTTTTCAGAATACACAATTTAAAGATTTTTCATATGTTGCGCAAAAAATTACATTATTAAGGAGAAATGTATTTGACAATATTGGATTTCCATTAATTGTAAAAAAGGTGAACAAAAATGTGATAAAAAAAAAAGTAGACTCCCTATTAAATTTTTTTCAATTGTCAGATAAAAAATATTTATCTGCCAGAAAATTATCAGCAGGGAATAAACAACTTGTTACAATTCTTCGAGCAATAATTGAGGATAAGAAATTACTTATTTTAGACGAACCATTTTCAAATATTGATGCCAGACTCACATCTAAAATTGAGAGGTTTTTATTAAAAAAAAAGAAAAAAAAAAAAATAATTTTAGTTACACACGATATATTTCAGGCTCAAAGATTGGCTGATCAAGTAATATTTCTTTCAGAAGGAAAAATTTTATCAAATCTTGAAAGAACGTTATTTTTTTCTTCTAACAATGAAATTCTAAATGATTACCAATTAGGTTGAGATACAGACAAATATTTTTTGGTCTAGTTTTTTTATTTTAAATTTTTAAATCTTCGATTTGCCCATTTTTCATATAGAAAGCTAGCAATCAGCTTTATTGGATATAGCTTAAGAATTATTGATAAAAACTTAAAAAATTTAAATTCATTCCATATACATATGAAAGCATCAACACCCTTTTTTACTTCTGAAGAAGACGTTTTAACATGCAAAATCTTAAGAAGTTTATTTTTAGATATTCCTAATAATCTAATTTCATTTTTATTTGAATGTATATCAATCCATTCAAATTTTTTTTTTTTATCTATATTCTTGTAAAATTGGATCTCCTTTGAGCAAATATTACAATTACCGTCAAAATATACTTTTGTCTTTTTTTTTTCCATAATTAAAAACCCTGACTGTCAACAATTTGGCTAGTTAATCTAGTAAAAAAATAAGTGCAATTAAGCGAAATTACAAACATTATCAAAACTCTAATTGAATTATCAACATTTTCCCCAATCCATTGAACAAATTTTTCGGTTTGAGAAATCTTTATACAAATTTCAAATAAAAGACAAAAAGAAACTACAAAAGAGAAAATTTTTAATCCGTTACTATTAAAAAAATTATAAAAAAGAATAGAAAAAAAGTAAAAAAAACTTGTAAAACAGATTATTTTAATAAGAAAATTGTCTTTTAAAATAATTAAGTTTATTAATTTTCCCTTTAAAGAATACATTACTGAAACTAGCGACAAAATAAAAACTAAAAAAATATGTGGCAAAAAGAGAATTGATATTGTGATGAAAATATTTATTTTTTTTTCCCCCTTTTTTTAAAATTAAGTTGAGAGAGATGGAATAGACCAGCTATGAAAACAATTGCTAAAACGTAAAAAACGATAAAACCAACTGGATTGGCTGTTGTAAACTCCATCAACTCTTGTTGTTGACAGAGTAGATCCTCATTAAAATCTTTAAATTTTTTGTCACAAAATTCGAATGATTCTTTTGGTTTCATTATTATTCTCTACTCAAGGTCAACTTCAATCACTCCAGAAATTTTCTCATTAATATTTAATTCATCTAATTTTATTGATGCGCTTACCTCAATACTTTTTGACTCAGGAATCTTTCCTTCACGAACCAAATTACGTATTTTATCTTCTATAATTCTTTGAGAATTTATTCCCACGGATTTAAGAAATTTTCTTATTGATAGATTTAATTTTTCCTCATTCATATTTCTAAAATATGAAAAAAAAAATAAATGTAAAGAAATTAAAAAAGTTAGTTATCAAAAGCATACCAAATGGTCAATATTGATCGGATATTTTAATCCGAATTCTTGATTGATTTCGTGCATATGATAATGATGAGCGTGAACTAGTACAGGTAAAAAAACCTTAGAATTTAATTTTAAATAATATATAAAATTGGTCCCAATAAACTTTTTATCGATTATTTGAAACTTTAATTTGCTTTTGTCATCGTGAACTAAATCTTCTGGCTGAATTAAGAGTCTAACATTTTTTCCAATTTGTTGTGGATTTATAAAATTTCCACTTATTACTCCTAGAATTTCATGTTTTACAGCAAATTTTGAAACTACTTTAACATTTATAAAAACTCCTTTGTTAAAATAATTAGCAACTTTCTCTGATTTGGGAAAATGGTAAATTTTATAAGGAGTGTCAAATTGTTCCAAATTATGATCTACAAACAAAGCACACTTAGAACCAAAATAAAATGCCTCATTATAATCGTGAGTGACTATTAATGTTGATATTTTATACTTTTTTAAAATTTTTTTTAGTTCGATATGGAGATTTTCTTTCATTCCTTCATCAATGTTAGCAAAGGGTTCATCTAGTAATAATAATTTTGGATTAGTTAATAAGGATCGTGCAAGTGAAACTCTTTGTGCTTCACCAGAACTTATTTCGTGTGGATATTTTTTTAAAAGGTGTTTTAGTTTTAATTTTATAATAACCTCTTTTTTTTCTAATTTATTTTCATCCTTTTTATTTCTTTCTCCAATTTCTATATTTTTAAGAACATCCATATGAGGAAATAATGAGTTTTCCTGAAAAGATAGTGCAATTTGTCTATTCTCTGGATCCTCATGATAATTTTCTGATGATATAATTCTATTATCTAACATAATAATGCCCTTATTTAATTTTTGTAGGCCCGCTATAGTTCTTAGTATTGTAGTTTTACCCACACCTGATTTACCTAATAAACAAATTATATCGCCTCTTTTAACTAAATTAATATTTATCTGTTTAATTAGATGGTTATTACTGGAGGAAAATGTTCCATCCTTAATTTGAAAAAAATTTTTCAATGAATTTTTGTTTAATCTATAGGATTGTATTTTAAAGTAATAATTATAAATATACTAGTCCACATAATTAAAAATAGGGAAGGTAAAGCAGAAGCTTCAATTAGGTCTTGAGAGGCAAAGTTAAAAGCAATCGTTGAAAATGTCTCGAAATTAAATGGGCGAAGTACAAGAGTTATCGGAAGCTCTTTGAAGACTTCAATTGCAATCAAAATGAAAATTAGAATTAAACTTTTCTTAATATAAGGAAAATGTATATTTAAAAAGGTCTGAAATTTTTTATATCCCAACAATGAGGCTGATTCATCAATTGAATAATTAATTTTAGAATAATTTGCTCTTATACTGTGATAAGAAATTGAGTAGAATCTGAAAAAATATGCTAATACAAGACCTGCCAGTGTACCTATGAAAATCCCTTTAAAATTAAAAAAAGTGTATTTCTCTAAAAAAGATAAAGCAGTTATAGTTAATACAGATACAATTACACCTGGCATAGCGTAACCTGAAACTGAAAATCCTGATAACACTTCTAATGTTTTACTTTTGAGGTTTCTGATTCCAAAGTTACAAAATAAAGAAAATAAAATTATCATTGAAGAGGTTATAAGTACTAATAAAATTGTGTTCATATTGAGTTTTATTAAGTCTAAGTTTTTATATGTTTCAGGAAATTTTATTAGCCAGTATATCATCTGAAGAACTGGAAAAATAAAGCTTAAAAAAAAAATAAAAAAACAAACACCAAAGGCAAAAAATGATTTGTATCCCCTAAGGTTTTTTTTTTTAAAATTATTCTCTGAGCCAGTATTTTGAAAATAAAATTTCGAGCTTCCTCTAGAAATTTTTTCTATTAAAAAAAAAACTAAAATAAAAGATAGCAACAAAAAAGATAAAAGATTCGCAAAATGAAAATTATCAAGGATAAACCATGAATTGAATATTTCAGTTGTTAAAGTATTCACACCAAAAAATGATGCCGTCCCATAATCAGCCAGGGATTCCATAGCTACTAGACTAATACCAATAAAAATAGCTGGTCTTGAGAGCGGAAGTATAACCTTATAAAATAATTTTAAATTATTCATCCCTAAATTTCTTCCAACTTCTAAAGACTTCTTTGATTGATTGTAAAATGAAGTTCTTGAAAGAACAAAAATATAACCAAATAATGTAAAGCTTAGTGAGACAATCGTTCCCACGATAGGTTGAAATTTTGGAATAAAATTATTTGCGTTAGTGATATTTAAATAAGTTAATAAAGAAAAAGCTGAACCATAATACTCAAAAAAAGCTGAGAAGGAAAAACCAAAAATATATGGTGGTATAGCTAAAGGAAGTATCAAAGCCCACTTAAAAAAATTTGAAAGTTGGAAATTATAAAAAGTAACGAGATATGCTGAACTTACTCCTAGTAAAAATGTCAGTGGTAGGACTCCTAATAATATTAGAAAAGAATTTAAAATATATTCGCTCAAAAGGTAGCTATATGCGATGTTTGAGACTGACCAATCGAAAATGAGACCACCAAAAAGAATTGTAATTAGTGGTGTTATGACAATCATGGAAATAAGAAAAACAGAAAAAAATAAAAATCTATTTTTTAAAAAAGTCTTATCAAAATATTTGAATTTAAAAAAATTACTTCCAACCAGCATCTTTCATCAGCTTAAAAGATTCTTTTTGAAGATTTCCATAAGAACTTACAGGTGTTTTCAAATCCTGTTTAAATTTTCCCATATTCTTAACTAAATCGTTGGGTTCAACATTTTCGATTATTGGAAACTCAAATGTGTTATTAACAATATGAGATTGAGCGTCTTGCGTTAGTAAAAATTTTAAAAACGTAACAGCATTTTTAGTATTTGGTGCATTTTTTAATATTCCAGCTCCAGAAATATTCATATGTACCCCTCGGTTGTTTTGATTGGGAAAAAGGGGTTTTACTTTAGTTGCTGCAAATTTTTGTTCATCACCTTTTTGTCCTGAGAGCATGAGAGCATAGTAATATGTGTTTGCAACAGCAATTTTTGCATTTCCAGACGCCACTGCTAAAATCTGCGATCTGTCATTTCCCTGAGGTTCTCTGACAAAATTCTTAACAACTTTATTAGCCCACTCTTTAGTGCTATTTAATCCATTAATTTTAATTAAAGAAGCTACTAATGATTGATTGTAAACATTATTTGATTGCCTTATTGCAATAGAATTTCTCCATTTGGGAGATGCTAAATCTTCGTAATCTATTCCAGAAAGTTCATTTATGTTTGTATAAGCTGGATTATAGAAAAGAATTCTTGCTCTTTTAGTAATAGCAAACCAATATTTAGTTCTAAAATTTTCTGGAATAACGGTTTTAAAGTAGTTTTCTTCAATAGATTTAAAAAGCCCTTTTTTTTCTGCTGACATCAGCCTTCCTGCATCTGCAAGAATAAAGATATCACCAATACAATTATCGCTTTCTTCAATTATTCTTTTTTCTAAAGGCTTTGACTTACCTGATACAATATTTACCTTGATGCCTGTTTCTTTTGTGAACTTACTATACAACTTAAAATCAGATTCATAGTGTCTAGTAGTAAAAATATTAACTTCTTCTGAATAAGAGAGGTCAAACAAGGTGGTAAAAATAAATATTAAAATTATTTTCATAACTAATAATGATAACTATTATTAATAGTATTGGTTACTTGATTAAATTGCAATAAAAAAGGGCAAAATTCAATTGCCCTTTTTTTTCATTTTAGAAATAGACTTTTTAGTCGATTTTGATTGTTTTCGCTTTCTTGTGTTCTGGAATAATTTTTTCTAAACAAATCTTTAGCATTCCATTGTTGAGAGAAGCGGACTTGACAAAGATTTCATCTGATAAAGTGAATTTTCTTTCAAATTGTCTTGATGAAATACCTTTATGAATAAAATTATCTTCACTGTGATCTTTATTCTGATTAACAGAACCTTTTTTACTTCTTATGGTTAAAATTCCATCAGAAAGTTCAACCGAAACGTCACTTTTACTAAAACCAGCTAACGCCATCTCTATAACGTAACTGTTTTCTGAATTTTTAAATATATTATATGGAGGATAGCCATAAACAGACGGGCTTGTCTCCAAACCAAATAACCTGTCTAAAACATCGTCAAAACCGACAGAAAATGGTAAAAATTTATTAGTATCAATTGTTGTTAATGTGTTTTGCATAATTATCTCCTTAAACTAAGCAAGATTA
>PARR01000013.1 GCA_002711625.1 Rickettsiales bacterium | reverse complement strand
CACTTTTTAGAATTCTTTATATCGAAACTAGATAATTTTTTAATTGCCTTCTTGCAGCGTGACTAATTTCATTTGCAAGTTTAACTTAAAAAAATTATAGAAAGATTTTTTATTATTCACAAAAAAGTGGAGCACCATATTTTATTAGTAAATTTTTATAATACTTCTCAATATGTGTTTCTCTTAAATAATCTGTTTTTTTTGAAAATTCATATCCCAGGAAATTTGAAAAATATTTTCATCAAAATTCAATCCACCTAGTCGATCATAAATTTCCAAAGAAATATTACCTAAAGTCTTTTCAAAATTATTAATTTTTCATTGTTGAGAATTAATCTTACATTTTCAACAATATTATTCCAATTTAATTTGGAGTATAGTTACGAAATAATTTTCCTGTCTCAGATAGTAAAAGTTTTCATATATTAAAAATTTCTGGGTTAATAACAATTAACAAAGTAAAACGGTATTGGGAAAATTAATAAAATTAACTTTAACCCGCAAATCCTGACAAGTGCTAAAATTTAGTAAACGGAAAGGAAAAATTCATGACAGAGAATAATGTATTGAAAAAATATTTTGCAAATATACTTGTTTTTAAGACGATTGTCCCATGTTAGGATTACAAAAAACAAGAGAATGTTAAAATAGCTGTTTTAGCAAATCAGAGAACTGGTATTCAAAGTAATAAAATTTTCATTATCTTTTTAAAATTAATTATGGACAGCTTTCTTTTTGTTCAAATTGTCACTGTCAGTAACAAAAACCTGTTCTTGAAAAATAACAAGAAGTCATCCCTTGGAAGAAATAACTATACGGGTAATAATGGTAATTTGAAAAATCCTTATTTCCTCTAATTTTGAATTTTGATTCTTCAAAATCTATTAGGTTATAATATCTAAACATTGCCTCATTTTCTGAAATTTCGTTATTCTCTACCATAATTAGAAGTCTCTTTAGAGCATCAATAAATCTTGTGTTCTCTAACTGACAGTTCGCGTTAATACAGTCCTTTTCAATCTTTTTTGCTGCACACGAAAAGAGGTCAGTGAATTCACTAGACGTTTTTTCACAATCAACAAAATGACTGTGAGTGTATTTGTTTGAGGAGCATGAAGTCATTATTAGTAAACTAAAAATTAAAAGATATTTCATTAACTGTATTCAATAACAATTTTTTAAATTTTGATAACTATTACATAATTTAACAAATCAAAAAAGTAGTTTTTTCGGAAGTGGTTTAAAATTAGTCAAACTTAAATATCAAACCAGTTGAATATATAATTCCCCGTTAACATTAATGTATAAAAAAATATGATACAGTAGAGCAAACCAAAAATAATTATATAAAATCCTCCTAATAAAACACGAACTAAAGAGGACAAAGAACTTCCAAGAAATTCTAATTCTAGACTCATTAGAAATGGATTTACCTTGGGTTTAGTTTTTTTATTCAACCAGTAAATAGGATAAATACATATCCACAAAATTGGTAGATATAGAAGAATATATAATGCTGTTATTCCTAACAAATCCATATGACAAACTAGTTTATTATAACAAAAAAGTAGTTTGCGCAAAAGTTTCGAATAAAAAACACTAATTTATAACTGAAATTTTTTAAAATGTCGTAAAATTTAATGACTTGAAAATAATGATAACAAACTGCGTATAACTTTTGCTAGACACACCACGGTAATCATTAGTTCACTCAATGAAGAATTAAAAATATTCCTTCGATGATTAGCTAAATAAATGACAATTAAATCTTACTGATAAAATCCTTTAAAGAATTTATGTATTCTGGAAAATAATTTGAAATCTCTTCTATTGCAAAGGTCTTTAATATCAAAGAATTACATTCCCGTTTCAAAAGAAATTTTATACTAAAATCAATCAATTGTTCTTTTGATAACTTTTCATCTGTAAAATCTTTATAAATTTCTTCAGAAATAACAATTAAATGATCTGTTTCAATTGCTTTGGCTATTTTAATTTTAAACTCTTTTTGATTTAATTGTTCTATTGTAATGGTCATTGAAACTAATATTAATATTTATCTTAAATTATTTTAATTTATACAACGAAATTTTCTATATTGTAAAAAAAATCAAATCATTTTAATTTATTTTTTTTAAATAGTTGACTCACCAATTTAATTGACTTTTGGTATCTTTCAGATTTTAAGTAAGACGATTTTTCATTGTCATCCATTTCATCTCGAATAAATCGGCCAAATTCCTGGTGAATACTTTCTCTTATTTTTTTTGTCATCAAAACTAATTTAAATGCTTCTCGTAAAAAAATTTTCCATTTTCATAAATATCTATTCTTTCTTTCTCACCATCTTTGTTATAATAAATCCAATTTGTAGAAGGTACGTTATCTTTGTAAGTAACTTTAGATTTCATTTGACCATTTTCATGAAACATTAAGAACAATCCATCTTCCTTTTGGCCTTCTAAATATTTGAGTTTCCAGTGAATCGAACCATTTTCATGAAACTCTGTCCACAAACCGTTCTGTTTTCCTAATTTGAACTGACCCTGAAGAGAAATAGCACCATTCTCATGAAAAGTTTTAAATTCACCATGTTGATAACCATTTAAAAAGTCACCTTTTAAAGAAATTTTACCTGAATCATAAAAATTTTTTAATATTCCTGAAAAAGGTTTATTGTCTGATTTTTTTAAATATTTGTTTCCTTTTCTTACCAACTCATCCCATGAAAATATTTCATCTGCATTTAAATAGTTCGCAAAAAATATTGAGTAAATAAAAATAAAAATTAAAAGAATAAAATTTTTGAATATCATTCGCATAATTTGAACATAAAAATTTAAAAAATGTATTCCATTCATTTTTTTGCTTTAGATACTAATGAATCCATATAAGCTAACAATACTCCACTTAAAACGAAGGAGAAATGAACTGCAATATATAAAATTATTTGAGATTCTGTATATTTTTCCAAACCAAAAAAGACTTTCAATAAGTGTATTCCTGAAATAGCAACAATTGATGAGATGAGTTTTAATTTAAGACCGCCAAAATCAACAGTACCCATCCATTCCGGTTTATCTTCATGTTGATTTACATTAATTTTAGAAACAAAGTTTTCATATCCAGAAAAAATAACTATTATAAGAAGATTTCCAGCAAAAGATAAATCTATCAAAGTCAAAATGAACAAGATAAGGTCTGTTTCATTGGTACTAAAATTTAAAACATAATGAATAATTTCTTTTACAAAAACAATCAGTAGAAAAAATAAAGAAATTATCAATCCAAAGTAAAAGGGAGCTAAAAGCCACCTTGAAGCAAACATGAACCTTTCCATAAATTTTTCTATACTTTTCAACATAATTATAATTTAACCATTGACCCGTCGTTCACCAAAAAAAAGGGGAGCAAGCTCCCCTTCGTACTAAAGTTAATTCAACCTAAATAATTATACTTAGCTAATTATCAAAGGCTGCTCTGACAAATAGATAAATAAATTAAGCTGAAAAAAATCATTAATACTAGACATCAGATCACCTCCTTTAAAAAAAATTAATATGAATATTAATATGATAATATTTTTACTTTAGACAATCAATTAAGTTTTTATTAAATTAATGATATTGTATTGATATAAACTTATTTAATAAAGAAATGCTTCATTTTGAAAAAAAACTTTTTTTATTTTATTTTTTCTATACGTTATTGCATTTTTCTACTGTTGAAACGAAGGGAGACCTAACAAAACAAAACCCAATTGAAATGATTGTTAAGTTGAAAGGTGATTCTAATACTCCATATCAGTTTCAGCCAAATTTTCTTAAATTTGAAACGGGCAAATTATATAAACTAAGNTTAATTAATCCTAGTCAAAGCAAACATTATTTTTCATCAACTAATTTTTCAAATTCAATTTTCACNAGAAAAATCCAAGTCAGTTCAGGTGGAAAAAAATTAGCAGAGATCAAAGGAAATATCAGTGAAGTTGAAATTTTTCCATTTCAAGAACTTGAATGGTGGTTTATTCCCATAAAAACTGGTAAATTTTCTGATTTAAAATGCTCAGTCAGAGATGATAAGTCTCAAAAATTACACGCTGATTTAGGTATGATAGGNACAATAATAATCGAGTAAAATGAATTTAATTGAAATAATAACTATTATAGCCATGTGGGGTCTTGTAATTTTTCTTTACAAAAGGTGGAAATAAACAATAATTAAGTTTTAATTTTGAGATTATGCCCCACTTACAATTTGACATTAATAAGCAACTCAGTAATTCGCAAAAAAAGCAATTTAGTGATATTGTTAAGTCCGAGTTTAGTAGAATCATGCAAACTGGAACAGAGCATATTGCAATCAGCGTTAGAGAATTTAATCGGGAATCACTAANNCTTGGAAGAGCTAACNATAATGATCTGATTTGTTTAATGAATTTAGATATNAGAAGCGGGCGGTCCAATGAACAAAAAGTCGAACTTGTAAAAGCTTACATCGGTGCTGTATCGGAAATATTAGGTGTAGAGAAAAAAAATCAATACGTGACTTTTACTGAACACCCAGGAGTAGATTTTAATTTTTGCGAAAAAAGCTTGCAAGATTGGGCAAAACATGACAATCCCATTGACGACTAAATTCATCATTTAATATCATTCCTAACTAGAATTAGCATTTTATCATTATCCCATCCTTTTGAGAATTTATTAATGTGTTCGCATTCTACAAAGTTCATAAAGCTGAAGTATTTATTTAAATTTTTTATTTTCTCTGTAAATCTTTCGTCAGAATAATTTAAATTATTTTTTGGGATATCCTCAATTACAAGAATTCCACCCGGAGATAAGTATTTATATACAACCTGAATAATATTTATTTGATCGATAAATGTGTGTGTACTATCATCTATGATAACATCAAATAAACACTTACAGCTTTCAAATGATTTAGCAATTATCTGTTTCTTGGTAACATCAATTTCTCTATAGCTTACGTTTTTAAGATTATCTTTTTTGGCTAGACGAATTAAATCCTTATCAAATTCAAATGCATAAACATTTGCATATTTAAAATAATTCCTCCACATTTTAATGGAAGAATTTTGTAAAATACCAATTTCAGCAAAATTTATTTCTTCATATCTTATATTGCTGAATAGAAATTCATAAATTCCTGTATAGGGATGTCTATGTGATATTTTGTTATATGGTGATTTGTCAGTTTTAAACTTTTCTCCAATTGAACATAAATCAGTTTTNACAAATGAAGAATCTATAAAATACTTACCAATTATTTTTTGTGAATTATGTATAAATTTTAATTTGTTTGAGATATATTGAAAATTTGAAAAGTTAGATCTAATTAATTCAAATATTTTAATATCTTTTGCCCATGGTGTTAGCCTAAATATTTTTATAAAAACAATCTTGAAGTAGTAAACAAGGTGATTTCTAATTCTTTTTATCATTTTCTACCCAACTAAATTAACTAGAAAGTAGTAATTTAAACTACATTTTTATATTAATACATCTTTCATTTTGAAATGAATACCTGTTTTCCATCAACTTTAAAGTCATTTATGAATCTTTTTCCTTCTTTTGAAATTATCCAATTAATAAAAATCGTTGACTCATGTATTTTCGTATTAGGGCATTTGTTTGGGTTAATTGGGATTACAGAATAATCATTTCTTAATTCTGGGATATTTTCAGATAAAATTAGATGATTTTGCTTATTTTTAAAGTTGATCCAAGTAGCTCGGTCTGAGATNGTAAAAGCATTTTTATTGACNGCAATATTTAATGCCGATCCCATCCCTTGTCCAACATCAAAATACCATTTGTTTATCTTCGGATTTGGAAGCAAATTTGANAATTTCCATAATTCAAGCTCTTTTTTATGTGTCCCGCTATTATCTCCTCTAGAAATAAAATTTAATTCTTCTTTGTGAATTTTTTTTAAAAAGTTAATTAAGGCTATATTACTTTTAAGTGGTGAGAAATTTTGTTTTGGGCCAATTAGAACATAATTATTTTGCATTATTTCTTCCCTAAATAAACCAAAACCATTATTAATGAAATTAATCTCTGATGGTTGATGATGAACTAGTAACAAGTCTGCATCGCAATTCATGGCATTTTTTATTGCTTGACCTGTCCCCACGGCTACAACTCTAACTTCAATTTTAAATTTCTCCTTAAATTTTGGTATCAAATATTCATAAAAACCAGAATCCCGTGTAGAAGTAGTTGACTGAATTAAAATAAAATCATTAGGTTTAAGAAAACTTGCATTTAAGAGAATAAATAAAAAAAAACAATTTCTTATAAATGTAAAAAATATTAATTTATTTTTTTTCATAATTTTTATATTCTGTGCTCCTCATGAAATATTTTTTTAAATATCTATTTCTATTTAACGCTATTAGTTTTTTTTTTTTTTATCAATGTAATTCTTTTCAACTTGATGAAATAAGTAAGGGTATATTTCTTCATTATGGACAACAAGAAGATAATTCTCCGGTTAATAAAGGAGATATTGCAAATATTGGATTTATAGTTGGTAACAAATCTGTAATGGTTATTGATACGGGCGGGTCCCCCAGAATAGGTAAGATGTTACTGGAATCTATAAAAAAAATCTCAAAGTTACCCATTTCCCATGTAGTCATAACACACGGTCATCCGGACCATTTTTTTGGCATATCAGCTTTCGATAAAACTGATGCGGAGATTGTTGGACATGAAAGATTAGATAGATCAATAGCCTCGAACTTTGATTTTTATAAACAAATCCAAATCTCTACTACACTAGACCCTAGTTTGAAAGATACAAAACAATTTTTTGTAGACAAATCAATCAAAATTAATGAAGAAACAATTATTAATTTAGGTGACAGAGAAATAATCGTGAAAGCATGGGAAAGCGGTCATACAGATAATGACCTCACAATCTATGATTCGAAAACAAAAACTTTGTGGACAGAGAACGTATTTACTGAGAGGGTTCCTTCTGTGAGGGCCAGTATTACTGGCTGGCTGAGTAATTTAAAAGCACTTGAAAAACTTGAAATAAAAAAAATTGTTCCAGGACATGGGCCAGTTAAGTCCAAAGAAGAATCGATAAGACCAATGATAAATTATTTTAATAGAATAATCAGAGAAGTAAGAATATTTCACAATACAAATAGAACATTATTTGAAGCTCAAAAATTTATAGCAAGGAAAAATGAAGAAAATTGGTTGCTATACGAACAGTATAATGCTTCTAATGTTTCTAAGGCATTTACGGAGTTAGAATGGGAGTAAAACTTAACATTTGCAAAAAAATGTCGATTATACATTCATGTTCCCTTTAATTTTTGAGATTTTGATTTATTTTAAAGTTTTATTTGTAATTTTAATTTCTTTTTATATCGCTTTTTCAAAAAAAAATGAACCATCTGATTTTCCTGATTCTTTCGAGAAAACCTATAGTTTTAAAAAAAAGATAAATTCTGATAATTGACGATTTAGAAAAAAATAGTTTACTATTAGGTAGGTAGTTACTAAATTAGTTTTATGAGTGATAATGAAATAAATCAAAAAATCCAAAAACTTGAAGATAAAATTGATAAATTACAAAAATCAATGACTCGTTTAGAAAGAAAACTATCAAGCCATATAGAGTTTATTGACAGAGTTTATGAACCTTTAAGAAGTCCTATTTCAAAGATAAAGAATTTTTTCGGTTAATTTCAAATTACGAATGAATATATTTATAATCAAAGTATTAGTCGCTAGTNTAATCATTTCGTTTGCGAGCTGGCTTTCATTAAAGAAACCGGGGTTAGCCGGATTCATNGTTGCTTTACCTCTAGTTAGCATAATTTCTCTATTATTTTCTTATCTTGAACATGANGATGAGGATAAAACCATTCTTTTTGCAAAAAGTATCTTTATTGGTGTTCCTGCTTCACTTCTTTTTTTTGTTCCATTTTTTTTCGCTAAAACTTTTGGACTAAGTTTTGTATTAACTTATACTTTAGGTTTGATTTTTTTGATAATTGGCTTCTTTATTCATCGATTTATAATGCAATTCTTCTAAATTTTATAAAGTGTTTGAACTCAAGAAGCTGTTTCTTTATTTCTCAATTTTAATNTTGATTCTGTTNTTTCTCTTATTTATTTTAAAACTTTATCTTGGGTTTAATTAATTAAATCTTTCTGTTATCATCAATTAAAATGAAAAAAAATTTTATTGACTATGGTAATAGAATTAATCACGCCATTTTAAATGTAATAAAGGAAATTCTTAATGATTTGTCTGAATCTAAGATCTCGTCTAATCACTGTTTTTACATAACATTTAAAACTAAATATGANGGAGTAAAGATTTCTAACAATTTGTTGAAGGAGTATCCAGAGGAAATGACTGTTATTCTTCAAAACCAATTTTGGGATTTGTTGATAAAAAAAAATGAATTTTCAGTNACACTATCTTTTAATAAAAAGAAGGAAACTTTAGTCATTCCATTCAATTCAATAGTTAAATTTTATGATCCATTTGTAAAATTCAGTATTCAACTGGAGTTGAGAAAAGAATTGTCTGAAAAACAGAATGANAAAAGAAAAATAAATAAAGAAAAAAACGANAATAAAATTAAAGACTCTAAAAAGATATTAACATTAGATGATTTTAGAAAATCAACGTGACAAAATACAGAATTGAAAAAGATAGCATTGGTGATATAAAAGTTGACTCTAAAAAATTTTGGGGAGCTCAAACTCAAAGAAGCTTTGAAAATTTTCCGATAGGCCAAGATACAATTCCATTATCGGTAATAAAAGCTTTTGCTATCCAAAAAAAAGCAGCTGCAATAAGTAATATCGCTATAGGAAAGTTATCACAAGAATTAGGTGACAAAATAGTTGAAGTTTGTGATGAAATAATAGAAGGAAAATTAAAAGAACATTTTCCTTTATCAGTTTGGCAAACCGGTTCTGGAACTCAAACTAATATGAATCTAAATGAGGTTATCGCGAACAAGGCAAATAAGGCCTTGGGTAATGAGCTAGGAGCGTATTCTCCGATCCATCCAAATGATCATTGTAATTTATGTCAGTCTTCTAATGATTCATTTCCTACAGCCATGCATATAGCTATTGTTTTGGAAACCCATCAAANNCTNAAACCAAATATTGAAAAATTTATCACAAATCTTGANAAAAAAAGTNTAGAATTTAGGGGTATTGTAAAGATNGGNCGAACACACCTACAAGATGCTACCCCTCTTACATTAGAACAAGAATTTAATGCATTTAAGTCACAGATTGAAAATTGTCTTGAAAGGATCTTAAAATCAAGTGAAGATTTATATTTTTTAGCTCAAGGAGGAACAGCAGTNGGCACTGGTTTGAATTCATCGTCAGAATTTATTTCTGGTTTTATAAAAGCTGTTCAATTAATTACAGGGTATCCTTTTAAAGAATCAAAAAATAAATTTGAATCAATTTCGTCCCACGAACCAATAGTGATGTTTTCCGGTGCAATTAATTCACTTGTTGTTGCTTGTTATAAAATATCTAACGATATCCGCATTCTTGCTTCTGGCCCAAGATCTGGAATTAGTGAGTTGAGCTTACCNTCCAATGAACCTGGATCGTCTATAATGCCAGGAAAAGTTAATCCCACGCAGTGTGAATCAATTGCTCAAGTTTGCATTTATTTAATGGGACTTAATTCGAGTTTAACGATTGCCGCTTCTCAGGGACATCTTCAACTAAATGCAAACAAAACTGTTATTATTTTTTGTATTTTAAAAACAATTGAACTAATTAGCGATTCGATTAGTTCATTCAATGATAGATGTTTAAAAGGAATCAAAGCAAATAACAATACGATTAATTTGCAATTAAAAAAATCATTAATGCTTGTTACTGCTTTGAATCCAAAGATTGGGTACGATAAGTCTGCTACAATAGCAAAAAAAGCATTTGAAGAAAATATTACTTTGAAGGAGTCAGCTATTAAACTTAAGTATCTTACTGAAGAGGAGTTCGATGAAATTGTTCAACCTGAGAAAATGACTTAGTCCTAATTCCTCTAAAATAATTTAAATAAATCCTCTAGTTCAAAATCTTGAACACCATTATCAAAAAATTTTTTTATTGATTCTTTTTCAAGTATTATTCTTTTTTCTTTTAAAATATTTTCGATTCCTTTAGATACAAAAAAATCTTTTACCTGTCTAATATCATAAGAGTAATTCAATGAATCTGGCTTTCCCTTTATTTTAATTTCAAATTCAGGTAAATTTTTATATTTATGAGTTCTAAAATTAATTAAATTATTCAGTTCAATAGAACCTTCTTCTAATTCATAATCACCGTTTGATACAATATTAACATTAGGATGATAAGATCTTATATTTATAATCTTTAGTTGGTTGTTTTGCAGTTTAAATTGGCCGTTAATTTTTTGAATATGAGAATTTCCTTTAAACAAACCTTTTTTTCCTAATTTAAGAATATCAGAAATATTTGATACATTATCAATTTTATTAGCGACTTTTACAAAGTCTAAACCCTTAAAAACAATTGAATTTGCNTCAAAAAAACCAGTAGAGAAAATACTATAAAATTTACTTCGATCTATCTTTTTTATATTAAGTTTTAACTCACAGTTTATTTCACCACCATAAATATCATATTCCGTGAATCCCAAAAATTCCTCTTTTAAATTTAATTTTCTTAGAGAAATATTACCATTAAAAACCTTTTTCTTAANGTCAAATATTGATTCACTATTAATTTTCGAATTAAGAAAATTTGATTTAAGATTTTTAATTTTTATAAAATCATNATTAGCCTCAATGTTAAAATTAGTNTNTTCCAAAGTATNTTTTTTAAAATACATTTTTTTAACCGATACATTAATGTTTATTAATTTATCAAATTTTTTTATTGAATTTACATAGAAGATGTTGTTTGTTGTCCATAAATTTTTAATTGCATTAGTTACAAAAAAAAGGGGTTCCAGATTTAATTTTTCACTATTAGTATTTCCTACAAATACAAGTTTTTCATTGCTTAATGCTAGAATTCCTTTAGTAAATAACTTGGATTTGTCATAAAAAATTTTTTGCCATGAAATATTATATTTTTTTTTGTTTTCAGATTCTAAATTTATTATATTTCTAACTTTATAATTTTGGTAATAAACTTCACCTTTAAGTAAAGGATTATTTTTTAAATTAAAATTAAGATTTATGTCACTGAAAACATGACTAACTTTTCCAACATTAATGAATACTTTTCCATTAATTATTTCTAAAAAATTAACCTTATTTTTGAGATTCTCGAATTTTTCATATAAGTTAGATTCAACTGAATTAATAAGAATTTTTTTAAAGTTTTTGTTTGCTAAGATATATTTATTATAAAGTCTAACTTCTGGATCTATTATTCTTATTTTTTCTATACTAAACTCCCATTTAAAAATTGAACTCCAACTAGTTTGAATTCTGAGTTCGGGTATTTGTGATGAAAGTTTATTGGATCGATCTTTTATGATAATATTGTATACTTTCATATTTGGCTTTGGAAAAAAAGTCAAACTAATGTCTTTATCAAAGTCGATGTAATTGTTAGTGTTGTTATTAACAAACTTTTGAAATTCTTTAACAATTATTTGCTTGTCTATGAAAAAAGGAGCTAAACAAATAATAATTAGAAGAGTAAAAACGGTAGAAAAAAAATATTTTAAAAATATTAACAATCTATTAATTGGACTTTAGATATCTCGGTCTATGTGGGCCGGATAAGACAATAAACTGTTCCTCATTATTTTCATTTCTAAACGAAAGAAAAGACGGAGATTGATTCAAACCTTTCCATATTTCATAAACTTGAAAAGCTTGATTGGCGTGTCTTCTGCCTTTAAACCAATCGTCGTGGGCTATTACAAATGCAGCCGCACCTCCCATATGAGATACATTTAAAAATGTATCGATTTTAATAGCTTCTTTAATAGATGAACTCATTTCTAAGACTCTTTCTTTAAAAATATTAAAAGAATTTTCATAATCCTTTTTTTGAAGTATCTCTTTTGGTTTTGTTGATGAAAAATGTTCTTTTAAAATCCAACCCATTAGGCCTGTTCTTCCATCAAGTACATTATACCAAGATTCATTAACTTTCTTTACAGTCATCTCCTTTCCCTGTTCAACCGGATAAATAATGGGGGCATCTATTTGTGGATTCATGTAAAAATTTGATAAGGTTTTTACAGCAAATACTTTTTCTTGTGATTTAAGGTTAAAAGGACTACAAAATAAAATTATAATTAGAATGAATGATTTCATATAATATCTCCTAATACATATGTTTATCAATATATCTTATAAATACAAATCAAAAAATTATGATTTAAGGAAAAAAAAAATTTCTTTTATCATTATTCACTATACTGAAACTAAAACTTTGGAAGAAGCAATAAAAATTCTGACCTCAAAGAAGAGTAAAGTAAGCAGTCATTTTGTTATAGATAGAAATGGAGATATTTATAATCTTGTTAAAATTAAATTTAGAGCATGGCACGCTGGAGTATCTAAGTGGAAAAGAACGAATGATATTAACAGCAGATCAATTGGAATCGAACTTGTAAATGCAGGTGAAAAATCTAATGAAGAATTCAGCAATTTACAAATTGATAATCTAATTAAGCTCATAATTCAGTTAAAAGAAGAATATAATATCAACAGCAAAGATATTCTTGGGCATAGTGACATAGCGCCTAGCAGAAAAATTGACCCGGGAATTTATTTTCCGTGGAAAAAACTATTCAAATTTTCTCTAGGTAACTGGACTAAAACACGAGGTAAGAAAAAGCCATTACAGCAAGATGAAAAATATTTTCTTCTTAATAATTTAAAAAGAATTGGTTATCCGATAATGAATATTAATGACAATCAAACAAATAATAAGGTTGTTGATGCATTTCATAGACATTATTTAACAGAGCTTGTTGGACATTCTGCTGATCAAAGAAGCCTCCTAAAATCAGTCGATCTTCTAAAAAATAATTGACTTAAATAATAAATAAGATGTAATCAAAGAGCTAGATGGTTGATTGGCTGCCTTTATAAGGAGGAAAGTCCGGACTCATCAGAACACCAAAGCCGGATAACATCCGGCGGGGGTAACCCTAGGGAAAGTGCAACAGAAAAAAAACCGCCTTAGTGGTAAGGGTGAAAAGGTGGGGTAAGAGCCCACCACATCTTTGGCAACAAAGTTGGTAATGTAAACCCCTTTGGGAGCAAGTCCAAAAAGCAAAGTCAACTGACAAACGATGTTCTGCGTTTTGCATGGTAGGACGCTAGAAATAATTGGTAACAATTATTCAAGATTAATAGCCAATACCTTCAAGGTACAGAATCCGGCTTATAGACCATCTAGCTTTTTTATTTTTTTTATTGAAAAAAGGGGAAATTTCCCATATAATCCCATATAGTCCCAAAAGAGGTTTGTTATGGCATTATTTTTATCAACTGTTATAAATAAGATTGACACAAAAAATAGGGTTTCAGTGCCCTCTTCTTTTAGATCATCACTTCAAAAACAAACTTTTAATGGGGTAATTGCATTTCCTTCATATAGGTACAAATCATTAGACGCATGCGGTATTGATAGAATGGAAAGAATTTCAAATGACATTGATCAAAATAATAACTTCTCTAAAGAAGAGTTCGAAGTTGTTTCTCTTTGCTTCGGAGAGGCTGAACAATTACCATTTGATAAGGAAGGTAGAATAACTCTTCCTAAAAAGCTCAAACAACATGCAGAAATTTCTAATGATGTTTTATTTGTAGGAATTGGACCAACATTTCAAATTTGGAATCCTGAAAATTATAATAAAAAAAGGGAGGAAATAATTAGAACTGTTAATAAAAAAAAGATTAATCCTAGATTACAACCTATACCTAAAGGACACTAAAGCAAGGAGAACAAAATGACACTTCATTTAAAAATGCCCTCAAAAGTAAATAACCTGTCACCACAAATTTGTGTAATAGGAGTTGGAGGTGCTGGAGGAAATATTATAAATAGTATGATCGAATCAGATATAACTGGAGTTGAATTTTTAAATGTAAATACTGATAGTCAACAGTTAAAACATTCACGAGCAGAAAAAACTCTTCAATTAGGACCCACTTGTACA
Source organism: Rickettsiales bacterium (assembly GCA_002711625.1). Classification (GTDB taxonomy): domain Bacteria; phylum Pseudomonadota; class Alphaproteobacteria; order Methylaequorales; family Methylaequoraceae. The sequence goes on along the minus strand of PARR01000013.1, from coordinate 8,784 downwards.
CAAGGATTAGGTGCAGGTGCTGATCCTGAAATGGGGAAAAAAGCTGCAGAGGAGGTCATTACAGAAATTGAAGAATATTTGGAAAATTCTAATATGGTTTTTTTGACTGCTGGCATGGGCGGTGGAACAGGAACAGGTGCAACACCTGTGGTTGCGAGGATTGCAAAAGAATTGGGTATTCTGACAGTCGGTGTTGTAACCAAACCATTCGATATGGAAGGTAAAAGAAGACAAAAGCAAAGCGAAGCAGGGATTTTGGAACTTCAAAAATTTGTTGATAATCTAATTGTAATACCAAATCAAAATATATTTCATTCTGCGAAACCTGAAACATCTTTTAGCGATGCTCTCCAACTTACTAATGATGTTTTAATTGACGGAGTTAAAAGCATTATCGATTTAATGGTAAAACCGGGTATAATGAACCACGATTTTGCTGACGTTAGAGCAATAATGAGCGAAACGGGTAAAGTTCACCTCGGAACTGGGATTTCTGAGGGTGAAAATAGATCGACTGAAGCTACAGAAAAAGCAATATCAAATCCATTATTAGAGTATAATTCAATGAATGGAGCTAAAGGTGTGTTAATTAATATCACTTGTGGCGAGGATACAACGCTTCATGAGGTTGATTTAGCCATAAATATGATAAAAGAGGAATCAGATGAGGATGCAAATTTGATTTGGGGGGTTCAAAAAGATAATAATTTTGCAAATAAGTTTAAAATTTCAGTTATATCAACTGGCATTGATTCAGAAAACTATTACAAAAGAACCNCCGAAACTNCNAGAAAAGAACCTATATCAATNAATGAGAAAATTAGTTTTTCGTCTAGCTCTNAAACAGCTGAAACTAGTCAGTCAGAATTCTTTATTGATTCAGATTTAGAAAAANACTCAAATTTGTCACATATGGAAAAAGAAGAAAAGGGATCACCTGAAACTGAAGAAAAAATCAATAAAACATCAAAAATAGATTGTTATCACATTGAAAATAATGAACCACTTATAAATTCACAGCCTCAACCAAAATCATTTCTATCGAGAATATTTGGTTCAAAGGAAAGTGTNTCCAANTCTAATAGACAAAAGCAGGTTAATGAAGTTAAGTTTAAAAGTGANATGCAGGAAATCTTGGAAAAAAAGAATGAATTCTTAAAACCTCATCAGAGCAACCAAAATATTGATCACATTAAAACAGATGAAAAAATGGACAATTCAATTGATGAATTTAANAATGTTAAAAATGAAGAAATTAAATCTGAAGAAATTGAGTTAGATGATATTAGAGTACAAGAGAGAGGTAAGTTAGATGATGACCTTCTTCAGATCCCAGCATTTTTGAGAAGACAAGCGAACTAAAAAAAATATGAGTATAAATTTGTCACATCATCCAGTCTTGGTTGATGAGGTTATATCTATAATCAATCCTCAAGATAAAAAGCTTTATTTTGATGGGACATTCGGACAAGGAGGATACAGTAAAAAACTTTTGTTAAAAAAAAAGTGTAAAATAATAGCCATTGATAGGGACCCTAAATCTATACAATATGCTGAACTTCTAATTTCAAAATATGGTGAACAGTTTCAATTTTATAATGAAAAACTCAGTAATATTGAAGAATTACTAAGTAAGATAAATGTTAAAAAATTTAGCGGAATAATGCTTGACCTGGGTATCTCTAATACTCAGCTTAATAATCCTAAAAGAGGATTTTCTTTTACAAATGACGGTCCACTGGACATGAGAATGAATCAAAATGACAACTCTTTAACTGCTGAAAAAGTAATAAATGAATATTCGGAGGAGAAATTAAGTAAAATTTTTTTTTCATTTGGAGAGGAAAATAATTCAAGAAAAATTTCTAAAACTATCATTGAATTTAGAAAAAAGGAAAGGATTGAATCAACCTCAATGCTGAGTAAAATTATTGAGAANGTGAATTTTAGACAAAAGATTCACCCATCAACCAGAGTTTTTCAAGCACTGAGAATATACTTAAATAAAGAGTTATTAGAATTAGAGAAATTTTTGGAAAAGAGTATTAATATGTTAGAAGCAGGAGGAAGGATAGCAATTGTTTCTTTTCATTCATTAGAAGATAGAATAGTGAAAAGGTTTTTTAAGCTTAAAAGTTCAAAAATAAGTAATAGTTACAGGCACGCTCCACCAAAAAATAATGACAATAATAAAATAGAATTAAAAATAATAACAAAAAAGGTAGTTCGTCCATCCGACTCTGAAATTAAAGTAAATCCAAGAGCTCGTTCAGCTAAACTAAGAGTCGCAGAAAAACTATGAAAATTTTTTTGTTAATAACAGTAAGTTTTACAATAACCTTTGCAGTAAGCCTTAAACTGCTAATTACAAACCAAGAGACAAAGATAAATTCACTTAACGAAATAATTACAATTATTGATTTGAAAACCGATAAAATAAAAAATAATTTTACGTATGACCTTCGCCCTCAAAATCTAAGAAAAATAAATGAAAATGAATTCAATCTGATGCCTATTTTGCATAAAGATATAATTAAGAAAAAGGAACTATTTAGTGATGAATAATTCAAATGATTATATTTACGAAAATCTCAAGTTNAGGTCTGAAATATTTAAAACTTCAAAAATACAGTTTAAGGATGAAAATGATTTATTATTAATGGCGAAGAATGAGAGAGCTGTCTCATACGCTAAGAAAATATTTCTGGCTTTATTTATAATGATAATATTTTTCTTTATAAATATTTTTTTTAACTTGTTAAATATTTCTTTCAATAATCCATATGAGATAGAGAAAACAAAAACTGTTTATAATGACAGAGGAAAAATAATTGAGAGGAATGGAGTAATAATTGCNACTAACCTTCCAACATACGACTTTTACATTGATACCAGAAAGGTTCTNAATAAAAAAACATTGAGAGAAAAGGTTTCTAAAATTTTTACAGATAAAACAGAAAGGTTTATAAATTATGTTTTTTCAAAAAACCATTATATTCTTATCCATAATAATTTAAAACAGGTTGAAATTGACCTGCTAAAAAAGATTGGTGATCCTGGAATTAGTCTTGAAAAATCTCAAAAAAGGATATATCCACANCATAATTTATTTTCACATTCAACTGGTTTTATGTCTAAATTTTATAAACCTAAAAGTAAGCTTGAGAAAAACCTCAATAACAAACTTGTCAATGGTGAAAATTTACAACTAACCATGGATATTACAGTTCAAACTATTGTTCATGAAGAGCTAACTAAGGGCATGGAGAGATATAATGCCAATTCAGCCCTAGCTATAGTTATGAATGTGGAAAATGGTGAAATTCTTTCAATGGTTTCACTACCTGATTTTGACCCAAATTATCCTGAAAAAATTGGGAAGTTTTCTGAAAATAATCTTGTAACTGAAGCTAGATATGAGATGGGTTCAACCTTAAAAATTTTTAATGCTGCTCTAGCTTTTGAACTAGAATCAAATTTTGAAAATAAAGTTTTTGATGTGGAGTTTCCTTATCAAATTACTGAAGAAAAAAAAATAAAGGATGAGATTAAAAATGAAAAGGAATTACACTTTAACGATATTTTTATTAAATCCTCAAATGTAGGAAGTATTAGATTAATTGAATCTATCGGATTTGAAAAACAAAGAGATTTTTTTAAAAAACTAGGAGTACTTGATGATACTGAGCTTGAGGGATTAAAAAGTGTATCAAATACTGTTCCGAAATATTGGAATGATACAGCTTCAAAATTTATTAGTTTCGGGTATGGNATTTCAATGTCACCTTTAAGTTTAACAACNACGTTTGCAACCCTTGTAAATGGGGGATATAAAATACAACCAACTATCCTAAAAAAAAAGGATAACCCAAAAACACGTATTTTAAAAGGCAACACTTCATCTAAAGTCAATGATTTACTTTTTAAAATTGTAGAGAATGGGACGGGTATTAAAGCTAGAGTTGATGGACTTTCGGTTGGTGGTAAAACAGGTACATCAAAGAAACTAATCAATGGGTATTATAGTGATAAGGAAATTATAACTTCATTCATAGGAATTTTTCCTCTTGAAAGTCCGAAATATTTGACTTTCGTTTTGTTTGATGAACCAAAAAACAGCTTTTTAAGTGAAGCAGAATATTACGGTGGAAATACAGCTGCACCAATATTTTCCAATATAGTTAAAAGAATTTCACCAATTTTAATAAAAGAAAATTACTTAGAACAATTAGTCAAATCTAAATTATGAAGTTGAGTCAACTTATAAAAAACTCTAATTATGTCGTCGCTGTTAATAACTTCCGTGATTTTGAGGTTAAAGGCATATCGCAAGATTCCAACTTGATCAAAAATTCTTTTATTTTTGTAGCTATAAAAGGTATGAGATTTAACGGAGAGCAGTTTATTTCAAAAATTGACAAAAAAAAGATTATAGCAATTATTATTTCAACAAAGTATAAACCCAAGAAAGAAGATTCTTTTACTTTTATTCGCTCAGCTAATATCAGAAAACTTTATGCAGAATTCTCTTCATTATTGTATCCAAATAATATTATCGAAAAAGTATCAGTAACCGGAACAAATGGGAAAACAAGTGTTACTTCTTATACGACCCAAATTTGGAAAAAAAAGAGATATAAATCTGGGTCAATCGGTACTTTAGGATTATTAATCAATGGGAAAAAGATATTTGATTCCCAACTTACAACACCAAATCCGGAATTGAATCATAAATATTTGTCAATTTTATCAAAAAAAGAGTGTGAAAAAGTTATCTGTGAAGCATCAAGTATAGGGTTGCAACAACAGAGACTTTATCCAATTAAATTTGATAAGGTTGCATTTACAAATCTTTCACTTGATCATCTCGATTATCACAAAACTATTCGGAATTATAAAAAATCAAAGTTGCTACTTTTTGAGGAATACGTTAAAGAAAATACATTGGCTATAATTTATTCGGATTCAAAATATTCAAAATGTTTTATTAATTTATGCAAAAAAAAAAAAATTGAAGTGCTAGATTATGGAAAAAAAGCAAAGTTTTTTAGGATTAACTCATTTCGTAATTATTTTGATTACTCGATTATCTCAGTTTCTTATAAAGAAAAAATATATAAAATTAAGGTATTTGGAAATTCTTATTATGAAGTATGTAACAAAATATGCTCTCTTTTGATTGTATTTGGCAAAAACCTTTTACCAGAAAATTTCGAATTAATAAAAAAGCTATCAAACCCTAGTGGCAGATTGGAAAATATTTTTCAGTGTAAATCTTTGAGTGTTTTTATTGATTATGCACATACGCCGCACGCGTTAGAAAATGTACTAGGTACTTTAAAAAATAAAACACAAGGAAAACTTTTATTAGTATTTGGATGCGGTGGAGAAAGAGATCAGAGCAAAAGACCTGAAATGACAAAAATAGCACTTAAATTTTCAGACATAGTTTTTATCACGGAAGATAACCCTAGATTTGAGGATTCTGAACAAATTTTCAATCAAATGATAAATGGACTTGGGAGTAAAGAATTAAAAAAAATTAAAATAATACAGGCCAGAGAAGAAGCTATCAGCCAAGCAATTAATACCACTAATGAAAATGATATATTATTAATTGCCGGCAAGGGACATGAAAGCTATCAAATATCAAAAGGTAAAAAAAAATATTTTTCTGATAAAGAGGTTGCTCTTAGAAAATTAAAAAATAGAAAAAATGTGGACAGGAATCGAAATTGATCTGGCTTTAAATTGTAAAGTCGGAGCATTCAAGGATAGTATATTTAATGGGATTTCTATAAATTCAAAAAAAATATGTAAGGGAGATCTTTTTATACCAATAAAAGGAGCAAGGTTTGACGGTCATAATTTTGTATACGAAGCCTTAAAAAACGGTGCATACGCTGCTCTTGCAGAAAGACCATATTCTAAGAAGTTAGAAAATGTCAAAAAAAAGTTAATATTTGTCGATGATACTTATAAGTCACTTGTCAAACTAGCGATATTCTCAAGGAAGAGAGCTAAAAATAGTATCATTATCTCCATAACTGGAAGTAGTGGTAAAACTACACTTAAAGAATGGCTCAAAGAAGTTTTATCAAATTACTATAATACATATGCAAATCTGGGAAATCTGAATAATCAAATTGGTGTACCATTAACTTTGGCTAACATGCCGCTCAATACAAATGTTTCAGTTCTTGAGGTTGGAATGAATCAACCGGGAGAAATTGCGAGATTAACAAAAATTATAAAGCCTAATATTGCTATTATAACAAACATAGGTTCTGCGCATATAGGTAATTTCAAAACAAAAAAAGATATTGCATCTGAAAAATCGCAAATCTTCAAATTTTTAACTAAGAATGATACCGCAATAATTCCAAAAGATGATGAATATTTTAAAATATTAAAGAAACAGGCATCTAAAAAAAGTGGAAATATTTTTTCTTTCGGAAAAGATAAAGATTCTGAGTTTAAAATTATAAGTTATCAAAAACAACAATATCCAGTTTTTTTAATAAATCGAAATAAAATTATTGTCGAATTTCAGTGTCCAGACAAGAAATGGGAATATAATATTGCTGTAATATTAGGAGTAGCACAATTATTAAATTTAAAACTTTCGCAAGTGGCCAAAAAAGTTCTTAGTCTCAGACCACTCAAAGGAAGAGGAATGTTAAATGAACTTACTTTTAATAAGACAAAATTTACATTGATTGACGAATCCTACAATTCTAACCCTAAATCACTTGAAGATTCTCTAAATTTTTTAAGTCAAAAACAATTTGTAAAAAGACGAAAAATCATTGTAATCGGAGATATGTTAGAATTAGGTAATAGATCAAAGATTTTTCATCAGAGCGTGATTCCATATTTGGAAAGACTGAAACCTTTTTCAGTAATCACAGTAGGAATCTTTTCTAAAGTAATACATGATAAACTTAATAAAAAAATAAGTTCTTTTCATTTTAATAGTTACGAAAACGTATACAATAAACTTATAGAATTGATAAGTAATCATGATTTGATAATGATTAAGGGGTCAAACTCTATTGAACTTGATAAGGTTTGTGCTGAACTAAAAAAAAAGAAAAATTAAATGTTTTATTACTTTCTTTTAGAATATATAGAAAACTATTCATTTCTTAATTTATTTAAATATCTTACTTTTAGAGCAGGTGGGGCACTTTTCACCGCGTTTACAATCTCTTTTTTATTTGGACCGTTTTTTATAAAAACACTGAAAAAAATCCAAAAAAATGGTCAACCAATTCGCAAAGATGGACCCCAAAGTCATCTTGAAAGTAAAACTGGAACACCAACAATGGGTGGAATGTTGATTTTACTATCACTATTCATATCGATAATCTTATGGGTGGACTTAACAAGCGAAATCGTATGGCTAGTTTTTAGTATAACTATTCTATTTGGGCTGATTGGAGCTATTGATGATTATAAAAAAATTAAAACTAATTCAACAGATGGAATAAAAAGCTCTTTTAGATTGTTAATTGAATTTGTAATTGCATTTACTTTTGTTTGGCTTTTGAACAAAATTATTAATCCTGACCTAGTTAATCTAGTTTTTATTCCCTATACTAAAGGATATTTTTTTGATTTAGGTTTATTTTATTATATATTTGCAGCCTTTGTTATAGTAGGAAGTGCAAATGCGGTTAATCTAACCGATGGCCTTGATGGCCTAGCTATTGGTCCTATTATGATTACTGCGTTGTCTTTTGCTTTCATAACTTACTTTACAGGAAACTATATTTTTTCAGATTACTTAAAAATTCCATTTGTTAGTGATACAGGTGAATTAGTCATAATTTGTGCAGCCCTTATTGGGAGTGGACTGGGGTTTCTGTGGTACAATGCCCCACCTGCTATGGTTTTTATGGGTGATACTGGCTCTTTATCTGTCGGCGGAACAATTGGTGCAATTGCAATAGCAACTAAACATGAAATTATTCTTGCAATTATCGGAGGGATTTTTGTCTTGGAAACAATGTCTGTATTTGCTCAAGTAATTTCGTTCAAATTAACTGGAAAACGAATTTTTAGAATGGCACCAATACATCATCACTTTGAACAAAAGGGTTGGTCAGAATCGACAATTGTCATTAGATTTTGGATTATCTCTGTGATTCTTGCACTAATTGGATTAGCAAGTTTGAAGTTAAGATGATTTTCAATATAATTAATAAAAAAGTATACGTATATGGACTAGGAATTTCTGGAATGAGCCTAGCCCTAGAATTATCAGGAGAAAACTGTGAGATCCTCTGCTGGGATGACGACAAAATCAAACGAAAAGTGGCCAAACAATCTTTACTAAAAGTAGTTTCGTATAAAAAAATAAGTTATAAAAAACTTGACTATTTTGTTCTCACTCCAATTATGAAAAGCGTTGGACCATCATTACATCCTGCTGTCGACAAAGCTCATAAAAATGGAATAAAGATTATAAGTGATATTGAATTTTTAATATTTTTGAAAAAAAAAAGAACAATTATTGGTGTGACTGGAACAAATGGAAAGTCAACAACTACAAAGTTTATTGAATCTTCTCTTTCAGGTAAAAAAACTAATGCTTTAGCTTGCGGTAATATTGGCAAACCCATAACAAGAAAAAACCTGAAAAATATTAATGGTGAGTTAATAGTTGAAGCATCCTCTTTTCAGCTTGATAGAATTGATAAACTTCAATTTAAAATTGCTGTTTTACTAAACATCTCTGAGGATCACTTAGATTGGCATCATAATATGAACTCCTATATA
>PARR01000012.1 GCA_002711625.1 Rickettsiales bacterium | reverse complement strand
ATCTTAAAAATTTTAAAACTTTTACATCTAAAATAATTTGCCTGCCATCTTGCAAATTTAAGTTCTAATTTATGTCTTTGTCCATAATCAAATGCCATGGCATGAATCTCAAATCCAAGTTTATCGCATTCAGATAAAACAACTGTTGAGTCTAGGCCACCACTTAGCAAAATAACTGCTTGTTTAATTCGTTTAACCATCTTTATAATATAATAATTAATGATATATAATATGAAAAATTTCAAAGGAATAATTGAAAAAAAGATTTTATCCCTTGGTTTCGACAAAGTAGGTTTTTGCAGACCAGAGGTCGATCACGTAACAAAGAGAAATTACCTAAATTTTTTGAACAAAAAATATCATGGTGATATGGATTGGTTGGAAAAACACTATGAGAAAAAAATAGATCCCAAAAAAATATGGCCTGAAGTAAAAACAATTTTGGTACAAGGAACTAATTATTCTCCATCAAGTAACCCAATAATGATAAATAAAAAAAAAACAGTGGGAAATATAAGTGCTTATGCAAAAAATGAGGACTATCACAAGGTTTTAAAAAATAGTTTGTTAATGTTTAAAACTTGGTTGTTGAGAAAATATTCAATTGATTCCCTTGTTTTTGTAGATACAAGTCCAATACTAGAAAAATATTTTGCAGAAAAATGTGGTATGGGGTGGCAGGGAAAACACACTAATTTAGTTTCTAAGAAATATGGTTCATGGTTATTTTTATCTATTATTTTTCTTCCAGTTGAATTGGAAGTTTCGAGTCAAGCGAAGGCTAGTTGTGGGTCATGTACGGATTGCTTAAAAATATGTCCTACAGGTGCTTTGATTTCTGAAAATAAAATTGATGCAAGAAAGTGTATTTCATATTTAACTATTGAATACAAAGGTTCTTTTCCAATGAGTTTAAGAAAAAAAATTGGAAATAAAATTTATGGCTGCGACGATTGCTTATCTGTTTGTCCGTGGAATAAGTTTTCTGAAGAAACTCAAAAACAAGAATTCATTCAAACATCTTCAGACAGCAAACTCTCTTTCTTTTTACAATTTGATAAAGAATTCTTTTTGAAATTCTTTGAAAAATCGCCAATCAGGAGAATTGGATTTGAGAGTTTTTTGAGAAATGTTATAGTAGCATCTGGAAATTCAAAATCACTGAAGTTGGTAAGATATATCCAAATGCAACTTAATAATCCCAGTCCTATCATTCGAGGAGCTAGCATTTGGGCTCTAGGTCAAATTTTGTCCAAGAACGAAAAAAAAAAATGAAAAAAGCATTATTATCCAAGGAAACCAACGAATACGTGATTTTTGAATTAGACAATTTGAGATAGCTCCTCGAGACCTTTGAGCATATTATCAGTGATGCCAGGATCCGCTGATGAATGTCCAGCAGAATTAACAACTACGAGCTTTGAGCTTGGCCAGTTTTCACTTATGTTAAATGCATTAATAGGCGGGCATATAATATCATATCTTCCTTGAACTATGAATCCTGGAATTTCTTTTAATAATGAGATATTCTTCAAAATTTCATTATCCTCCATAAAAAAATTGTGTTTAATGTAATGTAATTCCATTTTTGGAGAATTAGGTAATCCATCTCTTTTTTCAATTAATTCACTATTATCAAATTTGTATTCATTAGGATTGATCTGAGATAATATTCTCTCATAATCGTGCCATATCCAAGAATGAAGTTTAGAATTTTTGCTACATATTTCATCGTAGTATTTTTCTAATAAATCGCAATTCTTTGAAAAAAAACTACTAAATTTTTTATAAATCTCGGGTGCTAATATTCTAGGACCATCAATAAAAGCCCATTTTATTTCGTCCATTGTACCAAGAAAAACTGATCTCAACAAAATTCCCATAATTCTTTCAGGATAATGGATTGAATACTTTAGTGCCAATGTTGCCCCCCAAGAACCACCAACAATTATAAATTTATTTAAATTAAAAAAGTTTCTTATTAATTCAAGGTCTTTTACAAGGTTTTGGGTATTATTATTTGAAGTTGACCTATATGGATTACTTTTTCCACATCCCCTTTGATCATAAATAATTGACCTGAATATTTTTGGATTAAAAATATTATGATGTTCACTGCGACAATGACCGCCAGGGCCTCCGTGTACAAAGATTACTGGTATTCCATCTTTTTGTCCACTGGCCTCAACATAAATTTTATGACCATCACCAACTTCAAGATTATACATTTCTGGAAGACCTCTATGTGAAAATAATTTACTTTTCATTTTTTTTTTATTAAATTAACAATATGGAAAAATTTAGCAATATAAATGAGTTAATATTTGCCTTATTGATCTGGATAACAAGTAACTCAGATTATACTTTACCTAGGGAAGAAATAACTGTCAAAAAATTAGAGCAGTCAGAACTTTCTTCTATTGCTTGCGGAAAGGAATGTGAAATTCTTGCTTATACTCCATTGGAACCTAAGTATTTAGTTTATCTATCAGAAAACTTAGAACCTCAGAAATATGTTTGTGATAGAGCTATTTTGATGCATGAATTAATTCACGTTTTACAAGAAGAACAAGGTGCATTTACCTCATATGAGGAAAGAACAAAAAAACATATGAGAGAAATGGATGCACTAGTAAAACACAACATATATCTTAGCCAATTTGGAAAAAAAATTTTATACAGCAATGGATTTGCTGCCAAATTTAAAACAAAAACATCTAACAACCTGTATTGTTAAATATTTAATTCTTTTATAATTTCATTGTAATCAAGGTATCCAAAAAAAAGTTTATTATTTATTATCAATGCAGGAGTTCCTTGAAGCTTAAGTTCTAATGCTATTCTTTTGTGTAATTCTAAACTATTTATAACAAACTTTTCTTCAAACATTTCTTTAATTTTTTTTAAATCAATATTTTGATCTGATAAAAATATTTCAACTTCAACCATTGAAGGCATTTTTTTGCTGGAAAGTAAAAAATTATGGAATTTATTAAATATTTCATTATTCTGTTTTGATAGAATAATTGCTATTTTTGCAAAATCGATTGAATCAGCAGATAAAATGGGGAAATTCTTGTAAATAACTTTAACATTTTTTTCCTTAATTAATTTTATAATGTTTTTGTGCAGTAACTTACAATATGAACAATTATAATCAAGAAATTCTATTATCGTGTGTGGAGATAGTGGATCTCCAGAATACAAACCAGTTTTTTCATATAACAAATTTTTTAGATCATCAATTTTTTCCTTACTTTCCTGTTCTAATATTTTCAATTTTGTTCTTTCATAATTTTCCAGAGACTCCAAAATAATCTCAGGATTATCTAATATAAAATCTTTAAATTTTTTTTCTAAATCTGTAGCAAAAGAAGAATTATAAAATAAACTCAAAATTAGTAGTAGTTTTTTCATCGCCAAATGGTGCGAGCGGTGGGACTTGAACCCACAAGGAGTCAGACTCCGCAGGATTTTAAGTCCTGTCTGTTTACCAATTTCAGCACGCTCGCAAATCCTAATGACATATTAAAATAGACGCTTTGGTTATTTTGAAATTTAATTGAAATAAAATTCAAATTAAACTTTTCGTCTTTTTCTATGTCAATTTATTAATATTAAATCTTTTATATCAAACTGAATAAAATATTAAACAAGAAACATATACTCATTTATTTATTCTTAGAATATCGAAAAAAATAATTTTTTTGAATTGATATTACATATAATATTTGATTTTTACCTATAAATGACTTTATACCACAAAGAAACTTTAACTCGATACTTTTTCTTTTTTCTCATATTTATGGAAAAAAGTAATTTTAAATAGTTGATAAAATATTAACCAACATTTCAACAGCAAAACAAAAAGAAAAATCTACTTGATATAACTCAAAACAAAAAAAAATAATTTTTTAATAATTATAATTTCTAAAAAATTGACTAGTGAATGAATTTCCTTAAAATGAATTTTTATGGATGGCTTCTCTAGACAAAAGAATACTAATTCTCTCAAAAATTATTTTATTTCTGTAAGGCAAACAACCTCGGATCTTATAAATAACCTCGAGTTTGAAGATTTGGTTATTCAAACAGAAAATTTTGTTAGCCCAACTAAATGGCATTTAGCTCATACAACATGGTTTTTCGAAGAATTTATCCTAAAAAAAAAAAGTGAAAATTATTCAATTTTTAATAAAAATTTTAATTACGTTTTTAACTCTTACTATAATTCTATTGGAGATTTTAACCCAAAAAATAAAAGAGGTTATCTTAATAGGCCCCTTACAAANGACATTCTTCTATACAGAACCTATGTAGATGAAAAAATGTGCGAACTTCTTGAAATTAATAAAAATGACCAGGATATAGAATTTTTAACTAAATTAGGTATCAACCATGAACAACAGCACCAAGAACTTATATTAATGGACATAAAGAATGTTTTTTTTAATAATCCTTTAAAACCCTCATTTTGTTCAATTAATAAGTTAGAAAATGAGAAAAAAACAACTACCACTTATAATTTAAATAAAATAAAGTCAGTAAATATTGGTTATCAAGACGATGATTTTTGTTTTGACAATGAGTTGCCCAATTTTGAAATTAATATTGAACCATTTTCTCTATCATCACTCATTAAAAATAGTGAATGGAAAATATTTATTAAAGAAGGTGGCTATGAAAATCCGCAGTATTGGTTATCTGATGGTTGGGATTTTATAAAAAAAAATAAAATTACCAAACCTATGTATTGGGTTGANAATAATAATCAATTTACTCTCAATGGAATTAAAAGAATTGATGATGAACTGCCTGTTTCTCACATAAGTTATTATGAAGCTGACGCCTTTGCACGTTTTAAAAAAAAAAGACTTCCTTCAGAATTTGAAATTGAATTATTTCTCAAGGAAAATATAAAAAAAGGTAATTTTCTAGAAAGTAAAATTTACCAGGAAAATAATGATAATTATATTTTTGGAAATTTGTGGGTATGGACTCACAGTTATTATTTACCCTATAAGGGTTACAAGCCTTTTTATAACCAACTAAGTGAATATAATTCAAAATTCATGTGTAACCAGTTCGTATTAAGAGGCGGTTCTTTCGCCACACCTGTTAATCATATTAGGTCATCTTATAGAAATTTTTATTATCCTTCTGATAGATGGCAATTTTGTGGATTAAGATTGGTTTCAAGTAACTGACAATGAATTTTAATCTATTAGATTATACAACCAAATCAAATTTTTCTGGTCAGGAAGAATTGTTATTAGGTCTTCAAAAAGATGGGCAAAAGACCATTGATCCTAAATTTTTTTATGACGAGAAAGGGTCAAAATTATTTGAACAAATCACAAATTTAATNGAATACTATCCAACAAAAAAAGAAATTGAAATTCTAGAAGAACAGAAAGAGAAAATAAGTACAAGACTTCCTAAGAATTCTGTGATTATTGAGTTTGGAAGCGGGTCTAATCAAAAAATTCAAAAATTCATTGATGCATTAGAAAATCCATATGAATATATACCAATTGATATTAGCAAAAAGTTTCTTATAAAAAATGCTAAAAAATTTGCACATGAACATCCTAATCTCAAAGTAACAGCNGTGTGTGCAGATTTTTATAAAAACAACATGTCATATTTGACCAAACTTAAAAATAAACCAAATATTGGCTTCTTCCCTGGCTCAACTATTGGAAATTTTACGCCTATAAATGCAAAAAAATTGCTTGAAAGATTTGCTTTTCTTCTAGGAATAAATAATTTTTTAGTTATAGGAGTTGATCTTAACAAGGATAAAGAGGTTATTGAAAAAGCCTATAATGATAAGAGTGGATTAACAGCAAAATTCAATAAGAACGTTTTAAGTAGAATAAACAATTCATATGGTGCTAAATTTGATCAAGATCTTTTTAAACATAAAGCTTTTTTTAATGAAAAAAAAAATAGAATAGAAATGCACTTAGAGAGTCTAAAAGGTCACACCGTAAAATTTCTTGATAAAGAGATATGTTTTAAAAAAGGAGAAACTATACACACAGAAAATTCATACAAATACACCATAAACGATTTTGTGAATTTATCATCATCATCAGGATATAAAGTAGTGGATATTTTAACAGATAAAAAGAAATTTTTTGGATTATTTTGTTTGAAAGTAAAAAAAGTTTGACCTTTATAAATTTTAATAATGCTGGGTCAAGTAAAAATTCGAATAAGGTTATTAAGACTATTATAGCTTATTTGGAAGAAGAACAAAAATTAGGTGGATATTTAGCAGCAAAGTTAAATAGGCCTAAGATTCTTAATTTCTATCGAGTTTTTTCTAAGTTAATTAAATGTAAAAAATCCGAAATTTCTTTTCTTCCCAGTTCAACTTATGGATGGAATTTTTTTTTAAATTCAATCTCCTTTAAAAAAAATGATAATGTTATCATATTTGAAAATGAATATGGAAATAACTTCATTTCATTATTAAANAAAAAAAATTTAAAAATAAAAGTTTCAAAGTTATCTCATGACGGACAAGTTTGTTTTGAGAGTCTAAAAGAGAATATTGATAGAAATACAAAATTGGTTTCTGTGTGTCATATCTCGTCTCAGTGCGGCAATTTAATTGATGTTCAGAAAGTAGGAAAAATAGTAAAAGAAATAAATAGGAATACATTATTCCTAGTTGATGCATGTCAATCTATTGGTCAAATAGATATCAATGTAAGAAAAATAAATTGTGACGTAATGATTGGTTCTGGCAGAAAATATTTAAGAGGTCCAAGAGGAACAGGTTTTATTTTCATAAAAGATGATTTAAAAAAAAATTTATCTCCAATAATTTCTGATTCATTTAGTTGCAAAATAGTTAATATGAANAAAATAATATATAAAAAGAATTATTTTGAAACGTTTGAGTATTCACCAGCATTACTTCTTGGTTTGACTGAGGCAATTGAAAATATACATAGTATTGGGATCAAAAAAATACAAAAAAAAATAAAAAAGTTNTCTTTATATTTTCGACTAAAAGTACGAAAGCTGAATGGTGTGATAATTTTTGAAAATGAGTGTCTAATTTCTGGTATAAATACAATTATAATCAATGNTTTTTCAACTAAGGAAGTTCTTGATTATCTCTTAAAAAAAAAAATCCTTTGCTCTATAAGTGACAATAAAACGTCATATCATTTTTTCAAAACAAGAAAAAGAAAGAGTTTGCTAAGACTTTCTTTTCATTACTACAACGATTTCAAAGAAATTGATTTTCTAATAAAAACGATAGAAGAACTGGTAAGTAGATAATTTTTATAATTGTAGTTATCGCTTGTAAGGGTCGTCAAATCTTATAATGTCGTCTTCAGACAATATAGAACCTATCTGCACCTCAACAATTTCCAAATAACCTTTTCCAATATTTTCAATACAATGCTTTAAACCTTTTGGGATAAATGTTGACTGATTTTCCTTTAAAACCTTAATTTCTTTTCCTTTGATAACTTTTGCTTTTCCCTTTACAACAACCCAATGCTCAGACCTATATTTATGTTTTTGCAGAGAAAGTCTACACTTCGGTTTGATAGAAATCTTTTTCAATAAATAATTTTCTGTAGATGAAAATACTTCATAAAATCCCCAAGGTTTAAAAAATAGCGATTGAAAATTATTTACTTTAGAATATTTTTTTTGTGATAAAATATGTTTTATATCATTTGCTTTTTTTATGGAAGATGCAAATAAGGAATCTTTATAACTGACTACTATAGCGTTGGACAAATCATTGACAATAGTATTTCTTTTGTCACTAATTACAAATGTATTGTCTGAGTCGTTATGGACAGTTATTTTTTTATCAAGTTTTATTTCATCTTTATTAGAATATTTTCTTAAAGAAGACCAAGTTCCTAAATCATCCCATTCTACTTTAAGTTTCGTCATATAAATATCTGAAACCTTTTCTAAAATTGCTGTATCAAATGATATTTTTTCCAATGGCTTCATGAGCTTATATGGAGCAACAAGAAAATCTAGGTCAAACTTCAAATTATTTATAATTTCTTTACAAATTTTAAACATATTCGGGTGAAATTTTTGATAGTTATTTTTTAAAACCTCAATGTTAATTAAAAACATTCCTGAATTCCAAAAATAATTTTTTTTAACATATGCCATTGCATTTATTTTATTTGGTTTTTCAAAAAATTTTTCTACAATTGATGTTTGTCTATTTGGTTCTTTTACTTTTATATAACCATAGTCCACATTAGGTTCATTTGGTTTGATTCCAAAAATTGTGTGACTTGGAAAATTCATATACTCTTTTGGAATTATCTTTGAGTAATCTCTTCTCTTTAAGTAATGGTCGGATGGAACAACCATAACGTATTCTGCTCCATTTTTCATTGCATATAAAGACCCAAGCAAGACAGAAGCTGCCGTATTTTTTTGAATTTTTTCAACTATGATATTCCCCACTTCATTTTTACTTTTAACACTATCAAAAAGCAAAAATTTATGTTCATCTCCGCAAATCACAATAGGTTTATCAAAAACCTTTCTATTTTTAAATCCTTTTAATGTTTGCTGAAATAGATTTTGTTTTGATCCAAATGGTAGGTTTAAAAATTGTTTAGGTAAATTTTTTGTAGATAAAGGCCAAAGTCTTGAGCCAATACCCCCTGAAAGAATTATTGGAACTATTTTTTTCACAAATAAACTTTATTTTTTTTTAAGTCTGACAGAACCATTTCTTTTACCAACTGCTCGAAGCTGGTTTTGCAACTCCATTTTAAAAGCTTTTGTGCTTTCGATGAATCACCTCTTAAGTATTCAACTTCGTTGGGTCTATAAAATTTTTTACTAACCTTTATGCGAATTTGATTAGTTTCTTGATCAACTCCAACTTCTTTATCTCCCTTACCAATCCAATTAATTTTAATACCAACATAAGAAAATGCCAATTCCACAAATTTTCTAACTGAATGGGTTTTCCCGGTTGATAAAACAAAATCATCAGGAGAATTATGTTGCAAAATTTTCCAGATACCCTGCACAAAATCTTTAGCATGCCCCCAATCACGTTTAGAATCTAAATTTCCTAGAGTAATAAATTTCCTTTGCTTTCTTAGGATTTCTGAAATTCCAAGGGTTATTTTTCTTGTAACAAATGTTTCTTCTCGTGTTGGCCCTTCGTGATTAAACAAAATTCCATTCGATGCAAAAATTCCATAGGCATCTCGATAATTTTTTGTAATCCAATAGGAATAAAGTTTTGCTGTGGCATAAGGGCTCTGTGGTCGAAATGGNGTTTGTTCATTTTGAACAGTCTTATTTACATTTCCGAATAATTCTGACGTTGAGGCTTGGTAAAACTTAGTCTTTTTTTGTAGTTTCAAAGTTTTTATGGCTTCCAGAATCCTAAGAGTACCAAGTGAATCTGCATTGGCTGTATATTCTGGAGTTTCAAAACTTACCATGACATGACTCTGTGCAGCAAGATTGTATATCTCAGAAGGATTAATTTCAGAGATCAGACGTATTATATTTGATGAGTCAGTTAGGTCCCCATAATGAAGTTTAAGATTTTGTTTTCTAATATTTTTTACATCAATCGAATCTATTCTTTCAGTGTTTTTAGTTGATGATCTTCTTTTAATTCCATGGACTATATAGTCTTTTTTCAAGAGAAACTCAGCTAAGTATGCTCCATCCTGACCTGTAATTCCAGTGATTAAGGCTATTTTACTCATTCTGTCTGCTTTACAAGATTTAACGTTATATATATATTTAAATTTATGCAAGANAAAATGAGTTTTGTTATTACAAGTTGTGGACGGATAGATCTATTGGACCAAACATTGGAAAGTTTTTTTANATTTAATTCATATAAATTTCAAGATATGTTTTTGATTGAAGATTCTGTAGACGATAATGTATATAAAAAAGTTTTAACAAAATGGGGTAGTAAACTTAAAATAACTTGCAATAAAGTTAAAAANGGACAAATTCACTCAATTGAGGAGATTTACNAAAAAATCAAAACNCCCTATGTTTTTCATTGTGAAGATGATTGGAAATATCTAAGAACAAATTTTATTGAAGAATCATTNAGAATACTTAAGTCTGATGAAAAGATTTTGCAAGTTTGGCTTGAAAGCCAAAGTGCAAAAAATTTTGGTATTTTTGAGTTCGGTCCAACAAAAAAGGTTGACGATATATCNTTTAGAAATGTAGGACCAAAGGACGGATGGGAATGGGGATATTTTTCATTTCGTCCTGGAGTAAAAAGGATGTCNGACTATNACCTCATAAATGGTTACAAGAGGTTTTTNAATGAAATTGATATTGGCCTAGAATATAAAAAAAAAGGATTCTATACAGTAGTTATTGATAATCCTGCAATAAGTGATCTTGGCGAAAGGAGAGGATGCGATGATCCAACAAGAATAATGCCTAATAGAAGGAAAACTAATGCACCCAAAGGTTTGAAAAGATTATGGGGGCATATTAAGAAAATGAAGTTTNAGTTTATTTTTTNAATTTTTTAATTTCTTCGTTGAGTAGTTCTCTNGCNATTCTTTCCCCGTTTATNTCTAACCATTTATTTATTTCTTTTTCTTTTAAATNTTTATAATTATTTTTNTTTTCTTTTGTATCAACATNATCATGTTTTATATCANCCATGTTATCTTTNACGGTTTTTTTTACTTGTTCTAAAATGTTTGTATTTTCTTTCTTCATATTATCACCTTTTTTCAATTTTCTTATCTACAGCTAAAATTAAAGAGTCTAAGTTACTTTTTTTTAAGATTTCTTTTTCTTCTCTTATTATTTTCTTATTCAAACTATTCCTTATTTCTGAATATTTGTCGCGATTTGATGTTTGTATTGACTTTTCCACCATTGAAATATCGACATTTCTTTTTACCAGCAAAGCCACAAGTTCTGTCTTTGAAATATAAGTTTGAGGAGTAATAAGATTTTGATCATACATTTCCTTTAAAGCAATTAATTTTTTTTCGGCATCCTTTACAAAATCCAAAAAATAATTTGTGTCATGAATTTTATTACTCTCTTTTTTAATGCTCGGTGATTTTTTTAAACTTAGGTAAACAAGGAGAATTAAGAAAAGAAANTAAAAAGGAAAAATTTTTAGAGCTAATGATTGCATTTGTAAGTATGTTGAATATACATTATTTTGTATATATTTATTATAAATGAGTAAAGAAAAAAAAATTAGAGAAATTCTTTTATCTATTCANAGACTAGTAGAAATTTCACAATCTGAAAAAATGAGGTTAAATGTTGATTATAAGCACATTCCAAATACCAAAGCTTTTTCTCAAGATGCTGATACCATTATTGAGAAACAAAATATCAATGAAATTAAAGGAGGCTGGGAAAACATAGACTTTAGAAAAAGCCAATCAAACTCAAAAAATCAAGAATTTGAATTATTATTTAAAAATTGTTTTTTAGTTTGGTATNAAAAAAAATTTAGAAAAACTTTCGCAGAACGCATTCAAAAATATTTAAATCATGTGCATAATTAGAATATCTTGGGTTTGCCATTTACTTTTTTCAAATAATTATAAATTTGGTTAGAAACAATCATTAATTCTTCTTCGCAATAACCNCTTAAAACCAATGAAACTCCGAAAGAGTTTTTTTTAAAATAGGGGTANCTCCCAATTTCAATCTTTGGAAAATTTTTTTGTGTTTTTGATATAAATTCACCAATAATACCCTCTGATAATACAGTNGATATAGTTTTCTGAATCACAGGTNTATTATTATCTATATTTTTTAAAAACTCAACAAGCATTACTTTAAGAATTTTTGGAACACCTGGAAAAACATATATATTTTCTATATAGAAACCTGGAGCTATGCTCACTGGATTATGTATTAATTTAGATGATTGAGGTAGATACGCCATCTTTTTTCTAGCTGTTGTATAATTTTCNTCTGAATAGTGTTCTGCCAATAAACGGTTTGCTTTTCGATTAAGAGAATATTTTACTCCTAATGCTTTAGCCACACACTTTGAGGTAATATCGTCGTGAGTAGGNCCAATTCCTCCTGTGGTAAAAACAAAATCAAAATTTTTTTTAAAACTTTTAATTTTTTTTACAATTTCTGGCTCTATATCTTGAATAATTGATATTTCTTTGACAGAGATACCTTTAAGAGCAAGTTTCTTGCACAGAAAATTAGAATTTTTTTCAACAGTTTTACCATTAAGAATTTCATTGCCAATTATAATTATTCCTGCTTTTTTTGAAACTATTTTCATTTTTAAATTTTACTAACTTTTTTTAATATTCTAGTATACATTAATTTTATTTTTTTATGACAAATTCGATAAAAATTCATTCAGAAAAAGATTTTTTTCATATGCGTAATGCTGGCAAGCTAGCTGCTAAATGCTTAGATCACATTACGGACTTTATAGAACCTGGAATCTCAACTGAAGAAATAAATAAGATTTGCCACAAATTTCAGGTTGAAAATAATGCTATTCCTGCTCCTCTAAATTATAAAGGATTCCCGAAAAGTGTTTGTACTTCAATAAACCATGTTGTCTGTCATGGTATTCCTTCCAAAAAAAAATTAAAAGAAGGTGATATAGTTAATATAGATGTTACCCCCATATTGCATGGATGGCACGGAGATACAAGTAGGATGTTTTACGTGGGTAAAGTAAAATTAAAAGCTAGAAAGTTAGTAGAAATTACTTACGAAGCAATGATGAGAGGTATCGAAGTAGTAAAACCAGGAAATACAACCGGAGATATTGGTTATACTATTCAATCATTTGTAGAAAGAAAAAACTACTCAGTTGTAAGAGACTTTTGTGGACACGGTCTTGGGAGGGTTTTTCATGACAAACCGAGTATTCTTCACTTTGGAGAACCGGGAACAGGTGATATATTAAAACCTGGTATGTTTTTTACAATTGAACCTATGATAAATATCGGTGGATTTAAAGTAAAAATCTTGGATGATGGTTGGACAGCTGTTTCTTCCGATAAATCATTGTCAGCGCAATTCGAACATACTATAGGCGTTACTGAAGATGGTTACGAAATATTTACGCTTTCAGATAAAAAATACTTTTTTCCACCATACAGCTAAAAATGATAATTAGATACAGTAGAAAACAGTTAACAGATATTTGGTCGCAAGAAAATAAATTTCGCATTTGGTTGCGGATAGAAATATTGATATGTGAAGCTCTTAAAATTGAAGGTAAAATACCAGCAAAATCATTGCAAAATATTAAAAAAAAAGCCAATTTTGATATTAGAAAAATAAATAAAATTGAGGAAAAGGTCAAACATGATGTTATTGCTTTTCTTACAAATGTTGCTGAAAATGTAGGGACAGATTCAAGATATATTCATCAAGGAGTGACTTCTTCAGATATATTAGATACTACTTTGTCGTATCAATTAAAGGAATCAGTAAAAATTATAAAAAAAGAGCTTAAGGAATTTATCCTAATTTTAAAAAAATTATCTATCAAGTATAAAGAAACTCCATGTATAGGAAGAAGTCATGGTATATTTGCAGAACCTACAACTTTTGGATTNAAACTGCTTAGTAGATATTGTGAATTTAAAAGAAATTATGAAAGACTAAATGAAGCNGAAAAAAANATNTCNATTTGTTGTATTTCTGGNGCNGTAGGNACTTTTGCAAATATAAGTCCTAAAGTAGAAAANTATGTTTCAANAAAACTTGATTTAAAACANGAAGATGTTTCAACACAANTTATTCCNAGAGATAGACATGCTTANTTATTTTCTGTNTTAGCTATTTTAGCNTCCTCTATTGAGAGTTTAGCAACNGAAATAAGGCACTTACAAAGAAGTGAAATAAGNGANGTNGAGGAATTTTTCTCNTCTGAACAAAAAGGTTCTTCTGCAATGCCCCATAAGAGAAATCCAGTACTTAGTGAAAATTTGACAGGAATTGCCAGGATAATTAGAGCATCTATAATTCCTTCTTTAGAAAATATTACATTATGGCACGAAAGAGATATTTCTCACTCATCAGTTGAAAGAATAAATTGTCCTGACATTTTAACATTGACTGATTTTGCATTAAACAGAATTAAAAACATTTTAAAAAATTTAGTGATAAATAAGAAAGCAATGCAGGAAAATCTTGATAAATCTCTTGGACTCTATAATTCTCAAAGAGTTATGCTAGAACTTACAAAAAAAGGATTAATAAGAGAAGAAGCTTATAAAATAGTCCAAAACATTGCTATGGATTGCTGGAAAAAAAAATATAGTTTTGAAAGTGCATTATTTAAAAGCATTAAGATAAAAAAATATTTATTAGCTAATGATTTAAAAAAAATTCTAAAATTAAATTATCACTTTAGAAATATTGATGAAATTTATAAGAAAGTACTTGGGAAGCGATGAAAAAGAAAATCTACGAAGGTAAGGCTAAAATAATTTATCAGGGTCCCAACCCCAATACATTAATTCAGTATTTTAAGGACGATGCAACCGCGTTTAACAACAAAAAAAAAACAACTATTCCGGGTAAGGGGGTCCTAAATAATTTAATATCTGAATTGATAATGATTAGACTGTCTGATGTTAACATACCTAATCACTTTATTGAAAGAATTAACATGAGAGAACAATTAATCCACCAATTAGATATTATTCCTGTAGAGGTTGTTGTAAGAAATATTGCAACTGGTTCTTTAGTAAAACGCTTAGGAGTAAAAGAGGGTAAAATTTTAAGTCGTCCTATTACAGAGTTTTATCTAAAAGATGATGAACTCGATGATCCAATTATATCAGAAGAACATATTCTCTCATTTGAATGGGCAAATCATAGTGAATTAGAAGAAATAATTTCTTTGTCCTCAAGAATTAACGATTTTTTAACAGGTTTTTTTCTCTCACAACAAATTAGATTAGTTGACTTTAAACTTGAATTTGGAAGATTTTGGAATGATGAGGAACAGCTTATTATGTTGGCAGACGAGATTAGTCCAGACAACTGTAGGCTTTGGGATATGCAAACAAACAAGAAATTGGATAAGGATAGATTTAGGCAAGATTTGGGTAATGTTTCTGATGCATACAAAGAAGTAGCCAATAGACTAGGGGTTCTTTCAGATAAAGAGTTTAAAAAGGTAATAAGAGATGATTTTTAGAATTTATGTGAGTTATAAAAAAGGAATACTTGATCCTGAGGCAGAAAGTATAAAAAAAACAATTCAAAACATGGGAATAGAATGTGTTACCCAAGTTTCTAAAGGTAAATTTTTCGATCTCGAAGTTAGTGATGGTAGCAAACACATAAAACAAATTGAAAAAGTGAGTAAAGATTTATTGTCTAATCCAGTAATTGAAAAATTTGTTATAACACAGATTAAATAGAGTGGCTAAAAAAAAGATTTCCATACTAATTTTTCCTGGTTCTAATTGTGACAGAGATTTGCAAGTGGCAATTAAAAAATGTTTTGGATTAGAACCAGAACTAATTTGGCACAACACATCATACATAAAAAAAACAGATTTAGTATTCATTCCAGGAGGATTTTCTTTTGGTGATTATCTAAGAGCAGGGAAATTGGCAACAATGTCGCCAGTTATTAAAGAGATCAAAAGATTAGATGTTAAGGGAACCCCAATAATTGGAATTTGTAATGGGTTTCAAATCTTAACTGAATGCCAAATGTTAGATGGAGTCTTGATCAAAAATTCAAATCGGCTTTTTCAGTGTAAATACATAAATTTAAGGGTAATTAATAATGAAGGGTTTTTAAATAAATTAAAGCAAGATTCTGTNATTAAATTTCCAATCGCAAATTCTCAGGGTAATTTTTTCTTACAAAAAAAAAAAATTGAGATGTTAGAGGATAATAATCAGATTGCATTCAAGTATTCGTCAAGATTTGGGGAAATTGACATAGATTCAAATCCTAACGGTTCGACCCAAAATATTGCAGGAATTTTTAATAAAAAAAAAAATATTTTGGGTTTAATGCCTCATCCAGAAAGAGCAATAGAAAAATTTACATCAAAAGACGGTCTACTCTTTTTTGATAGTATTAGGGATTTCATTAAATGAAAAAAAATTTAAAAGAAAAAATTCTTGCTCATGGTTTAAGTTTNNAAGAATATTCAGAGATAATTAGAATTCTTNGCCGCGAACCAAATGAAATTGAATTAGGAATCTTTTCTGTAATGTGGAGCGAGCATTGTTCTTATAAGTCAACAAAAAAATGGCTTAAAACCCTGCCAACAGCGGGTAAAAAAGTTATTTGCGGGCCTGGCGAAAACGCAGGGATAATAGACTTTGGTTCTGGTGACGCAATTGTTTTTAAAATGGAAAGTCATAATCACCCATCATTCATTGAACCATATCAAGGAGCTGCNACTGGTGTTGGTGGCATNATGAGNGACATTTTTACAATGGGTGCACGTCCGATTGCAAATNTTAATTCANTAAGGTTTGGNGACATCTCAAATAAAAATACAAGATTCTTACTTTCTGGAGTTGTGAAGGGAATTGGTGACTATGGAAATTGTGTTGGTATTCCAACTGTTGGTGGCGAGTGTTTTTTTCATAAAAGCTATAATAATAATATTCTAGTTAATGCAATGTGTGTTGGTTTGGTCAAGAAAAACAAAATATTTTATTCCAAAGCAAAAGGAATTGGTTATCCGTTAATTTATGTAGGCTCTAAAACCGGAAGAGATGGTATTCATGGAGCAACTATGGCCTCCGCAGAATTTTCAGATGATTCTTCAGAAAATCGTCCGCAGGTTCAAGTGGGAGATCCATTTATGGAAAAATTATTGTTAGAATCTTGTTTGGAACTCATGAAAGGCGATGCAATTGTTGCAATTCAAGATATGGGTGCCGCCGGATTGACATCGTCTTCATTTGAAATGGCATCGAAAGGAAACTGCGGGGTTGAATTATTCCTCGACACTGTACCCTGCAGGGAAACTAATATGAAACCTTACGAAATAATGTTATCAGAAACACAAGAAAGAATGTTAATGATTATAAATCCTAAAAAAAAAAAAATTACATTAGATATTTTTAAAAAGTGGGGTTTAGATGCGATTGAGATAGGTAGAATTACCAATTCTGGTAAAATGGAAATATTTTTCAATAAAGAAAAAGTTTGTTCTTTGCCAATTAAACCACTTGTAGACAACTCTCCTGAATATTCACGCCCATATAAAAAAAAAAAAGTTACAAAAGTTCGTAAAAAAAAAAAATTATTATTAAATATAAGAAAAATGTTTCTGGAACTTATTTCGAATCACAATTTCGCATCCAAAAGTTGGATATTCAATCAATACGATTCATCCGTAATGGGTGATACAATAAAAGCATCTGAGGAAGCTGATGCCGCTGTTATTCGAATACATGGTTCAAAAAAAGGTATAGCAATAACTTCAGATTGCAATCCAATTTATTGTAACTCTGATCCTAAATTAGGTGCAAAAATTGCTGTAGCAGAGGCATGGAGAAATTTAGTTGCCACAGGTTCCGAACCTATTGCAATTACGAATAACTTAAATTTTGGGAATCCAGAAAAACCAGAAATTATGTACCAAATAAAAAAATCAATAGATGGAATTAAAGAAGCATGTAAATTTTTACAATTTCCTGTTGTATCTGGTAATGTATCTTTATACAACGAAACCAAAGGCAAAGCTATAATGCCAACCCCAGTGATTGGAGGAGTTGGAAAATTAAAAAATTGGAAAGATGCTATTGGGTTTAAAGTAAAAGAAGGACAGAAGATTTACCTGGTAGGAAATACAAGAGGACATCTAGAACTATCTGCACTTCACCAGCATTTTAAGATTTTTGAAGGTTCCCCACCAAGAATAAATTTATCTGAAGAATTAAATAATGGGAACTTTATTTCAGACATAATTCACAAATATAAGCAAGTAAAAGGCTGTCATGATATATCAGAGGGTGGGATAATAATAAGTCTGGCTGAAATTAGTATATACAACCAAATAGGAGTTGATTTTTTCATTCCAAACAGAATTAGAAAAAAAACTCATTGGTTATTTGGTGAAGATACATCAAGATATTTAGTATTTGCTGATCAACAAAACAATATTAAAGATATTTCAAAAAGATATAATGTAAAAGTTGAATGTATAGGAAAAATCTTGGGTGATGTTTTTAAATTAAAAAATCATTTTGAAATCAAAGTAAAAGAATTGGTTGAAAAAAATAATTTTTGGTTTAAAAATTATATGAAATAATGGCAATTGATTCACAAGAAATAATTAAACTCATTAAAGAAAAGATTCCCGACGCCGATATTCAAATTGATGATTTGAAGGGTGACAATAATCATTATCATGCCACGATTAAATCTAGTATGTTTAGCGGTTTATCGAAAGTACAACAACATCAATTAGTTTATAGTGCTTTAGGTTCCAAGATGGGAAATGAACTTCATGCTTTAATGTTAACAACACTTACGATATAATAAAAATCATGATTGATGAAAATAAAATAAAACAAATAATAAGTAGTGATGACGTTGTCATTTTCATGAAAGGCACCCCAGACTTCCCTCAATGTGGTTTTTCAGCAAACGTTGTCGGCATTCTGAATTATTTTGATATTAAATTTACAAGCTTTAATGTCTTAGAGGATGAGCAAATTCGTCAAGGTATAAAAAACTATTCTAATTGGCCTACCATTCCTCAAATTTATATTAAGAATGAATTTATTGGCGGCTGTGATATTCTGAGGGAGCTAGCTGAAAATGGAGAAATTAAAGACCTTTTCACCAAGCATAATATTTCTTTCAGTTTAAAAGACTAATTTTATTTTTCAATAATTGATTTCTTTGCAGATATAAATGGATACAAAGCACTTAGAACTGCAATTAGAAAACCTACACTTCCACTTTTAAAGCCACGTCTGCCAAGGTAACATTTTAAAAATCTTGAGAAAAATTTTCTTAAAGACAAAAAATTGTTCAACGATTTATTCTGCACTCTTAAATCAATTGCATGCAAAGAGGTGTTTCGGTTAAACCGATCAAGAAGTTCAGATAAATTTTGTGACATAAAGTGTAGAAGAGGCTCTGATATTTTTGGGCCCCTTATTCCATCCATTTTATACATAGGGTGAACAGAACCTTTAATCCATGTTTTTGAACCTTTTTTAAAAAGACAAAATTTACCGTCAGGCGCTAGACAAGCCATCCATCCATATAATATTTTTTTATTTCCTACAAAATTTATTAGGTCAATATAATAAAAATCAAATTCATTAAATTTAATATTTTTCTTGATTAACTTAGCTAATCGTTTTGTAACTACTTCATCAGCATCTATTTCTAATATCCAATTAGTATTGCATTTACCTATGCCATAATTCCTTCTATCTGATTCAGATTGCCATGAACCTTCAAATATATTAGATGTAAATTTTTTACATATTTGTTTCGTTGAATCCGTAGATCTGTCAAGTATAACAACAATATTGTCTAAGAATTTTAAAGACCTCAAACAGGTTTCAATTTTTACTTCTTCATTCCTTGCAATAATTAATGCTGATAAGTCCATTGACAGAATAAAAAATTAAATAAAGTTTAGCTTTAAATTACCTTGAATAAAACTCAATTACAAGGTTGGGCTCCATGATAACTGGATAAGGAACTTCGTCAGGCTTAGGTCCCTTGAGAAATTTCCCCTTCATTTTATCATAATCAACTGACAAATATTCAGGTGTATCTCTTTCTGTGGAACTTATGGCTTCTAAAACCATAGGAATTTCTCTACTATTCTTTTTTACTTCAACCTCATCACCATTCGTAATCTGGAAGGAAGGTATCGTGACTTTTTTACCGTTGACAAGTATATGACCATGACTAACAAATTGTCTTGCAGCAAATATAGTGCTAACAAATTTCATTCTATAAACAACCGCATCAAGTCTTCTCTCGAGTAATTCTATTAAGTTTTCACTTGTGTTACCTTTTATTTTTGAGGCTTTAAAGAAGATATTCCTAAATTGTTTTTCTGTAATGTAACCATAATGTGACTTTAATTTCTGTTTGGCCATTAATTGGATGCCAAAGTCAGATGGCTTTCTCCTTTTATTTTGTCCATTATGACCTGGTGGGTAATCCCTTTTATTGAATGGACTTTTTGGTCTGCCCCATAAATTGCACCTTAATCTTCTATCAATTTTATATTTTGATTTTAAAATTCTAGTCATACATTTTGAAATATACTTGCAAATATTACTATGTCAATTTAATTTGTTCATTGTTTATTCAGGGCCTTAACAATACCGATTAGAATTTTAATCTCACTAGAATTTAGAACAAGCTTCCCAAAAATATTCCTAATCTTTTGAATAATAATCTTTTTTCTTTCATTTACTAAAAAAAAATTTTTGTCCTCAAGCTCTAATTCCAAAATTTTATAAAAATTCAAAAGTTCTTTTTTTGATGCGATATTCTTTATTCTATTTTTTGTTCCCAAATCTTTTTTTAACACAACATTTTGAATTATTTCATAGCAGACGAGTAATACTGCATGAGAAAGATTAATTGAAGAAAAACTTGGGTTTGCTGGAATTTTCAAAATATAGTCTGAAAATGATAAATGTTCGTTATCTAGACCTGAATTTTCAGGACCAAATATAATGCCTACGTTTGCTTGATTTTTTATAATTTGAGGTAATTCAGAAATACTAATTGTCATTTTCTCAATCGCTCTATCTCTATTGCTGGTAGATATTAGTAAATTGAAGTCTTTTATTGCATTCCTGTATGATGAGAAAACTTTCATTTTTTTTATTACAACATCAGCGCCAGCTGCAAGAGGAATTATTTTTTCATTATTTAAATTAAATTTTGGATTAACAACTCTTAATTTGCAAAAATTAAAATTTAACATAGCTCTGGCAACTGCCCCAAGATTTTGAGGAAGTTGCGGCTTGATCAAAATTATTTCTGGAAGATTAATCTTTGTCTCATTCATCACTTAAGACTTAAATAAATGATAGGTAATACTATCATGTAACGCTATATAAGATGCATCTATTACATTCAATGATACTCCAATAGTTGACCAAGTATATTTTTTGTTGCTTGACTCTATTCTTACTCTTACTAAAGCTTTGGTTCCGTCCTGAGGAGTTAAAATTCTGACTTTATAATCAATAAGATTAAGTTCCTTTAGTTTTGGATAAAATTTCATTAATGCTTTTCTTAA
Source organism: Rickettsiales bacterium (assembly GCA_002711625.1). Taxonomy (GTDB): domain Bacteria; phylum Pseudomonadota; class Alphaproteobacteria; order Methylaequorales; family Methylaequoraceae. The sequence continues at coordinate 17,668 of PARR01000012.1, read as the reverse complement.
AGCATTGTCAAGTGCATGGATTGGACCATTTCCCTCAGATGCACTATAAAACTCTTTTTTTCCAACAGTTATTTTTACCCTCGCTTCTGAAAAAGGTACAAAATTTCCATTTTCATTGAGCCTTTTTTCATCAGAAACCTTAAAACTTTGTAAGTTATAAAATTCTTTAAACTTTTGAAACCTCCTCCTCGCTAATAACTCAAAGCTTGCCTCAGCTCCATCGTAGGCATATCCCAAAAACTCCTGATTTTTTGTAAGGTTTAAAAAATCATTTATATCTTTTTTATTACCTCCTACATTGATTCTGAATTTTTTTAGTTTGTTAATTATATTACTTTTTCCTGATTGGTTAGAAATAACCAAAGACCTTTGATTTCCAACTTTTGCCGGATCAATATGTTCATAACACCTGGGATCTTTTTCAACAGCTGATATATGAAGACCTCCCTTATGTGCAAATGCTGCAGTACCAACAAAAGGAAGATTTCTGGAGGTCTGACGGTTAAGAGTTTCATCAATAGTTCTACTAACATTAGTTATTTTTTTTAAATTTTTTTTTACAGAGCATTGTAAATTCATTTTCAGAATTAGATTAGAAACAACATTTATTAAGTTAGCATTTCCACATCTTTCTCCCAGACCATTGAATGTACCTTGCACTTGACTCACACCACATCTAATTGATTCAATTGAATTAGCTGTAGCATTATCAGTATCATTGTGAAAGTGAACACCAATTTTTTTTAGCGGAACTATTTTACTTACTTCTTGAATAATGTCCTTAATCTCATGCGGAAGAGTCCCCCCATTTGTATCACAAAGAATAACCCAATTAGCTCCAGCTTTATATGCATTACCAATTGTTCTTAGAGCATAAGATGAGTTATTTTTGAATCCGTCAAAAAAGTGCTCTGCATCAAACATAATTTCATTAAGTTTTTTAGATGAGAAAGANATCGTATCTTCAATCATATTCAAATTTTCTTCTAAACTAANCTTTAACGCATTTTTTACATTGAAGTCCCAAGATTTTCCCACCAGACAAGCTTTATTTATCCCAGATTCTAGAATTGCTGAAAGGCCTTTGTCATTTTCTGGTTTTTTTCCTTTCTTTCGCATCATCCCNAATGCAACAATTTTTGATGATTTTAATTTAGGTAAATTTTTAAAAAGCACGTCGTCTGTAGGATTTGCNCCAGGCCATCCNGCCTCNATATAATCAATTTCTAAGTCATCAAGAAGTTTTATAATTTTTTGTTTGTCGTCTAAAGAAAAATTTACACCTTTTGTCTGTGCCCCATCCCTAAGTGTACTATCGTATATTTTTATATTTCTACTCACAATTATTATTGATCCTCCAAAGAATTTCTTTTCTATCAAATAATGTCAGGAGATGAGTCATACTTGGTCCATATTTTTTTCCAGTCAGAATTAATCTTAGATTTACAAATAATTCTTTAGGTCTAATAGAATTTTTTTCTAATATAGATTTTACCCAGAGATCCCAAGAATCTAGATCTAAATTTTCTGGTAAATATTTTTCTAAATCTCTTCTTAGATCTTTACCTATTTTTATTTTTTCAATAATCCTCTGCTTCTCATAAATTATTTCATACCAATCATCTACATCATCAACTGAATCTATATTCTCTTTAATGACATTCCAGAATTTCTCATTAATTTTATCTTTTCCTATTTTTTTCAAATCATTTATAGAAATTGTTCTCAAATATTTTGAATTGATTCTTTTAAGTTTCTGGTAATCAAATATGACAGAGTTTTTTGATAAATTTGACAAGTCAAACGAATTTAAAATAGCTTCAGGGGTTTCAACTTCCTCTAAATTTTGATTAGACCCTATTTTGCATAAATAATTAATAATTACTGTTGGAAANATATTATCATTTATAAATTCTTTTATCGAAAAAGAATTATCTCTCTTTGATAGACCAGCACCAGATTTTTCCTTCATTAAAGGGAGATGTCCAAATTGAGGAATTTTTGAACCAAGATATGAAAAAAGCTTTATCTGTGCGGCTGTATTTGTAATATGATCATCTCCTCTAAAAATATGCGAAACATTGCAATCAGCATCATCTACTACTGAAGTAATTGTGAATAAAGGCATTTCGTCGCTTCTAAAAACAACAGGATCAGATATAGATAATTCTTTAAACGTAATCATCCCATGAACTAAATCTTTCCATGAAATAGGTTTTTGATCTAATTTCAATCTCCAGTGAGGTGATGTTCCGGATTGAATAAGTTTTTCAATCTCATCTTGCGATAATGCTAAAGCACTTTTGTCGTAAATAGGTGGTTTTCCCGCCTTAAGTAAAATTTTTCTTTTTAAAGCAAGATCCTCTGNGGATTCAAAACAAGGATAAATCAATTTNTCTTGCTTCAGATANTGAAAAACTTCTTTATATTTTTCTTTTCTATCTGACTGATGAATAACTTTTTTAAAATTTAANCCGATCCATTTTAGGTCANTTAATATTGAATNANCAAAAANNTTTTTAGATCTTTCCTTGTCNGTGTCATCTATTCTAATAAAAAAATCAAGTCNATTTTTTTTAGCAAATAAAAAATTTATGATNGCTACTCTTAAGTTTCCTGCGTGCAGATAACCTGTTGGGCTTGGTGCAAATCTCAACATTTTAAATTGAAAATAAATTTACTATCGGAAATCGTCTGTCTTTATCTAGCGACATACTTGATATTTTAGGCCCTATTGCGCTTTGATATCTTTTAAATTCAGAAAATTTAACCATGTTCCAAATACTTCTCACAATATTTTTATNATACCCTTTCTTAACTATTGTTTCTAAATCTTTATTTTTGTCAATTAATAAAATCAAGATATCATCAAGAACATCATAAGGAGGTAAAGAATCAGTATCTTTTTGATTGAACTTTAATTCTGCGGTTGGTTCTTTTTCAATAATAGATAAAGGGATCAATTCTGTTTGTGAATTATTAGAGAAAGGATATATATCACATTCATTCCTCCACTTACACAGTTTATAAACCTCAGTTTTATAAACATCCTTTAGTATNGAATATCCACCGCACATATCTCCATATAGAGTNGAATAACCAACTAAAAGTTCTGATTTATTTCCAGTTGTTAAAAGTAATGAGTCAAACTTATTTGACAGNGCCATTAGNANTAGTCCTCTAATTCTTGATTGAATATTTTCTTCTGTGANATCGGACGGNTGATTCTTGAAAAAGAAATTGAGTTGTTTTAGTAGATGCTTTCGAGANGATTCAATTGATATCTCATCAATTTTTATTTCTAAGTTTTTGGCTAAGGAAGTTGCATCATNTTTACTTTTANTTGAGGAAAATTTAGAAGGGAGAAAGAATAATTTTACTCTTTCTCTTCCTAAAGCATCTCTTGCTATAGTNGCGGCTAAAGCTGAATCTATGCCACCAGATAAACCAATAATAACCGAAGAAAATCTATTTTTCTTACAATAGTCCTGAAGTGAAGAAACTAAGGCTTTATATATTAATTCTTGATTGTTTAAAGAAATATGAATAATTTCTTTTTTTTGATTGCTTGGTTCCAATATTAATTCCGATTCTTCAAAAAAAGGTGCAATTTCTTTGATTTTTCCTTTTTTATCCATTAGAAAAGAACCTCCGTCAAAAATTAATTCGTCTTGGGAACCAACGGCATTAGAATAAATTAAGGAGGATTTAAAAGACTTAACAACTTCTCTTGTAATACTTAATCTTTGCCTAAATTTTTCTTTTTCAAAAGGTGACGCGTTAAGGACAAAAATTAGATCGGTACTAATATTTAGGTCTATATTTTTTAAATCCCAAATGTCTTCACAGATGAAGAATCCTAATTTTTTGTTTTTATATGTGAAATAATTTGTATCATTAGCTGAAGAAAAATATCTTTTCTCGTCAAAAACACCATAGTTAGGGAGGGATTTTTTTGTAACAGAAAATATTATTTTTCCTGATTGCATCAAATATAAACGATTAAATAGTTTTTTTTCAAAAGATGGTATATTTAGTATAAATATTGTCGAAACTTTTTTTGTTAAGGATAAAATTTTTTTTTTGTAGAAATCAATTTTTTTTTGAAAATCCTTTCTTAAAAGAAGGTCTTGTGGTGGGTATCCGGATAAGGATAATTCGGTTGTTAAAAAAAAATCGCAATTCTTTTGAATTGCTTTTTTATAAGACTCTTTTAAGATATTAAAATTATTGTCAATATCTCCAACTGCAAAATTTTTTTGAGACAAAAAGATTTTTATTTTTTACTCCTACTTTACTTAATTTTTTTAAGAAAAGAAGCTATCATAAAAGCTAATTCAATTGATTGAGATGCATTTAATCGAGGATCGCAATGAGTATGATATCTACTTCCTAAGTCTTTATCAGAAATTTTTTGCATACCACCAATACATTCAGTAACATTCTGTCCAGTCATTTCTATGTGAATGCCACCAGCTACAGTATCTTCTGAATTATGAATTTTAAAAAAAGTTTTCACCTCTTTCAACACGTTGTTGAAACTTCTAGTTTTATATCCACTCTTTGATTTTTCAGTATTTCCATGCATTGGATCACATGACCATATAACGTTCAAGGAGGTTTTTTTTATTTTCTTTAACAACGGTGGAAAAAATTCTTCAAGTTTATTTGCTCCCATTCTAACAATCAAAACAATCTTTCCCGATTCATTTTGTGGGTTTATTAGTTTTATTAGTTTGATTAAATTATCCACATTAGCTGTTGGGCCTACCTTTATTCCAATTGGATTACTTATGCCCCGACAGAACTCTGCGTGAGCTCCATTAATTTGTCTTGTTCTATCTCCAATCCAAACCATATGTGCTGAAACATCAAACCACATACCCGTTGTACTATCTATCCTGGCAAAAGACTCCTCATACGGAAGTAGCAAGGCCTCGTGCGAAATAAAAAAACTTGTTTCTGATAACTGTCTCACACTCTGATTATTAATTCCGCATGCATCCATGAAAGTTAAACATTCAGAAATTCTATCTGCTAAATTTTTAAAATCAGAACCTTGTTTTGATTTTTTAACAAAATTTAAATTCCAATTTTGAACATTCGATAAATCGGCATATCCACCATATGCAAATGCCCTAAGAAGATTTTGAGTTGAAGCAGCCTGATTATACGCTTCAATCATCCTTCTCGGATCAGGTATCCTAGAGTTCTCATTAAATTCGATTGAATTTATCATATCACCGAGATAACTCGGTAGCTCCTTTCCATTCTTTTTTTCAACGGGAGATGACCTGGGCTTTGCAAATTGTCCTGCAAGTCTCCCAATTTTTACTACCGGAACTCCAGCCGCGAAAGAAAGTATGACAGCCATTTGCATAATTACACGAAAAGTATCTCTTATGTAATTAGGATTAAACTCAGCAAAACTTTCTGCACAATCTCCAGCTTGTAGCAAAAAACCCTTGCCCTCTCCACATTTAGCTAGATCACATTTTAATTGCCTGACTTCTCCAGCAAAAACTAGCGGAGGAAGTTTTTTCATTCTTGAGATGGTCTCAGTCAGACTTTTTGCATTACCATATACAGGTTGATGTAATGCTTCTTTTCTTTGCCAGCTTTCAGGTTTCCAGTTTTTTTTCATATTTATTCTTATAATCCAAAATAATAAAATTACAATTCTATATTTTTTGATTATTTCATTGTAACTAACTCTTCTGCACTCGTAGGATGAATGCCAATAGTTTTATCTAACTGATGTTTTGTGAGCCCATTAACAACAGCAACCGAGAAACCCTGAATAATTTCTGCTGCATTTTCTCCTACGTAATGAATACCTAAAATTTTTTGATTAATTGAATTAATAATAATTTTTATAAAAACCTTTTCTTTTGACTTAGATAAAGAATGTTTTAATGGCCGAAATTCGGATCTAAAAACTTTGTATGATATTTTTTTCTTTTTAGCATCATTTTCTGAAAGACCTATTGAAGCGAAGTTAGGATTAGAAAAAACTGCAGTTGGAATATTTTTATAATCAAAATTTTTAAAATTTTTTTTATTATGATTATCAATTAGCCAAACAGCCTCAGCAATTGCGACTGGAGTAAGTTGCACTTTGTCAATGATATCACCAACTGCAAAAATATTTTTTACATTTGTTCTAAACATTTTATCTACTTTAATAAATCCTCTGTCATTTTGTTTAATACCTATTTTGTGCAGATTAAGTTTTTCTAGATTAGGAACTCTACCCACGGCTTCTAGAACTAAATCATACTTATTTTTACAATTATTTTTATAAATAACATTAAAGTAATCTTTATTTCTAGTTATCTTTTCAGGAAAGTTTTTATTTATAATTTTAACACCTTTCAGCTTCATCTGGTTTTCAAGAAATGAAGTAACTTCTTTATCAAAACCATTCAAAATTGAGTTCCCTCTTAAACTTATAGTTGTATTAACGCCGAGGCCATTGAATATTGATGCAAGCTCGATGGCAATATATCCACCACCCAAGATCAAAATATTTTTTGGGAGAACTTGTAAATCAAATACATCGTCTGAAGTTATAATTGATTTTGAACATTCAAATTGAATTTTTTTTGGAGTAGTTCCTACAGCAATTATTATTTTTTTGGCACTTAAAATTTTATTACCTACACTTACTTTATCTTTGTCAAAAATTGAAGCATAACCTTTGAATAGCTTAACATTAGATTCACTTAATAATTTTTCATAAATATTATTCAGCCTTTTAAGTTCTTTTTTTTTAGCTTTTACTAATTTCATCCAACTAAATTTTGGAGTACTTACGGTATAACCAAATGATTTCATTATGTTTATTTCATCATGAAAACTCGATGCATATGAATAGAGTTTTTTAGGAATGCATCCGCGATTTACGCAAGTACCGCCAAGATCATAGGCTTCTGCTAGCGCAACTTTATAACCTTGCGATGATGCATACCTTGCAGCTCTTACACCTCCAGAACCCCCTCCTATAATAAAAAAATCATAAACCATAATAATAGTGAATTTACAAAAACTTTCAGTTAATTAATTATAAAAATTATATTAAAAAAAAAAAGGGATGTAAAACATCCCTTTTTTTGCAGTTAATGGAAAGCAAGCTTGCATTTGTATTAACGACTTTTCATTTATTTTATTTAAAATCAAGTGAATTTTTCTTTAAAAATCATTAGTGTTTTTTTAAGATCTGTCTGATTTTCAGAACTTTTCTTTGTTTTTATGATTGATTCTTCAAAAACTATCGAACCAAGATAATTAAGTTGCAATGCGAACCCCTTTATAAAATTTGTCCCGTTACCGCCTGATGACGTGCAAATCATAGAATGCTTGTCCTTAAAACCGTCTTTCCAATCATCTGTTGCTCTACTAATCCATGCAATAGCGTTCGTTAAAATTGGAGAAATACCTCCATTATATTCTGGGCTACACCAAATGAGTGCATCTGATTTTAAGATTTCATTTTTAATTTTGCCAATATCAACTGGAAATACCCCTTTATCTTTAAATGAAGCTTCTAATGTTGGCGTGTAAAGTGGTAAATTAAATTCCTCCAAAGAAATTACTGAACATTTAAGTTCATCGGTACTAGAAAAAAAATCTCTAATTTCTAAGGAAAGTTCATAATTCGTGTTTTTTGTAGATGAAATTATTAGTAAATTTTTCATTAAAGAATATTATGTTTAGTTTATATCTAATGCAAACTTTTTTAAAATTTCTAGATTTATTTTTTTTTTCACTATTATATTGGTGGCAGACAGAATAATTTTTGGAGCACAAGAATTTTTAAATGCTTCTATCCAACGATCCGTGCAAATACACCATCTATCTCCTTCTTTAAGTCCAGGAAAATTTAATTCTGGTCGGGGTGATATTAAATTGTTTCCTTTTTTGAAAGAAAAATTTAAAAATTCTTTTGTCACACTAGCACATACATAGTGCTCCCCACTGTCTCCAAGTGAGCTTCTACAACAACCATCTCTAAAAAAACCTGTAAGAGGGTTATTAGAACATAACTCTAACTTTCTATCTAAGACATTTTTTTGTATGATTTTAGTCATTTATAATCTTATCATTAATTTCTTGTGTAATCCTAAAGGTTTGATATAAAAAAAAGGACTGCAAATTTTAAATCCTGCACTTTTGTAGAAGCCAATTACCGATTTTCTNGCATTACACCAAACAAAACGATANTTCTGNGATTTTAATTTTTCTAAAACTTCTGTTAGAAGGAANTTACCATACCCTCTTCTTAAAAATTCTTTTCTTGTGAACATTCCTCTAATTTGAACATGTTTTTTTAAATCTGTCTCCATNAGGGTTAGTGCTGAGGTTAATTGACCATTATTAAATAGCGCATAATGTTTTGTACTNTTAAATTNATCCCCACTGTAAATGAATAACTTTCCGGGTAAATTTCTATANAGTTCNGATTTTCTGAANCTCCTTAATATTTTTAATGAAATNGATTCAGAAACTTCNAGAANGTCTTTGNAAACAGGATCGTATCCNCTTGACCCTAAAGGATGACATTTAATTAACCTAAATAAACACANGTATAAAGCCCTATAAAAATTAAATTTTNGAAAACATTCTTTACAATATTCAGAGCAAGTTGGTATGAATCTACAATTTTTACCAAGAACAGGCGAGATAACAATTTGATATGATTTTATAATAAAAATTATAATTTCTTTAGATTTTCCCACTTGTTCTTCTCCACGTTGTTCCATCATTACCATCCTCTAATTCAATCATTTCTTTTTTTAATTTTACTCTGATTAGATCCGCTTTTTCATAATCTTTGTTTTTTCTGGCAATTTCCCTTTCATAAATCAATTTCTCTATATACATCTTATCTACATTTTTTTTCGCAGGCTTTTGAGATAGATTTATACCCAATACGTCTAGAGATTTTCTTATTGCAAATGTAATTTGACCTCTTTCCTCGTCAGAAGAAACCTTATTTAAATTTGAGAACATTTTATTAAGTATACTTATTGATTTTGGTGTATTTAAATCGTCGTACAGTGGTTCAAGAAATTTGTTAAAAAATAAACCTTTGTCATTTTTTTCTAATTTTTCAAATGACTCTGTATAGATTTTTCTATATCTACTAATATTTTTTTCTGACTGTTCAAGAATTTTAGATGACCAATCGAGTGGTTGACGGTATTGTGATGATAACAAACTCAGTCTTATTGCTGCCCCCGAATAATTCGACAGAAGATTATTTACAATCTCAATGTTTCCAAGTGATTTGGACATTTTTTCCCCATTGATTGTAACAAAGCCATTGTGAAACCAATATTTACAAAAAGACTCTGGGCGAGAATTAACTTCCAATGAACAGGTTTGAGCAATTTCATTCTCGTGATGCGGAAAAGTCAAATCAACACCTCCACAATGGATATCAAATGGCAAACCAAGACATTTTTTTGACATAGCACTACACTCAATATGCCATCCTGGTCGTCCTTTACCCCAAGGGGAGTCCCATGCAGGTTCATTTTTCTTGCTTGGTTTCCAAAGAATAAAGTCTTGATGGGATTTTTTGTATTCAGCAATCCCAATTCTATTACCTGAAAGTTGATCATCTTTATTTCTACCCGATAAAACACCATAGTATTTATATTTTTTTACATCGAATAATATATTACCTTTAGCTTCGTATGCGCACTCATTTTTTATAAGAATCTGGATTAAGTTTATCATTTCGTCTATGTACTCAGTAGCCATTGGCTGCTCATCAGGTTTACTTACACCAATTTGATTCATATCTTTATTATAGTGATCACAAAACTTTTTAGTAATTTCTGTAACGGGTTTTTTCTCTTGGTTTGCTCTATCTATGATTTTATCGTCAATATCTGTTATGTTAGAAACAAACCTTACATTTTTATACTTTGTCTTAAGAACTCTTACTAATAAATCACATGCTACTGCCATTCTTGCATTACCAACATGAGCAAAATTGTATACTGTTGGTCCACATGCATAAATTCTTACGTCTTCAAGATTAACTGGTTGAAACCTCAGTTTTTTTCTCTTCAAACTGTCAAAAATAAAAAAATCCATTATAATCTAATAATTCTTTAAGGTTTTCCCTAAACTCATCATTAACCAAAAAAAAGAAACCATTTTCTTCGTGAATCGAATCACCTTTTGAGTGATAAAGATTAATATGAGTATAAAATTTTTCAAAATCTTCGATAACATACTTCCTGTTTCTCATATCTACAATTTCATACTTTTTTTTATTCATTTTTTTTAAAGATATACCTGAACCTCGAGCTCTTTCCGTCTTTATTAGTGTTATTTTCTCCTAAATTCAGAACTGTCACTAATTCAAAACCCATATCACCAAAATTATTGTTAAGGTAAGTTTCCACTTCTTCATTGTTATGATGATTGATATTAGGGAAGTCTATGATCTTATATGAAATTTTTTTTTGGTTTGTCATTTAAAAATTGTAACCAATTATTCTATATTATGAAGATCATCGTCAACATCTTGAACCATGTCTTTTAAAAATTCAATTTCTTCGAGAAGAATTGTATACTTATTATTGAAATCGTAAATAAAAGATAGAAAAATCATAAGGATTAATCCAATTCCCAATAACCCTAAATTTAATTTATTCATATGCTAATTGTGTAATCAAAAAAAAAAAAATCAATTAAAATGTTGTTTTTTTAAATTAGAAAAAAATTCGAGTATTGAAGTTTGAAGAATAATACATTTATTTTCTTCATTATCATTAAGATAAAGAGAGTCTTTGTTAATACGAAAATAAGAACCGCTGTTCTCGTGAATTTTTTCCAAATAAATATAATTTTCGTCTACAATGTAATGTAAAAAATTTTCTTTAGTTTTAATTTGCCCATTATTTTTATTATATTTATGCTCTACTAGATTTGATTTATTTAAAAAAACAAAACCATATTTAGTGTTCAAATCATCGCAAATCAATCTTAGATTTATATAATTATCTTTAGAAGATAATTTCTGAGAAAACATTACTAGAATCAAAAGAAAAGATAAGCATAATTTAGTTTGTACTGAGATTTTGTTCAACTTCCTTTCTTGCCCCTTCAGACTCTACATCAGATATATCAAGCCTCCTAATCATTTTTCTTATTAGACCCATTTCTCCGTCATTAACATCATCTTCGGTTGAAAGAATCCTTTCCCATAAAAATTCAACCAATTCATATTTTTCTCTGTATACCTCAACTTGCTCAACCTTCTTTGTTAATGAGTAACCTAAATTTTTCTCCAATACGACAGTGAGACTGTTTGAGGAAAAATTAAATTGAAAGTTAAGAAGATTTTTCAACAATTTCAGATCGTCCTGTGAAATCTTCCCATCAATAGTTGAACATTCTGTTAATAAAAGAGATACCAATACAGTTTTCTCAAATGCTTTAAGTTTATTATATGCCACATCTCCAGAATCGATTATTTCAATTGCTTTTGTAACTTTTGCTCTGTCATTTCCAAGTTTCTTGGTTTCACTAATGATAGGTTTTTCGAATCCATATTTTTCTGCGGTATTTTCTACTAACTCAATCTCCAAATCATCTTCTTCTCCAACTGACAATATCATCTCCCATATGTAAACAAACATTTGAGATAAATCACCTTCCAAAAATTTACTTCTTATTTCGCTAAAAAGGGCATCATCATTTGTATTTGATAAAATATTAGACACCGAAGACTCATTAAGACTGAATTTTTGTGAACAGATTGAAATGAATTTTGATTTAAATGCATCGTCATTGCGAATTTTCTCTAGATTTGCAACATGTAAAACTGTGATTCCTATGGATTTTCTTTGTTCAATAGTCAATGTTCCAAAATAAATCTTGTTACTTTCTTTTATAAAATTTACTAATTCTGAAGAATTTTGTGTAGAGTTTGAATCAAATTGTTCATTAGATGTACTTTCTTCTTCATCCAATGATACCTCAAAAGACTTGACTGATCCTAACAGACCGACAGACTGATTTATTGAAGAATCGTCAAATACTGCATTATCATTAGCTTCAATGATCGCAGTTAATTTTACTTGTTTGACCATAATTATTTAATAATATTTCATTATTTATTGATATAATACAAATTAATTATATTTTATTTAAAATCATGATTTTTTCTATCCACAATATATTTTTGAAGATTTTTGAATAATATTATAGAATTAGAATGTAAAAAAATTTTTAAGGAGAAATTATGAATCAAATAACTGAAAATAAAGAGAAAATAGATTTAAACAAAAAAAAAATTGAGTATTTGCGTTCTGAAGTTAAGCAAAATGAATACCTTGTTTTTCAATGCAGATCATTAATTGAAGAAAACCGGTTAATGATCCTCAGTAATTATGTTGCATCTTATCAAGGGAACAGACAACTCGCAAAAAACAACACTGATTCTATTCAGGATAATAGAAAGGCAATATTATCTAAGGCTAAGGCTGTATCTGAAGTTGAAATTAATTATGTTGAAGCACAAAAAAATAGTTCATTATTGGATTTTCTTTTGCATAAATCTGAAATTAATTCTTCAGCTCTTAAAATTAGTAAAGAAATGGCAGAAATTAATAGAAAGTTAATAGCTGTTAACAGAGACGTTATGGAACTAAACCAGTCAATCGTTGAGTTTAATAAAAAACAAATTTCCATAAATAAAGATTTAATATCTGGTAAATTAAAGACTTCTCAAGCAACTCCTGAAAAAAATAAAGAAATTATAGATTTTAATATTTCTAAATTAGAAAAGCTTAAAGAAAATGTAACAAAAAACAGGGAAAGTATGCATGACCTTTTAGCTGAATCAGAGAACTATGCTGATTCAGTTATGGAATCTAAGAATCAAATATCTGCAAGAAGAACATCAATAATGGCCAATAGAGATACGATTATGATTAATAAGTCAAAAATTAACCTAAAAAAAGAAATTTAATACTATTCTAAATCAAATAATTAAGTGAAAAATGTCTGAAAAAATTAGTCTTGATGAATTTCTTAATTTTCTAAACAAAACTAATTTAGAATTTGTTGATTGGATTCTTGAAGATTTTGAATCAAAAGAAGAGGGTAATGTAAAATTAAATGGACTTACTAAAGATGAATGGCTNAGACTATATATTGATCGATTAAAATAGAAGCTATTTACAATTTCCTTACAGATACCTTTAACAGTTGTTGTAAAAAAAGTATTTCCATCAAAATCAAAATANTTTTTTCTATAATTTATTAAACCTTTTTTAATTTCATAACTTATTTCATATTCAATATTGACGGAATCTTTTTCTTCTGTAAAAAATTCTTTCAATTTAAAGTTAATTTTATTTTTTTCTTTTTTAAATGAAATTGTACTAGAATTAAAAAGTTTAACATTTTTTTTAAACTCCATAAAACTTATATCATTAATCCAATTAGATTCAGTATCAAAAAAAATTCTTAGGCGAAAATTTTCGTAGACCTTGCGGGTTGTGATTTCACCATTCTCAAATTCATCTGATATCTTACAATTGAGTTGTTGCTCTTTAGATAATAGGAAACAGGGCAAAAGTATTACAGGAACTAGATATTTAATTGTTATAAAAACTATTTTTATCATAAATCTGGTTTTTTGATTCATTAAAAATTCTTGGGAATCTTTCAGTTTTTTTTTTATAGCTTGAAAATATTCCGNAACCTATCAAGGACATCAAAAATATTAATGGCANTAATTTCTTGAACATATGACTTAATAATAATTTTATTTTTTTTTTTTTTGATTTGTTTTTTATAAATAGATTAACCTCTTTTTTATCCTGTTTAGAAAGTATACAAGTTCTAGATTTTACCCCGCGAGTTCTTTCAAAGGAATTTTTTGGTGATTTACAATTATAGTACTTTCCACCAATAAATATTTTTTTTTTTGAGAAAGTTGGTTCTGGTGAAAGAATTATAATTATTAACAAAAACTTAATTACCAAATTTAACACTGANTCAAAATACATAAAAATAAATTTATCTAAAAAATATAAAAGTTTTTTAAAGCGAACCGTTCATAACATACTTGAGAATTTTAACAACTTCGTCCTGACTTTCTGCAACTGCTGATGCTGATGCATCGACTTCTTTAAGTGCATGTTGATTATCCTCATTATGAATTACTATTATTGATTTATTTAATGCTGATGCATATCCAGCATCAAAAGCNGCATTCCATTGTTTGTATTTATCNCCAAANTTAACAATTACTACATCAGAATCTTTAATTGATTTTTTTGTTTTAATAGAATTAATTTTCGCNCCCTTGTGATCTTTCCAAAATTTTTTTTCTTCAAGTCCTAAAATTTCTGTGCCACAATTGTCTGAAGCTTCATGGTTGGTAACTGGAGATGAAAAATTTATTGGAAGATTTTCCTTTTTACAAAGATTGACTATTTCTTCTCTCCAATTAGTGTGTATTTCCCCAGATAAATAAACATTTAACAATTATAATCTCCTTAATGTTCAAATATTAATTTGCAAAATTTATAACAAATAATTACGGTAACTTCTACAAANAAAATTTACTTTAGTATTTCACTTTATATCAATAACGAATAACAAAATTAATTTGTGTGTAAATGATTTAATTATTATATTTAGTCTATGATCAGATTTTTAAATCCCTTTCTTTCTATTTTTATAACTTCCATGGTAATATTCTCAGGAGAAAGCTTTGCCTCTAAAGACTCTGATCCACCTATTGATATAAGGAATAATGATATACCAGCACAATGTAAAAGAGCTCTAATCTGGTATGATGACCATCCAGGTTATAAAGGAGAATATGTTAGAGTTTTAGAATATTGTAAAAAATATGCTAAAGANAAAAGTCCNACTGGTTTTGAAACTAACCCTATTTTGTCTGATTTTGGAAGTATGAATGGTGTTAATACTCGCCCTCGAGACCATATTCATCAAGGTATAGATATTATTGGACCTAAAAATCAACCCATAATAGCAATAGCAGACGGTAAGGTTCTGGAAACCACTGTGGAGGATTGTTGGGGTGCTACTGTCATAATTGATCATGGTGCGTCAAAGGATGGCAAAAACATGATTGCGATTTATGGTCATGTCGGAAATTTTTTAGTAGAAGAAAACCAAATAGTTAAACGCGGTGATATAATTGCTAAACTTCCTGAAAAGGTAAAATACAGATGTATGGCACGCGTGCGTCATTTACATCTTCAGATAGGCCAACNATATTGTAAGAAGGAGGAAAAAGATAATTGGGGTTGTAAATATTTTATAAAGGATTTTTACATGTCACTTAATCCTCACGATTACTGGGCGGATGGTGCAAATAAAGTGACTTGTTTTGAAAGAAATAAAGTTTTCGAAAAAGGAACNATAACTTACCCATTTCCCTGTAATAAGACTAATTGATATCNCTATCAATAATTCTANTAAATGCATTGATTTTTAGTAGATGAAACGTTTGATAATATAAAATTTTTATTTTCCATGTAGGTTCACTTTTCCAAATTATTCAGCAGTGACTGATTATATTTGAAAGGTGAAAAACTCAAAGTATCAATCTTTACTCAACATCTAGTATTTCTAAAAGATTCAATAACCTAACTAAAGATTTATCTCAATGGACTTCTAAACAAGAAGAAGTTCATTCTTTAATTAAATTATTACAGGATAAAGGNATGGTTTATAGAAAAATATCTCATTATCTCAATTCAAAAAAAATCAAAACAAGAGGAAATACTACTTGGANTAATTCAAAAGTTCATTCTTATTTTAAAAGATATAAAGAAAGAGTAGAAAGACAAAATTATAGAAATAAGTTTTACAATAATTAATGGATTGGTAAAATGAAAATCAGGAAATTATTATGACCAAATTTGTTGGAGTTCACGGTGNTGCTCCAAATATNGTTCAACTAAGAATTAAAAAATATCCACCTCAAAAAAAAGAACNATTGCATTTTCACTTGGATAAAAGATCATATTAATTCANGGTCAAAAATAGATTTAATTTTTATGCAGGNAGGTATAAGTTACTGCGAAGTTGAAGTAGATGTAGACCTATTGCACAAAANATTTGATCACAAATATAGGAACTCCATAAATTTTATCTTATTACAAAACAAGATGTGGTTTAAGTTATATAGATGCTTTGATAAAAAAATAGAGAGATTTTGTTTTCCTACGCTTTACTAAAAATAACATACTTTGGTAAACCTTCAATTGGAACAGTTGCCCAATCTAGTTGCAAATAATTAAGCGGATTAAAGTATTAAATTAAAAATAAATTTGAAATCTTTTCACTTTTGTTTCTATTCAACGGTCATTCAATTAACCGAATCTGTATGTTGGTAAATAAATATTATCACAAATATCAGTAGGTTAAGAACTAATAAATTTCCCTAACTCTTTATATATTTTTTCTTTTGTTGGTAAGAAACCACAAGTATATTCCCTTCTACCTTTAGTATGTATTAAAATTAGATTACTCATCTCAATTTTTCCAACATATCTTATTTCAATAAAATTTTTTTCAACACCTTTATAATTAAGATTGTGAAATTGTATTAAATTTTTCTCAGATATAAAAAAACTTTTTACATTTGTTTCATTTTCAAAAAAAAAGAAGAACGGGTAACCCCTTATAGTTTTTTTTTGTGTTTCACATTTGATTGATTTTCCTATTATCTCAATACCAGTAGAGGGATTGAAGAAAAAAGTGAAAATCAGTATGAGTAATAGTTTTTTCATTTAAAAAAAATTCATAACGATTCAAATATAAGAATATCTATAATAATTACTTTTGTAAAATCACTCATAAATCAACTTACTCATTATTATTTACCCTGACTTACTTTGGTTCTTTTCTAAATGTTTATTATAATTCTTAATCAACTCAAAAACTAAACTTGGAGAAAACTTTTTTCCTCTGTAACTCAACAAATTTATCTGATTAAAATATTGACTTATCATTTTATAAGTATGACCACATTCTCTAAAAAAAATAATCTTATCAATCAACATCTTTTGATATTGAGAGTATGGATAAGGATTTAGTCTTAAGTTTGATATCTTATAGTGAATTTTAATGGTGATGTTTGTATTATCTCTAAAACTATACATACAAAACGAAATCATTCCACGGTTACTGACTTAGCTAAATTCCTCGGTTGGTCAACGTCTGTACCCTTAATTACTGCAACATGATAAGCTAACAGTTGCACAGGGATGGTAAAAACAATAGGCTGTATATAATCGTCAAAATTGGGTAATACTATTTTTTTTATTTTCTTGTTTGACAATAGTTTATTACCATTTTCGTCAGTAATAAGTATTACTTTACCACCTCTTGCAAGTATTTCTTCCATATTGGAAATATTTTTTTTGAATACATCATTCTTTGGCGAAATAATAACCACTGGTACTTTATCATCTACTAGAGCAATCGGACCATGCTTCATTTCACCTGATGCATATCCCTCTGCATGAATATAAGAAATTTCCTTAAGTTTAAGGGCACCTTCCATTGCGATTGGAAAACAGCTGCCTCTTGATAAAAACAGTGCACTTTTCGAATTTACAATAGTTTTACTAATTTTTCTTATTTCAGTGCTTAA
>PARR01000011.1 GCA_002711625.1 Rickettsiales bacterium | reverse complement strand
TGTTTAATCTGTCGTCCAATGAATATTTTAAATCAATAAATATATCCAAATTAGATTTTAATATTGTGAATTTTGAATTTAAGAAGAAAAAAGGAGATAATTTAAGTCCAATTGGCATGATGATTAAAAAATTACGCGGAGCTATGGCCAAATTTATAATAGAAGAAAAGATTTCTAACATTAATACTTTAAAAAAATTTACCAATTATGGATTCACTTTTCATAGCTTTAATAAAAAAGGTAATTCTCTTCTATTTACAAATGAATGAAAAAAATTTGTGTTTTAATTCCCTGCCTTAACGAGGCATTAACAGTAGGACATGTAATAAAGAATTTTAAAAAACAGATACCATCCTGTAAAGTTTTTGTCTATGATAACGGTTCAAGTGATGACACTATTGCAGTAGCAAAAAAAAATGGTGCTGAAGTTGTTCTAGTTGAAGATAAAGGCAAGGGTAATGTTGTGAGAAGAATGTTTTCACATCAACATCATGGAGATTATTTTATTATGATTGATGGTGATGGTACATACGACATTTCTCGAATTAAAGACATGCTAAAATTAATTGAAAACAACCAGCTTGATATGGTTGTTGGTTCAAGAAAACACTTAGATTCAAAAGCTTATAGAAGAGGACATATTATTGGAAATTTTTTTTTCTCTAAAATGGTTTCTATAATCTTCGGAAACAAAATACAGGACTTATTTTCTGGCTTTAGAATTTTTTCTAGAAGATTTATCAAAACTTTTCCACTTCACTCCAGTGGATTTGAAATAGAAGCTGAATTAACAATTCATGCCTTAGAACAAAAATTGCCAGTTGGAGAAATAGACTGCAAATACAATGTAAGGTTACAGGGTTCCAATAGTAAGTTGAAAACTTTTTCTGATGGTATAAAAATCCTTAAGCTTATACTAGTTTTGGTTAAGGATGAAAAACCTCTTTTCTTCTTTCTTTTACTTGCAATTATTTTTCTAATTTTATCATTATTACTTGGTATTCCAATAATATTTCAATTTTATGAAACCAAATTAGTAGAGAAGCTTCCATCTGCTGTACTATCGGGATTTCTCATGGTATTAGCTTTTTTAAGTTTTTTTTCTGGACTTATACTAGATGTAGTGAAAAAAATAAGATATGAAAATAAGCGATTAAAATATCTTTCATTTAAGGAATAGATTTTACTCAATCTCAATTTTAATTTTCTTTCCTTTTGTACTAATATTACTTTTGATTATATTTTTTTTATTTTCGTAAAGTAGCCAAATCATTTCCATAGCTAAAGCATGAATTCTTTTTGCCTTTGTTTCACCTGAAATAAATCTAAAAATCTGTCTCTGACTGATTCCGAGTAAGTCGGAGGCTGATTTAATATTCAAGTCGTTTTTGGACATCCAATCTTTAATTTCTNTAGGACTGGGTTTGTCAATATCTTGGAACAGCAACCTATTTACCTGTAAAAGATTTTATTGTCATAATATTAAATTTTTCGTCATTTTTTAATTCAGTTTTTTTTCTTTGAAACAAGGATATTATAACTATTGATATAAATGNTGTTNNCACAGAGAATAATGCTGGGTATTTATATGGAAAGATAGGCTTATCAAATTTTAAAATTTCAACCCAAATTGTAGGTCCCAAAATCACCAAAACAATTGCTANTATNAGTCCTATAAATCCTCCATAGAAAGCTCCATTNGTGGTTAGTTTTTTCCAGAACAAAGTTAAAATTAAAATTGGAAAATTNGCACTAGCTGCCACAGCAAATGCTAATCCAACCATAAACGCAACATTTTGTCCTTCAAAAATAATTCCCAGAAAAATTGCTAAAATACCAATTAGAATGCTAGAAACTTTTGACACCACAATTTCTTTTTTTTCTTCAACATTTCCATTATTAAAAACATAAACAAATAAATCTCTTCCAATAGCAGACGCCCCTGCAAGCGTTAGGCCTGAAACAACTGCCAATATTGTCGCAAATGCAACAGCACATATAAAGCCTAAAAAAAACTCCCCTCCAACTGCGTGAGATAGATGAATGGCTGCCATGTTATTCGAACCAATTAAACTGTTATTTAAATCGAGATA
Source organism: Rickettsiales bacterium (assembly GCA_002711625.1). Lineage (GTDB taxonomy): Bacteria > Pseudomonadota > Alphaproteobacteria > Methylaequorales > Methylaequoraceae. The sequence continues at coordinate 30,594 of PARR01000011.1, read as the reverse complement.
ATAGCTGTTGTTTGTCAAAAAAATTATCGCCCCAAAACCAATTACAAAAGTAAGTATATAAAAATATCCAATAAAAGTTGTAGCATAAAAAGCTGATAACCTTGCGCTTTTAGCATCCGGAACTGTAAAAAAGCGCATTAGGATATGTGGAAGACCCGCTGTTCCAAAAATTAAGGCTATTCCCAGCGAAATAGCAGAGACTGGATCGGATATTAATTTTCCCGGAAACAAAATATTAGCACCACTCTCATGAATCATTGTTGCACTTTTTAAAATTTCATTCAGGCTAAATGAGTGATCTTTTAAAACATAAAAAGCTAAAATACTAGCTCCAAACAATAGTAAGACTGCTTTGATTATCTGAACCCAAGTTGTGGCAATCATTCCGCCAAAGCTAACATAGAGAATCATTAAAANGCCTACCACCCATATTGCAAGTTGATAAGGAAGATCAAATAAAATCTGTATAAGTGCACCAGCACCTACCATTTGAGCAATCAAATAAAATATAATTACACTTAACGTTCCAGTTGCTGAAAGAATTCTAATTTTTTTTTGCTGTAGTCGAATGGATGTAATATCTGCAAATGTAAATCTACCAAGATTTTTTAGCCGTTCGGCTATAAGAAATAATATAATAGGCCATCCAACTAAAAAACCAATTGAATAAATAAGTCCATCAAAACCAGAAAAAAAAACTAGCCCCGATATACCAAGAAAAGATGCCGCTGACATATAATCCCCTGCAATAGCTAATCCGTTTTGTAAAGATGAAATTTTTCCNTCAGCAGCATAGAAACTTGACTTATCGTGNGTTTTTTTTGAAGCAAAATAGGTTATTAGCAANGTTACAAATACAAAAATTGAAAATATTATTCCTGCAAAGTAATTACTAATATTTGATTGTGCCATAACTTGATATGGGAAAAAATTTATANTAAAAAAAATTAAGAATAACAAGAAGGTACTATTTTTCATTTTAATTTGTCTAAAAAGTTATTNGCTATTAAAACGTAAACAAAGGTCATTAATATAGAAAATAATATTATGCTTAGTCCAGCAAAAATCCCGTAAGTTATAGATGTTCCTGCAACAGGTTTTCTAAGAATTTCAGGAAAAAAAGCTAGTATTACAATAAATGAAAAATAAACCAGAAGGATTACACCCGAAAATATGAAGCTAATTAACCTATTATAACTTATTAATTTATCCAATCCTGAATTTTTTTTTGGATCTGACATAACAGAAAGCCAGACCTTTCGGTCTGGCTTTGTACTAATTACAAGTTGACTGTAACAGCCTTAACTTCTGTGTAATTTTTTAATACTTCATGTCCCATTTCTCTGCCCCATCCGGATTCCTTATATCCACCAAAAGGTAAGGAGGCATCAAAAATGTTATGACAGTTAACCCAAACTGTACCTGCTCTGATTTTAGCAGCAAGTTTGTGAGCTACACTTATATTTTTTGTCCAAACGCTAGCTGCAAGTCCAAAGTTGGTATTATTTGCTTCCTCAGCAATTTTTTCTAAGTTTTCATCAGAAAACGGTTGAGCACATACTACTGGTCCAAATATNTCTTCTTTAACTAAAGTCATATCGTGACTTGTTTTAGAAAAAACTGTAGGATGAACAAAGTGTCCCCCACTGGAATTATCGTATTTTCCTCCGGCGACAATTTGTCCCCCTTCAGATTTACCAGATTCAATGTAACCTGCGACTTTTTGATATTGTTCATCCGAAACTAAAGGCCCCATTTCAGTAGAAGCTTCCATTCCAGGACCTACTTTTATATTTTCTGCAATTTTTGATATACCTTCTGTTACTTGATCAAAAACTTTTTCATGAGCAAATAACCTAGAGCCAGCACAACAACATTGACCATGATTAAAAAATATGGCACTCGCAGCCCCAGCAATTGCTGCTTCGATATCAGCATCTGGAAACACAATTGTAGGTGATTTACCACCCAACTCTAGTGAAACCTTTTTCAAATTTCCGGCTGCAGCTTTTGTTATAATTTTTCCAACTTCAGTTGAACCAGTAAAGGCACACTTATCAACATGAGGATGCTCTGCTAAAGGAGCTCCAGCCTCTTCACCTAGTCCTGTAACTAAATTTAATACTCCTTCAGGTAAGACACCAGATTCATGAATTATTTCCATTAATCTTAGTGCAGATAATGGTGTTTGTTCCGCTGGTTTAAGAACAATTGTGCATCCAGCTGTTAAAGCAGGAGCAATTTTCCATGCAGCCATGAGTAATGGAAAATTCCAAGGTATAATTTGGCCACAAACACCTACTGGTTCTCTTAATGTATAACTATGATATTGAGCCCCAGGGGTATATAAACATGAGTACGGTATAGTTTCACCTTCTATTTTTGTAGCCCATCCAGCCATATATCTAAATATATCAGATGAAAGCGGTACATCAGCAGCACCNGCTATTGCAACTGGTTTACCATTGTCCAGGGATTCAAGTTGAGCTAACTCTTCTGTATGATTATCAATTAATTCAGCTATTTTCCAAATAATTTTACCTTTTTCATTATTTGGTACTGATGTCCATTTACCCGAATCAAATGCTTTTCTTGCCGATGCAACAGCTAAATCTATATCTTTTTTATCTCCAGATGCACAAGTCGCTATTTTTTTTCCAGTAGCTGGGTCTTCCACATCGAAAGTTTTGCCTGAAACAGAATCTACCCATTTACCATCAATGTAAAGTTGCTTATTTTTACTTAAAAATGAGCCAACATTGTCATTGACTGTATAGTTTAAAATTGAAGCGTCCATTTATTTCCTCCTTATTAAAATCTTATTCTAATTACTGTAAAATCATGAGTCAAGTTAAGAGTAATCATAATAAAGATAAAAACTATAATTTTGTTGGGTTTTGAGTATTTTTATAAACAATTTCAGGATCAAAAATTTTATCNTTTTCAGTGAAAATTAGTTTAGCTGTAAATTGTCCGTTCTTTTCTGAAAGTTTTCTGTAAAAACAAGACTTATAACCAACATGACAACTTGCTTTAGTTCCTAATAGTTCTACAAAAAAAATAACACTGTCTTGGTCATCATCAATTTTAATTTCCTGAATTTTCTGAAAAAACCCACTAGTTTCTCCTTTTTTCCAAATCGATTTTCTGCTTCTTGACCAATAATGAGCATAACCAGAATTTATAGATTTTTCAAATGCGTCTTTATTCATATATCCATGCATAAGCACTTGATTATCTTTTAAGTCAATGGTTATAACTGGAATTAAGCCGGTTGAATCGAATTTCGGTTGAAGTTTATCACCTTCTTCAACTTCANGTACAGAATTCCTTGTACCAAATAGAGCTGACATCAATTCCTGATATAATTAATGAATTTGGTTTCTAAGTTTTTATCTGATTTGAATTCACCTAAATAACAATTGGTTATCGTAGAAACGTTGGGCTTCATAACGCCTCGTGTCGTCATACATTGGTGAAAAGCCTCAACATAAACTGCCACACCTCTGGGTTTTAAAGCATTGAAAATAGAATTTCCAATTTGCTGAGTCATAGTTTCTTGGGTCTGAAGCCTTTTTGCAAAGATATCAACGGCTCTTGCTAACTTGGATATTCCAACAACCCTTTTTACAGGAAGATAAGCTAGGTGAACCTTTCCTGAGATTGGAACCATATGGTGTTCACAATGAGAATTAAAAGAAATATCTTTCAGCATGACTATGTCATCGTATCCAGCAACATCATCAAAAGTTTTGGACAAAATGTCTTCTGCCGACTCATTGTAACCTGAAAAAAACTCCTCATATGCCTTTATTACTCTTTTAGGAGTGTCTATTAAACCCTCTCTATCAGGATTATCACCGGCCCACTTTATTAGAGTTTCAACAGCTTTTTCTGCCTCATGCCGACTCACTGCGTTTTTATGAGAAATCTTAATTTTTTTATCTAGAATTGAACTCATTTTTTTACCTTGATTTAGATATATATATATATTTGGTATTTATAAAATTTATTTAAAGTAATATATTTAATACATCACATTGTCAAAATTATAAAATGAAATTTAAAATTATTAACGGACAAATAATTGATCCTACACAAAAACTAAATCTTCAGAAGAAAACAATTTATGTTGATGGTGGGGTAATAGTNAAACCACGCAAAGAACAGATTAAAGAATTTACAACNATTTACGACGTAGAAGGTAAAATAATAATGGCTGGTGGAATAGATATTCATTCACACATAGCTGGTGGAAATGTAAATAATGCTAGACTACTTGTTCCAGAAATGCATAAAAAATTTGTTGCTAAGTTACTTGAGAATAGAAGAAATGTAAGAAATGGCCGTTCCAGATGGACTGTTGATGGAACCGGATTTAGATATGCCGAAATGGGTTTTACCACAGTTGTAGAACCAGCTATATTACCCATAAACTCTTTCATTACTCAGCTTGAACTTCAAAATATCCCAATTATCGACAAAGGTGGCTTAGGAATTGTAGGGAATGATAATTTTTTACTAGATGGATTAAGTAAGAAAAAAGGACAATCATTTTTAGATGATTACATTGGATGGATGATTGATTCTTCCAAATGTCTTGGAATAAAAGTTATCAATGCAGGCGGCTCAGAAGTTTTTAAAAGAAAAGGAGAGGTAGAACAATTCTCAATTGATGATATAGTGCCTTCTTACGGAGTNTCATCAAGACAAATTCTTGAGGCAATAAATATTGCTAATGAAAATTTAAAAATACCTCATCCAGTTCANGTTCATTGTAATAATTTGGGAATGGCCGGAAANGTGAATTCTATTATTGATACAATCGAAGGTTCAAAAGGAAGAAGGATGCACTTAGCACACATACAGTTTTATGGTTACGGTAATCAAGGGAAAAATGGATTTTCTTCNGGATCAGAGATAATTGCTAATTTGTTAAATAANAATAAAAATATTACAGTTGACATAGGTCAAGTAATGTTTGGTCCAACAATGACTATATCTTCAGACCTATGGAAACAGAACCAATCAAAACAACATGCTAAACCTAATAAATGGATTTTATCAGATCTAGAAGATGGTGGGGGAGGTGTTATTCCATATACTTATGATAAAAAAAACTATGTCAACGCTTTGCAGTGGTCTATAGGTCTAGAACTTTTTTTGATGGTNAATGACCCCTGGAGAGTTTTTCTAACAACAGATCATCCTAATGGAGGACCATTCACCATGTATCCAAAATTAATAAGACTATTAATGGATAAAGAATTCAGAGAATCTGAAATGAATGGACTCAATAGTGAAGCACGTAANACCTCTTTATTAGGTTCCCTTAAAAGAGAATACAGCTTGTATGAGATAGCAATAATGACAAGAGCGTCTCCTGCCAATATTTTAGGCTTAAATGACAGAGGATCCTTGAAACCAGGAAAAATTGCAGATATNTCAATNTATGATCCCAANAAACCNATTGATGAAATGTTTAGTTATGCGTATCTGCTTTTNAAAGAGGGCAAAGAGATTGTTAAAAACGGAAAAATAACAAACATTACATCTGGAAACACCCTAAATGTTAAATTAACCTATGATAAAAAAATCAGAAATAGAATTCAAAAATGGTTTGATGATTTTTATTCTTTAGACATCAATAATTTTGAAATTGAGGAAGAATATTTTAATGAAGGGAACTTTAAAAATTTTGAGAGCGTTTAATCTTTGTCGATTAATTTATAAAAGAAAGGTGTTACAAATAACGTCAAAAAAATTGAAAAGATTATCCCAGAGATTAATACAATTCCAATTGTTACTCTAGATTCGTATCCTGCTCCAGAGCCTATGACTAAGGGTATTATCCCAATTACAGTCGAGATTCCTGTCATGATTATGGGCCTGAATCTTTTTCTACATGCTATAATTAAAGAATCAAACGATTCTTTACCTTGAAGCTTTAATTGCCTTGCAAATTCAACTATTAAAATTGCATTTTTCGCTGCTATCCCCATTAAAATGATTATTCCTATTTGACTAAAAATATTAAGTGAACTTTTAAAAATTATAATTGAAAGAAGGGGAGACAGGAGTGTTAGTGGAACGGTAAGCATAATAATAAAGGGAAATTTGAAACTTTCAAATTGAGCACAAAGAACTAAATATACAAATAAAATAGACACCACAAAAAGAAAATAAAACTGATTAGAAGATTTTTTATACTCTTTACTTTGACCTTTGAAATCAATTTTAAAATTTCCAGATAGTTCATTTTCCGAAATAGTCTCTAAATATTTAATTGCTTTGCCCAATGAATATCCTTTTTTTAATCCAGCACTTAAAGTGATAGATCTCATTTTGTTATATCTATTTAATTCTTTTGCTTCAGATACTTCTGTGTATTCTAGAAGATTATCGAGCCTGACTCTATTTCCATCCTCAGTTTTTACCTCAAAAGAACCAATATTACTTAGATTTTGTCTACTTTCTTTTTTTGCTTGTAAAATGACATAATATTCTTCCCCATTATCTATGAAAGTGTTAATTTTTCTTCCAGCTAATAGAATTTCTAATGTTCTACCAATCTCATCGGTAGAGATTTTGAGATTTGAACTTTTGTCTCTATTTATTTCTATTTTGTACTGCGGTCTATTTTTTTTATAGTCAATTCGTGTAAAAAGAAAATTTTCATTTTCTTGAATTCTACTTAAAACGATTTTAATATTTTCATAAATCTTTTCATAATTATCCCCAGATACGACAAATTGAAGCTCTTGACCAGACCTTCTTTGTCCTAATCCCCTGGGTGGAAATATTATAACTTTTGAATCAGAAACTTTAGTTGATTCAGTTTTAAAATCGTTAATTATTTTCCAAATGGACCGCCTTTCATCCCAATGATTAAGAACAATTATTCCTAATCCATCACTAAAGTTTTGAGTTCCAGAGAAACTTCTGGGAACACGAAGTAGAATTCTTTTTGCTTCATTATTTTGATTAAGTTTAATCAATTTCTCTTCTAATTTGAGCATTTGTTTAACTGTATTATCAAATGCACTTCCTTCGGGAGATTCCATTACCATTATAAAAACACCTCTGTCTTCTCTTGGAGCTAATTCTTTGGGAGCTTGCTTGAATAGTATCAGTATAAGTCCAATTACTAATACTATAAAACAAAAATAGAGGCTATTTGAGCGAAGTACTTTTTTTAGTGTGATTATATATTTTTCTTCTAAATATCCATTTCTTTTGGAGTCATTTTTAACATTCATGCCCATTGCACAGAGCATTGGTGTAAGTGTTAATGAGATAAAAGTAGAAAAAAAAACAGCCCCAATTATGGTGACAGCTAATTCTTTTAGAAGTTTGGCTGTATCTCCATCTAGAAAAATTATTGGAATGAAGATGCTGACTAGTACAATAGAGGTTGAAATAATTGCAAAAAAAACTTCTCTTGAACCTTGAATTGCAGCTTCATGGCTAGGCATTCCTAATTCGATTTTTTTATGAATATTTTCTAGCATAACTATGGAATCATCAATTACTAAACCAGTGCAAAGAACTAAAGCCAAAAGAGTTATTAAATTTAATGAATATCCAAAATAATTTAAAAATATGAATGTTGATAATATCGATATAGGCACTGTTAAAATTGGTATTAATGTACTTTTAATATTTCTTAAAAAAAGTAAAATAATAATTGTTACAAGTATTATAGCAAAACAAAGAGTAAAAATTACTTCTTGAAGAGCTTCTGAAACAAAAAGAGAAGTATCATAGCTTTGGTAAATATTTATATTTTTAGGAAGATCATTTTTTATTTTTGTAAATTCTTTTTTAATGGCATTAGTAACATCTAATAAATTTGCCGATGTTTGTTTCAAAATACCTAGTCCTACCATTTCTTCGGCATTGCCTCTGAAAATTTGTCTTGTTTCTTCTGGACCTATTTCAACCCTAGCCACATCTTTAAGTTTAACAAACGAGAAATCATCTCCTTTCTTAATTACTAAATTTTGAAAGTCTTCTACCGAATTAAACCCACTTTCTAGTTTTACTGTAAAGTCTCTATATTGAGATTCAATTCTTCCAGCTGGAACCTCAATATTTTCTTCAATTAATTTTTTTTCGATATCAGTTACAGATAGTTTGTATTGCGATAGCAAAATCGGATCTAACCAAATTCTTAATGATTTTTTTTTTACCNCCAGATATTCTAACCTTTGCTACGCCTGGTAAAACAGATAGACGGTCAACTATATACCTTTGTGCATAATCAGTTAGTTGGAGTTGATTGATATCATTTGAGGTTAAATTAAGCCACATGACCGCATCAGTATCTGAATCTATTTTCGAAATTTCTGGCGGTTCAGAATCTTTAGGTAGGTTATTTAAAATTCTTGAAATAGAATCTCTCACGTCATTTGCAGCCTCATTTATATCCTTATCTGATATAAATTCGATGTTGATTTTGGATCTCCCATCTCTACTTACCGAAGAAATTGACTCTATGCCGTCAATTCCACTAATTTGTCCTTCTATAATTTCTGTGATTTTCGTTTCAACTATTGAAGATGCAGCACCAGGGTATAGTGTATCTATTGTAATCTCTGTTCTATCAATGTCTGGAAATTGCCGTAAAGGTAGTCTGTCGAGAGAGAGTAAACCAAGTAAAATTATAAAGATGGCTAAAACCGTGCAAAAAACAGGTTTATCTATAAAAAATTTAGAGAGATTCATTGGTATTTCACCGTTGAACCATTTTTTATTTTATTAACACCTTCAACAACAACTAATTCATTCATTGTAAGTCCATCTAAAATTTCAACCATGCCATCTTTTCTTAACCCAATTTTTACTCTTATTGATGATGTTGTATTATTTTCGTCGATAACGTAAACAAAAGTTAAGTCATCTACATTAACAATTGCCCCTTCATTAATAACNAAAGATTCCTTTGAGGGAAGTGGAATATCCAATTTTACCATCATGCCCGGTTTAATTTTGTTTTTATAGTTTTTGATTGAACCTAAAATTTTGAAAGTCCTTGTTTCTTGATCAATTAATCTTTCTACTGCCATAATTTTTCCTTCGATNTCAATTTTATTTTCAATATATAATTCGGATGTAAAACTATCTTTTTCTTTTACCCTATTAAAATAAATTTCTGGAATGTTTGCTTTTATTTTTAATGTTCCAATATCATTTAAATTTGTAATTGCCTCACCAGGCTGTACAAGAGAACCTTCACTGAAGTTTTTTAGTCCTATAAATCCGTCGAATGGTGCTACAATTTTTAAATCATTAATTTTAGCTGTTATTTCATTTATTTTTGCAGCAAGTTTTTTTTTTTTCATCAATCTATTTTCCAATAATGAATTTGATATGTTCCCTTTTTTAGATAGTTGTAATGCCCTTTGATAATTAATTTCAGCCTCCTCAAGTTCAGCTGTATATTGAGCCAAAATTGCTTTTTCTTCAAAATCGACTAATTCAACAAGAAGGTCACCTTTCTTTACAAATTTGCCTTCCTCAAAATTAATTCTTTTTATTTTTTCTGAGACAACTGTTGTGATATTTACACTCTCATTAGCCATAATTACTCCTGGAATAACTAAATTATCCGATACTATCTTTTTTATTGGTTTTTCAACTCCAACAAAGACTTTTGATATCTCTTGTGATAAGGAATTAAGAAAGAAAAAAACTGCAAAGAAAAAAAAGAAAATTTTCATTTCTAGACTGTTCTCAAAATATCAATGATTTGACTGTAATTACTTTTGCTAAAGATTGTTGAACCAGACACAAGAATATTGGCACCTGCTTCTTTTACTGTTCTTGCATTATCAGTGGTTATACCACCATCAACTTCTATTTCAATATTTGTATCCTTAGTTATTTTTTTAATTGTTTGGATCTTATTTATTTGGTTGACAAGAAATTTTTGTCCTCCAAACCCTGGTTCCACTGTCATCACTAATACTAAGTCAACATATTCTAAATACTTGATTATCTCTTCTGGAGGTGTTGAGGGTTTAATAGAAATCCCCGCAAGAATATTATTTTTTTTTATTTCTTTTAAACACTCTAATGAATTCTCTGATATTTCGTGATGAACTGTTAAGATATCAGCTCCTGCTTGTATAAAATTTTCTAAGTATTTTTTTACTGGATCAATCATAAGATGAACATCAAATTTTTTATTTGTTAAACTTCTGATTGATTTAATAACGTCTGGTCCAATAGTCAAGTTAGGCACAAAATGTCCGTCCATTACATCTATATGGATGAAATCACAATCGGTTTTGTTNAGTTTCTCNATTTCGCNACCTAACTGNGAAAAATCTGCAGATAAAATTGATGGAGCCACTTTTATGTTATTAATCATNAAGAATTAATTTCTAAATCTCTTGAATATTNGCCAATGGTAGCTTTTGAATTTAGTATACCTCGNTTATAAAGTGCATCTTGAGATATTTTAACATTCTGGTCCATACCTTTCCACTTCGAAATTGCTGGCTGTTGTAAGGCTCTGCCATAGGAAAAACTTATATTCCAAGATGCTGTACTAATTTTATTCATTTCATTTAAATGTTCTGTGGCTAACTCATTGCTCTGACCTCCAGACAAGAANACAATGCCAGGAACCTGNGGTGGAACNGACGCTGTGAGACATTTCAATGTCATTTTTGCAACNTCTTGAACAGAAACTTGTTGTTCTGATAAATTTCCAGATAAAATCATATTTGGCTTAAGTAAAATACCTTCAAGAAATACTTCATGTTTAGACAATTGACTAAAAACATTAAGTAAAACTTTCTTAGTAATATCATAGCAGTCATCAATAGAATGTTTTCCATCCATTAAGACTTCGGGTTCTACGATTGGAACCAAACCTGATTCCTGAACAATTTTGGAATATCTTGCTAAATTAAAAGAATTAACTTCTATACAGTAATCTGAAGGAATAGAGTCACCAATTGCTATTATAGCTCTCCATTTTGTGAATTTGGCACCAAAGCTCTTATATTCTGTTAACCTTTCTTTCAAACCATCTATTCCCTCTGTAATCTTTTCGGTCGAGTTTTCTGACAAAGAAATAGCCCCCGTATCAACTTTGATTCCAGGAATTATATCATTTTGATATAAAAAATCTGTAAATAGTACCCCCTCTGAAGTTTTTTGTCTTATTGTTTCATCGTACATGATTANCCCNCTTATTGAATCAGAAATTTTNGGGGTCTTAAAGAGTAACTCTCTATATTTACGTCTGTTCTCAAAAGTAGATTCCANTTGGATATTATTGAATCTTTTTTTTATTGTGTTTGTGCTTTCATCAGCAGCTAAAATACCTTTTGGTGGTTGAGAGAGCTTAGTAGCTATTTTTTTTAAAATATCTTTATTCATATTATTTGTTTAAATATATCAGCCCAGGTAAATCCGTGCCTTGTATAAATTCTAAAAATGCTCCACCACCAGTTGAAACATATGAGAAGTTTTTGAAAAAATCAAACCGTTTCAACATAGATATAGTATCACCTCCTCCTGCAACAGAAAAGAAATTTTTGTTTTTCTTTTGCTTAATTGCACCGGCTACAAATTTTGTTCCAGCATCAAACGGAGTTTGTTCAAACTTACCAAGTGGACCATTCCATAAAATACTTTCTGAATTTGATATAATTTCATGAAATCTCATTCTAGTTCTTGGACCTATATCAAAAATCTTTTCATGTTTGAGAATTTGATTAAGATTTTTGACTATACTTTCTCCTTCTGAATCAACAACGACATCTTCTGGTAAAACCAACCTTTGTTCAAAATCTTTTAAAAAAAATTTGGCTGTTTTAATCATTGATTTTTCGTATAATGATGCACCAATGTCCAACCCTTTAGCCGCAAAAAAAGTGTTAGCCATAGCACCGCCAATTAGTAATCTGTCAAATTTTTTTATAAGAAATTCTATGATTTCTAGTTTAGTAGAGACCTTTGAACCACCTAAAATGACAACATTATTAGAAATATTGTTATTTATAATTTTTTTTAAATTTTTCACCTCATCTTCAAGAAGTTTTCCTGGAAAAGATGGTAAGAATTTTGGAATACCGACAATGCTTGAGTGTGCTCTGTGAGAACATGAAAAACTGTCATTTATAAAAATTTCACCTAATGTTGATAAGTGTTTTGAAAAATTTTCATCATTTAAGAGTTCTTCTTTATAAAACCTAATATTTTCAAATAAAATAATATTATTGGTATTTAGAATTCGTCTTACCTTTTCTGATTTTATTTTTCTAATGTCGTCATCTAAAAAATAGAGTTCTTGATTTAAGACTTTTTTTATTACTGAAACCAATTTTTTTAGAGAATNTTCCTCATTCTTTTGTCCGTCAGGTCTTCCGAAATGGGAAATCAAAAGGATTTTAGCTTTGTGTTCCAGCAAGTCTTGGATAGTTGGCAAAATTTTTTCAATCCTTGTAAGGTCAGATATTTCACCATCCACAACTGGCACATTAAAATCTACTCGCAATATTACCCTTTTATTAAATACGAAATTAAAAGAATCTGTGTATTTCTTCCTAAGTGTTATCATTTAAAATATGTTTTTCTAATATTATTACATATCTTTTCTTTATGAAATCCAAAATGACTAAATACATCTTCTGATTTACCAGATTCTCCAAAAGAATCAATTCCAAATACAGTATCTATTGGGTTCAAAAATTTGTGCCACCCAAAACTACAAGCTGCTTCAATAACAATTCTAGGTTTGTTACCTAAAATTTTTTCTTTGTAAGAACTAGATTGATTTTCAAAAATTTCCATGGACGGAAAAGATACNATGTTGGCTTTAATTCCAATGGATTTTAAATTTCCATATACCTGAATAGCCAAAAATACTTCTGAACCTGAGGCTAAAATTGTTAAATCATATTCAACACTTCTTTTAAGAAAATATGCGCCTTGTTTACATTTATTTTTCTTAAAATCTTTTCTAACTAAAGGTAAGTTTTGTCTAGACAAAATTAATGCTGATGGGGTGTTTTGATTGTTTATTGCGATTTCCCAACATTCAAATGTTTCAATGGCATCACATGGTCTTAAAACATTAAGATTTGGTATAGTTCTTAAACTGGCAAGTTGTTCAATTGGTTGATGCGTGGGACCGTCTTCACCAAGTCCAATCGAATCATGTGTAAAAACATATATAACCTGTCTTTTCATCATGGCAGATAATCTGATTGCATTTTTACAATAATCAGAGAATATCAAAAATGTTCCACCGTATGGAATGTATCCACCATGAAGTGAAATACCATTCATTGCGGCAGCCATAAGATGTTCACGAACTCCATAAAAAAGATAATTACAATTCGATCCATTTGTTTTTGAAAATGACGTCATTGTAAGATTCGAACCAGTAAGATCTGCAGAACCACCCAGAAAATTATTTTTTTTACTTAAAATGAATTCAAGAGTTTTTTGTGATGATTTTCTAGTAGCCTCGCTCTGCGTTTNGTTTAATATATTTATTAAAAAATTATCTGTTNTCTTTGTTCTAACAAATTTTGATTTAGAAAAATGAGATAAAAATTCTTTTTTCTTATTTGAAGAATTAAGCTTTTTTTGCCACAAAATTCTTTTAGATTTTCCACGATTTGAAATTTGCTTCCATTCGTTTTTAATTGAAGTNGGAATTTTAAAAGCACCATGGTTCCAGAGTAATTTTGCTTTTGTCAATCTTGCTTCTTCTTTTCCTAGGGGGGAACCATGAACTGAGGAAAGGCCAGATTTGTTTGGAGAACCATATCCGATTATTGTTTTACAACTTATCATGGTAGGTTTGTCACAATTAATAGCAAATTCTAATGCTTTTGAAATTTGGTTATAATCATGTCCATCGATCTTTAAAGTTGACCAATTACAAGCTTCAAATCTTTTTTGGTGGTTGTCAGAACATGTTAATGACGTTGACCCATCAATGGACACACCGTTGTCATCAAAAAGNACTACNAANTTATTTAATTTNAANTGTCCNGCTAATGAAATAGCTTCGTGAGAAATTCCTTCCATTAAACATCCNTCACCGGNAACCACCCAAGTCTTGTGATTAACNANATTTTTNCCAAATTTCACATTAAGTTTTTTTTCAGCAATTGCCATTCCAACAGCATTAGCTAATCCCTGACCCAATGGACCAGTTGTTGTTTCTATTATTTTAAGCAAACCAAATTCAGGATGGCCAGCTGTTTTACTCCCCAATTGTCTAAAATTTTTAATATCTTCAATTTTACAATCCTTATAACCTAATAAATAAGCAAGAGAATATAAAAGCATTGATCCGTGTCCGGCAGATAAGATAAATCTATCTCTATCTTCCCAATTTGGAAAAGTTGGATCAAATTTCAGATATTTTGCAAATAAAACAGTAGCAACATCAGCAAAACCCAGGGGTAAGCCAGGATGACCAGAGTTGGCTTTTTCTATAGCATCAATTGANAGTGCTCTAATTGCATTAGCCATTGATTTATATTTATCCACAATTTTATCAGAAAGCATTTATTTACTCCAAAATGAAGTTACCAAATGCCCTTGGACCACCGGACATTTCAATTTTATTTATTAAACTNTAATTGTCTCTATTTATTAAAATAATATTATCTTCAAACCAACAAGCAACAACAATTAAATTTTGCTTATAACTAATATTAATACCTTCNGGGTATTCGCAAATGTCNTTAATTGTCTTTATTTTTTCTAATTTNNGCATATCAATAATTGAGATACTATTTCCTCTTTGATTAGTAATTAAAGCTATGTTTTTCTCTTTATCTATTACGGCTTGATATGGCCATTCTCCAACTTTAATATTTTTTTTTAATTTTAGAGTTTCTGAATCAAGAACTGAAATTGAATTTGATTGAACATTAGTAACAATAATATTTTCATTATTTGAAAAAGAAAATACACCAAAAGGCGCATTTTCTACTTTGACGTCATCAATTTTTTTATAATTATTTTCATCAATTACCGTTATTTTGTTATCTTTACGATTAGCAATAAAAATTCTTTTATTTTTCTTATCTACAGTCAAACCAGCTGGAGAATTTCCTATTTTGATTTTATGTGTAATCTTATTTTTCTTATAATCAATCAATGTTAATTGATTGTCATACCAATTAGTAACATAGATTTTTTTATTATCTGACGATAAGGCTACGCCCATAGGAGTTTTCCCTGTATTCACAAAATACCTTCTCTCGTTTTTAATATCATAAACTAAAACGTTATGGCTATCAGGATTACTTATAAAAACTATTTTATTTTTTTGATCTATATCGATGGCAGCTGGACTTGAACCAGCTTTTATTTCCGATATTTTAATTTGTTTTTTTAAGTCTACAATATCAATGAGATCACTTTCTTGATTAGTAATGAATGCCAAATCTTCGAAAACTATTTGGTTACACAAGCAAAATGATGAATAAAGTAATATACCAAAAAAAAAACTATTTTTTTTCAACAATTTCTTTTAAACCATTTAAAGATTTCATAATAAATTCTGAAACCTTTTTCTTTGAATTGGTATCATTAAGTTCTTCAGGTGGATCGTTTCCCATGAAACCTCTATAAAAACCTGCTTTATATGTCACNTCGACTGTTTCAGGTGACTTTTCTTTAATAAGAATTTTAGCGGAATAGCTATTCACAGGTAGGGCTTTATTATCTGTTTTTACAACTCTCCAACCAACCATTTTTTTTGCATTATCAACCTTTTCTAGTTTTTGCGTAACTAAACTTCCATCCACAAAGGATAAAATCCTTTCAGAACCAATATCATTACTTTTTGCATTTACGGATATAAGATCAGAGTTCCACTTAAAATTTGTGAAATCACTTACTATACTCCAGACACTATCCATTTGTGCATTTATCTCAACCGAATGTTTAACCTTTTGTCTGGACGGCCCATGACTGTCAGTTGTCATAGGAAAAAAGTTGGATATCAAGAATAAAAAAAATAAAAGTTTAAGTTTCATAAAAGCCTTTCTATTATCTACAATTTTTTAACCACTCTAAACCTACTTTTATCCGNAATTGCTGACAAGGCAAGTGTGAATACAGAACTGTCATCATTAACATTTTGGATNGTAACATGAATATTTCCAGAAATAGATTTAAAACTTGTTATCACAAACCTTTCNCCAGAAAATATACCCTCTGTAATCTTTTCTACAACATCATTGATAAGTAGTGGCATAATTAAAGTAAAAAAAAATTATTATTTATAAAAAATTAATTTAAACTCCCTAATAAACAAATGATTGCTCTTTTAGAAATATCACTAAAACAACCAAGAAAAACTGTAAGTTTTTTTCTACTAGTAAGTTTAATATTTATAATCATAACGATTAATTTTCTTCAAGTAAATACTTCTACAGACTCTTTAATTAATCCTGAATTGGATTTTAAAAAAGATTACTCTACTTACAAAAATAAATTTCCTGTTTTAGATAAGAATATACTAATAAAAATTTCAGGAAAATCTAAAGAAGAAACCCAAAAACTCTCAAAAGATGTCTTTGATATTTTGAAGAATAATAATGAATTCGCGAATTTTCTTTTTTCACCAACCCAAGATAAATTTTTTAAACAAAATTTTTTTCAATTTCTCAATAATTCAAAGAAGCAAGAGCTAATAACAAGACTATATGTTTTTCAACCTTTTATTAGTGAGCTTAATCAAAAATCTAAATTGGAAGGTCTAAATAATGTATTAGAACTGGTAAAAAAATCCCCAGAACAAAATGAAAAGATTTCAAAAAATCTAATTCAAATTTTCGACAAATTTAATGACTCAATTAATTTTGAAAAAATTTTAGACTGGAGCGACGTTCTTTCAAACAAAAAAAATACAGAATATATAAGCTTTGGTATTAATTCTGATTTTTTAGAAAGAAATAATTTTAAATTAATTTACGAAACACTTCTTGAAATTAAGAAAATGGAAACAGAAACNTTGTCTATAGATTTTACAGGAGGAGTTTTGATTGATTACGAGGAAATATCATCGGTTACAGATGGGATGAAATTAGCTGGATTGTTAAGTTTATTTCTTGTCACAATAATCTTATGGCTGGCGTTTAGAAATATTATTTTCATAATTTCTTTGGTTGTTTCNATACTTGTAGGTCTAACTATCACACTTGGCATTACTACCTTAACACTAGGCAGTCTAAATCTTATATCGGTTTCGTTTGCGGTTTTATTCATTGGCTTAACGGTAGATTTTGGAATACAAATTTGTTCAAGATTTTTAGAAAAAAACATATTATCTAAAAAAGCATATCTTTTTGAAAGTATAAAAAAAATTTCAGCTACATTATTTGTAGCTACAATTCCATCAATGGTTGGTTTCTTATCATTTGTTCCAACNAATTATACAGGGATTTCAGAGTTAGGAACTATTTCATGTATTGGCTTAACAGTTGGATTAATAACGAACATCTTTTTTTTACCCTCCTTAATAAGCATTTTTCCAAGTAAGTTTTTACGTAATCACAAAGTAATTTTTATCAACAAAATATTATACAAGACTTATATTTCTTTTTTTAGATTTAGGTTAACATTATTTGTTTTTCTCGGACTTGCAACACTTTTTGTTTTCTTAAGGTTACCCGATCTGGTCTTCGATTCTGATGCGTTAAATCTTAAAAATCAGAACCTTACTTCAGTAAAACTTGCTAAACAATTAATTGAAGAAAATCCAACCTCAGATTATATCATATCGGTAATAGTTGATGAAAATTCGAAAAAAAAAATATTAGATGTACTAAAATCTGAAAATGTNAAATCTTTTTTTTCTTACAGTCAAATAATCGAAGACTATGAATCAGAAGAATTGAATTACTTAAAGTTTCTAATAGGAGAAAAATCTGATACTTTTTATTCTAGTAATGAGGAATATGAAGAATTTAAAGAAAATCTTTATTTTTTTTCACAGGACCCAAATATTTTTTTAGCGAATAGTGCAAGTAAATTATTACTAACTATTAATAATTTAGATTCTACGCAAGAGTCACGCAAAAAATTACAAGATCTTCTATTCAGTGAATTCGATATTTTAATTAATTTTATATTTAACTTAGGTTACACAAGTGATAATTTTGAGGAAAAAATTCCTGATTTTTATAAATCAAGATATCTTACAAATGACAGATTAGAGAGATATGAATTTTTTCCTTCGAAAGATGTTTCAAATCCAAAAAATCTTGAACACTTTGTTAATGACGTCAAAACTATATTTCCTAATGCTACAGGAATGCCTGTAGTTCAGCTTGAGGCTGGAAAGATTGTAATTAATTCTTTTAAATATGCATTTATGTTTTCAATAATCTTTTTGTGTNTNTATATATGTTTTATTTTTAAATCATTTAAATATTTGTTTTTAACTTTTAGTTGCCTATTGATTGCAACAATTTTGACCCTATCAACGATTTTATTTCTCAACATAAAAATTAATTTTGCAAATATGATTGCTTTACCACTCCTCTATAGTTTNGGAATTTCTTATCCTATTTATTATATAAAACGATTTTCTGAACTTAAAAAAATAAAAAATGTTTTTGAAAGCAATACACCTAATGCAATATTGATAAGTGCTGCCACAACTATCTGCTCGTTTTCATCGTTAGCATTGTCAGAACATAATGGAACATCTTCAATGGGACTTTTACTATTTATTTCTTTAACGATGACGTTTCTTTCAGCCATAGTAATACTACCTATTTTGATAAGTTTTACAGAAAAAAATAATTAAATCTTTTCATTCTTTTCCAAACCACGGAAACATTTAAATCTTGGAAACCTCAAACTCCAAAAGTTNCCATCCTGGCTTTTAGAAATAGAATCCGCTCTTANTTCAATAATTTGGCCNATTAGAGATTCTTTTTTCTCCCAAAAATCTTCTCTTTGTTTATCACTAAAGCCCGAACCAATGTTTAGTTTGAAAAATTTATCATTATCATATCCTTCAGCAATAATAGCTCCTAACTTATTTTTATTTCTTCCAGTTCCCTCTTCGTAGGCTTTGACAGACAAAGAGATTTCAATATATGGCTTGGATTTAAGCCAGCTTGTAGTTCTTTTACACTCATAGAAGGATATTGGATCNTTTATCATAATTCCTTCGTATCCATTAGATACTGATTCTTGATTAAATTTTTTTAAAAAAGCTTGACCCTTTTGACTGTCTAAATCAACCTTGTACGAACCTAGTATTTTAATTTTATTATCGATATTAGAATCAAAATTGATATCAAAAAATTTTTTTAGCTTTTCTATTCTATCCAATTGAGAAATTTCTTCGATTCCCTTCTTAAAATTTTCTAAACTTATAATGTCAAATAAATAAAGAGTTGCATCGGGGTTTTGAACTGCAGTTTTTCTGTGTATTTGCTTCATTAATTGCTGAAAATTAACACTTACAATTTCTCCATCGAGTACCACTGCTTTATCAATTTTATTCTTAAGAAAAACTTTTTGGAGTTCCTCTTTAACTAAATTAAAGTTNTTGAGTTCTTTACCATTTCTACTAAAAATATCTACATTTCCATTTGGATAGAGTATAGAAACAGCTCGAACACCATCTAGCTTAATTTGTAAAATTTTTTCTCCTGTAAGTTTTTTTTTGTGTAANTCGCAGTCCTGAGATAACTGACATGCAAATACTGGAATGAGAAATTGGCTAAAGTTATTGGCCTTTGCTACATTATTTATTGTTTTTTCAGAAACACCACATCTAAGATCTTTCATTAAAATTCGTCTAAAATAAAAATTCCATTCATCCTGAAAGGATAAATTCATACATTCTTTGATTCTGTCTCTAGCTGCATATCCTGTCAATTTTCGGTTAATTAGATCATCAGTTAGACTTTTAAAGCCATTCCATTCAAGCCCTGAACCATCAGTACTAGATTCTGGAATTTGTTTAACACCAAAAGTTAAAAGTTTGTTACATGCTAATGATAACCCCTCAAAAAAAATTGAATTATTTTTTTTCATTTCATTTAGCAAAANCTCTTCTTTGAATTTTCGTGAATTTGAAGATTCTATTTTTTTGATTATTTCATGATTTTTCATTTTGCTGAGAATTTATATTTTTTACATAATTACAAAATTTACAATTCGATGTAAACTCAGGAATTATATTACTATTTAAGATGTCATATATATTTGAAAAACATTCTTCGATCCAACTAAAATCTAATATTTTTTCAAAAAGGTGAAATTCAAAATCAATCTTACTTTGACCGCTAAGTGATTGTTTGGTATTAATATAAAAAATTAATCCGTTTCTTGAAATTTTGATATTATTTTTTTGGAGTAGATATGAATAATATGAAAGTTGTTTCCAATAACCCTCCCAAATATTTGTTGTTTGTAAAGGTTGATTTTTTGAAGTACTTTTAAATATCACACAAATATAATTATTNTTTTCTGTATCAAGCCANATATCATCAATTGAACCAAAAAAAATAAGATTTTTTTTTTTTTCGATATATCTGACTCCTTTAAATGGATTTTTCCAATTAATAATTTCTGAAAATTGTGCAGGAATTAAATTCCTTTTCAAATTCAATATTTCTGGATGTGAAGTTTTTTTCTGTCTAAAAAAATCAAATTCTTTTTTAAATTGTTCCACTATTTTATTATTAATAACAAGCGGAGTTCCATGAGGTCGCTTAACACCATATCTTAGGTCAAAGTAAAAACATCTTTTACAATCAAAAAATAAATCAATCTTTGTTCTACCTATTGGAAAAGGATTTGAGGACTTAGGATCATAAATTTTTTTTTTAAACATNTTNAATTTATTATTACCACATAATCAAAAACAATGTGTTTATGAAAAAATTAAATTTGACTTTATTTTTTTTTTTTTTTAATTATTAAATAATGCGATTATTTATATTATTTTTTTTACTTCCGTATTTTGTAAGTTCTCTAGAGTTAAATCTCTTATGCACAAATAATCTTCGAGAAAACCAAAATGTTGATGTTAAGGACTTATTTGTNAATATAAATACAGATACAAATTTAATTGAACTGGGTGGGCTTTCTTTTCAAGCCGAATCCCTAAAACTAAGTAAAACAAATATTTCTTGGTTAGCTGAAGAAATACCTCTTTATTCTGATTCAGCAGGTTCAGTCAATGGAATTATTGGAAGATTTTCAGGCAACCTAGAACTTGATTTTATTAAATACAAAAATGGTCATGCAAGTACTTTGAGTTTTAACTGTAAAAAATTTAAATTCAAGGATAGACGTTTCTAATTCATAAAAACAATCTCATTTGAACAATACTTCACAATTTCCTCATAACAAAAATCCCTTATGCATCGGGTATTCAAATCATAAATTTTATTGTTTTTTAAAACCGAGTCGAAAAGATAACTTTGATCTACATTAATTTTTTTTAATTTCTCAAAGTACNTTTTGGGCATTCTAAAATCACCAAGTGTAATTGAGTGAAGTTTTTTTGAATCAATTGATTTAAATATAAATTTAAAAAAATCTCGATAAGTATCTTCATATTTATCAACCAGCAAAAGGGGATCGAATCTAAGACCTACTTTCCAACCTTTTTTTTGAAGTATTTGGATGGCATCAATTCTGTTACTCAAAGAGGCTGTTTTTAATTCATATTTTTCGACTATTTCTTCTGGATTAAGACCAATGGCGCAAATAGTATTGGGGTTGGNNTCANGTTTTAATAATGATTTTATATTAATACTTTTAGTTCGTAATTCTAGAAAAGCAGAACTATTTTTAAAAATATTAATAAAATAATTTGAAAAGTTTGTGATCTTATCTAATGCCAAGCTGTCGCATTCATAACCTGAAAAAAAACAGATTGAACCAGATGTTTTTNGAACAATTTTTTCTATNTCTTTTTTGAAATCATCGAAATTTATAAANAATACCATATTTGCTGAACTATACATTCCTTGTAAATAACANTATTTACAATCNTAGATACAATTTAACATATGAGAAAAATAAAAGTTATTTTTATAACCAATAGTAAACTTTTCTGGGGTTCGGAATATTAACTTTTCTTTTTTTTGTGCTATTATCAAACAGGGATTCATTTTTTGGATTCTAAAGTTTTGATTTGAAGGATTAAATACTTCCTTGTAGTTTTTACATAAAACAATGTGATTGAAAGCTAATTTCTTCAATATTTGATTAGTTAAATCTNAATTATACAACAATTCTTCTATGTAGATTGTGTCAAACTTCAATTTTTTATCCTTCTCTCAATTTCGTAAATGACATCATTTATATCATTACAATGTAATATTGTTTCGTAATGTGATGATAATTTATTTTTTGAAAAACAAATATAAAGCAGTTTTTTTATTTTTAATTCTTGATTGAAAGAAAGTCGAAATTTTTTTTTAAGATCNACGAGAAATGTCAAAACTTTAAGTTGATGATTATTAATACTTAAAAATGTTTGTTGAATATCTATAATTAATTTTGCCAGTTTCAGCATGTTTTGATTTATAAGTTCAAAAACATCTTTTTTTGAAAAAAAATCTATACTCTCGATTTCATTATCAGATATTATTTTCACCAAAAAAATAAATTCTCTTGAAGCAAACTTATCTGCTACCGAAAAAAATCCATATGATTCCATATCACTTAAAGAAAAATTGTAGATATCGTTTTTTTTGTGATAAGAAATACATTCCTTTTTTTTTAACTGAAAATCTTGTGCAAACATTGGAAAGTAAACCTTTTTTTTTTTATCAAAATCCGATACTTTATTCACCAGAAATATTTCTCCAATTTTTTCTTTCTTAGTTCCCGCTAGACCAAAATTAATCCAAATATGATTTTTTACTTTTTGATATTCACAATATGTGAATGAGGTGGCAGCACCCGACATAATATTTCCAATGCCAGAAATAGTAAGAGAAATATTCAATTTTTGATTTTCAAATATGTGAAACTCATTTATTGTGATCACCCTTTTTAGTTTATAAAATAAGATTACTGGCCTTGCTTCAGAATATGTAGCTACGATTATATGAATCACCTTATTTTTTGATGAATTTGAGTGTCATTCTGTCACTCTCACCAATTCTTAAATATTTTTCTTTATTTTGCTCTCCTCCAGCAAGTCTAGGTGGAAGTGTCCAAACACCTTTTGGATAGTTTTTCTCATCAAGAGAATTAGCATTTACTTCTGATTTTTCTTTTAATTTGAATCCAATTTTCTCAACAAAATCAATCAAAAAAGATTCCTTTACATACCCCTTTTTGAAATCAAAATCCGCAGTTTCATTAGCTCTATGCTGAACAATTCCTAAAGTTCCACCTTTCTTAAGTAATCTATAAAAAGATGAATATAGTTTTTCGGCTTTACCTTGATCTAAAAAGTTATGAGTATTTCGAAATGTTAAAATAATATCAAAATAGTTCTCCTTATTATTAATCTGAAAGTCCTCTTCTATAAAAATTGTTTTAAATTTTCCAAATTGTTTTTCTCTTTCATTGAAGTAAATAAAAAATTCCCTTTGAATTTTTTCAATAATTTCCCTTGCATATGAAGGTTTTTCATATACTGCGACATAAAAATTTTCTGTATCCTTAAAATAATTAGCCAGAATTTCTGTATACCATCCTCTACCGGGAATTATTTCCAAAACCCTTAGCTCTTTTTTTATTCCAAAAAATTTTAAAGTTTTTAAGGGATTTCTATATTTATCCCTAAAACTATTCTGTTCTCTGTAAGGATTATTTATTGAGTTGACTAAATCAAAATTTAACGCCTTTTTTGGCATAGTAAATATTGAAATAGTCATAATAAATACTGTAAAAATTTTTTTCATTTATGTTATCAAATTGTCTATCATATCATCCAAACCAAAATCTGAAGCTAAAACTTCCTGAAACTTTCCAAGATCTTCTTCTTTATAAATATCCCAACCTTTCGGTGCTTTTCTGGTCAAACCAGACCTGCAAGAATAACAAAATGCTTTAAACTCCTGAACTGATTCTTCTATTGAATATTCTTTTTTTTTCGTACCTTCATAAGGATCAGATTTAAATATTCCTTTCTCAGTTGGTTTTATATCTAAAATTATATCATGCATGTAATGACTTATTAAAAGATAAGTATTTTCATCTATTTTCAATTCACCCAAAAAAGAAAGCATAAAATTTGCCGTACTCTCAATTTCAGATGTATCGATATCTCTGTAATTCTTCTTTAAATATGCGTCAAACTTTTTTAATGAAAAAAACATTGCTTTATCCTTAACCACATAATCGTATACAGTTACTGCAGAAATTAATTTAAACAACCATGTGGGACAAAAATTTTTTGTATCTTCGTTCATAATTAGTTTTTTCTGATAAAATTAGCTGCGTAAGATTTTTTAAGAAATTTCCTTTTTTTTGGTTCAATTACCTCAAAAATGTAATTATTCTGATTTGCAAACTTAATAGCAGCATCCTTTGTATTGAAAAACAGTTTCATTTGTTTTTGTGAATTAGTTGTGCCAGTCCAACAAAATTTACTATTAACATAAGTTTGACTTATATCTTTACTTTTTAAACACCATTTTTTGGTATTAGATATTCCAGATTGCATTGCAGATTTGGCTGGTTTATATAAAATAAATTTTTTTTCAATTTTTTTCATATCTAATTAATGCCTTATCTAAATCCTCTATTAAATCAATATTATTTTCAAGCCCAACATGAATCCTGAACCATAAATTAGGATTTTTTTTAATATTAATAGCTGGTTTAAGTTTATCAAGTGGCAAAATCAAACTCTCATATCCCCCCCAGCTAAAACCTATTTTAAATAATTTAAGATTGTCAACAAAATGGTTACACTTATTAATTTTTTTTATCGAAAAACTAATTAGACCATTGTTAAGTGTATGGTATTTTTTCCATAATTTGTTATGATTATTCTTTTCATCAGGTAAATAATATATCTTTTCCACCAGGTGGTGTTTTTTTAAAAACTCATAGACTTTTTCTGCATTCAACTCATGATTTTTCATTCTTACCGGTAAGGTTTTGAGTCCCCTTGATGCAAAAAAACATGATTCTGGTGATACAAAATCACCTAGTCTGACAGCTGTTTGTTTTATGAGCAAAAAATATTTTGATGAACATGCTATTGCTCCACAGAAATTATCAGAATGACCAGAAAAATATTTTGTCAAGGATTCAATTACAATATCAATCCCAAATTTTATAGGATTACATCCTAGAAAGGTGGACCATGTATTATCCATAATAGTTATAATATTTTTTTTTTTTGCGATAGAAACTATTTCATTTAAATCTTGAACCTCGAAATTTAATGAACCCGGAGATTCTATATAAATTAATTTTGTTTTTTTTGTAATAATAGATTTTAAATTAGTTTCATTAGGATTATAAAAACGGGTTGATATATCAAATTTTGATAGGACAAATTTACAAAAATTTGCGACGGGTTCATAGCAGTTTTCAACAACTAAAATCTCATCTCCCTTGGACAATAAACTAAGAAAAGTTATTGTTATTGCTGATAACCCAGAACTTGTTACTACAGCCTTTTCAGATTTATATAACTTGGAAATTACACTTTCAAAGTTCTTTGTAGTGAAATTTCCAAACCTTCCGTAGTATGGAACTTCAAATTTGTTTTTTTTTGACTCAACGAAACTTGAGTAGTTTTTAAAAATCAGTGTTGAATTCTTATAAATTGGATCAGTTATAGACCCATGATTATTCTCAGGATTACTACCCACATGAATTATATTTGTTTTTATTTTTTTCCCCATTCAGCCCACGAACCATCGTAAAGTTTTAAATTTTTATAACCTAAAATGTTTAGTACAAAAATCAAATTGCATGCTGTGATACCAGAACCACAAGAACAGATAATCTCCTGATTCATTCCTTTTTGTTTTAAAAAACCAAAAAGTTTGTCCAGTTCATTAATACTCCTTAATTTACCATTTTTCTGAGAAATTTCATCAAATGGAACATTTATACTTCCATTTATGTTTCCTCCTCTTAAATTTTTTCTTGGTTCTGGAGTGATACCAAGAAATCGTTTTCTTGGTCTGGCGTCAATAATAACAGTATCCTCATTGTTACTCATCTTATATTCTATTTGACTTTTAGAAATAACACATTTTGGGTTAAATTTCATCTTGGTATTTGAAGATTTTCTTTTTGTTGTTTTGCTTGTGGTCGGGTATTTCATTTTAATCCAATTAGAAAACCCTCCATCCAAAATTCTTAAATTTTTAAATTTAAAATACTTGAAAGTAAACCAAACACGTGAGGAAGAAAAGTATCCATTTTGGTCATAAAAAACAATAAAATCATTTTTTCTTATATTATTATTAGAAATAAATGAGTTAAAAGTTGAGACATGAGGAAGCATATGTGGATTTTCACTTTCATTATCTGAAAGTTTTTCAATATCAAAAAAAATTGAATTAGGTAAATGAGAAGTATTAAATTCAACCAATGCCTTTTCTGGTTTATTTAAATACCATCTGCAGTCTAAAATTTTTATGTTACTAGAATTTATTTTTTTAGATAATTCTTTAGCTAAAATTATATTCTTTCTGTATGAGGATAGACTCAAAGCCATTCTGGTATTGGTAAGTTATTTAAATGAAGAAATTCTTTATTGAATATTTTACTTTGATACTTAGTTCCATAATCACACAAAATTGTCACGATATTCTTTCCTGGTCCTAATAGTTTCCCGAGCTTTACAGCTCCCATTATATTTATACCTGAAGACCCACCTAGTATAAGCCCCTCTTCTTTAATCATTTTGAAGACAATATCAAGAGCATCATAATCGGATATTTGAAATGATTCATCAATTTTTATATTTTCTAAATTTTTTGTAATTCTTCCTTGACCAATACCCTCCGTTATGGAATTCCCCGATGAAGTGAGCTCACCATTTTTGAAAAAATTATACATTGCGGAACCATACGGATCAGCAAGTCCAATAATAAAATTTTTATCTTTTTCTTTAAAATACTTTGACACCCCAGATAGTGTACCTCCAGTTCCTATTGAGCAAATAAAAGCATTTACATTTCCTGACAATTGTTTGTAAATTTCTGGTCCAGTTGTTAAATAATGTGCTTTTTGATTAGATAAATTATCAAATTGGTTTGCCCACAAAACTCCATTTGGATTTCTAATAGACTTAGAGAGTTTTTCTGAAAATCTTATGTAATTGCCAGGATTTTTGTACGGAAGAGCATCAACTAACCTTAAGTCAGCGCCACATAGTCTAAGCATTTTTTTTTTTTCCTCACTCTGAGTTTTAGGCATAACAATAATTGATTTTAACCCAAGTGCATTTCCAGCTAAAGTTAAACCAATTCCTGTATTTCCAGCCGTTCCTTCAACAATAGTGCCTCCATTAGTAATCAAATTTTTATCGATAGCATCAGATAAGATTTGATAAGCTGGTCTATCTTTGACTGAACCACCAGGATTTAAGAATTCACATTTACCATAAATATTACAACCAGACATCTCAGATGCAATTTTAAGTTTAATTATTGGTGTATTGCCTATGCAATCTGTAAAATTATCTTTAATCAATTTTTTATGCATTCTGAAGTGCCGAAAACCCTTTAATGGTTAATAAAGAATTGAACTATTGAACTTTCTCAATAATTTATTTAATTCCAAAACAAGATACTCTATATAATAGTAATGTAAATTTTATATTAAATTTTAACGAATATAGGTTGAATGTAAATAACAAGTTCATTCATTTTTTGTGTGTCAGAATATGTAATTCAAGTAAATAGTTTAACAAAAGTATATAGTAATATTTCTGTAATAGATAACCTTACTTTTAAAGTTAAAAAAAATGGGATTTTTGGATTGCTTGGAAGAAATGGAGCAGGAAAAACCACTCTGTTAGGGATTTTGATGGGTTTAATAACCCCATCTACAGGTGAAATTTTGATATTTGGAGAGGATATAGAAATAAAAAAATATTCAATTTTAAAAAGGTTAAATTTTCAGAGTCCTTACGTCGATCTCCCAAAAAAACTTACGGTTAAGCAAAATTTGATTTTTTATTCAAGGTTGTATGGACTACGTAATGCAAATGAATTTTTAAATAATCTATCTTTAGATCTAAAAATTAATCCTCTTTTGAATAAGTACTTTGGTTCATTATCTGCTGGTCAGAAAACAAGAGTTTCAATCTGTAAAGCACTTCTCAATAAACCAGAACTTTTGTTACTTGATGAACCAACAGCCTCGCTAGATCCTGAAACTTCTATTTTTATAAGAGACTATTTAACAAATTACCAAAAAAAAAATAATTCATCGATATTATTGGCGTCTCATAATTTGAATGAAATTGAAAACATGTGTAAAGAAATAATTATTCTCAAGGCAGGTAAAATAATGACAGGTGGGAAAATATCAGAATTACTAGATAATAAATCAAAATCACTTGAAACCCTTTTTTTGGAAAATTAGTAATGCTTTTAAGAATTTTAGCTCTTTTAGAAAGATACAAGAATATTTCTTTTGGTTCTTTACCTAGACTTATTAGTATATTTTATTGGCCGTCTGTTCAGATCTTATTTTGGGGATTTTTTACTAATTTCCTAATTCTAAATGATACTATACAAACATGGAGCGTGGTAAATATCATTTTGTCTGCAGTTATTTTGTGGGATGTTCTTTTCAGAGGACAGCTAGGCCTTTCAATTTCATTTTTTGAGGAGTTGTGGTCTAGGAATCTTTGTAATTTATTCATTACACCAATTAGAAACTATGAACTCGCAATTAGCTTGATCTTAATCAGCTTGTTGAGAACAATTGTTGGTCTTACTCCGGCTATTTTTCTTGCCAATTATTTTTTTGAGTTTCATCTTTTTGAATTAGGATTTTATCTTATTTTTTTTTTTTTTAATCTAATTATTGTTGGTTGGACAATTGGTTTCATTGTTTCAGGACTAGTTTTGCGATATGGTCATTCTTTTGAAGAATTAGCTTGGGCAATTATTTTTATTCTCCTTCCTTTCGCTTGTGTTTACTATCCTGTTTCTTCTTTACCGGAAATTATGCAAATTATTGCAGTAACTTTACCAACCTCACACATATTCGAAGCAATGCGTCAAATATTATTGGAGAATAAAATTGATTTTGTTTTGTTGAAGAGAATTATAATTTTAAACTTTTTTTATTTTTCTCTTTCTATTTTTTTTTTCATATACATGATAAGAATTGCAAGAATAAAAGGAATTTTAATGAATCAAGGCGAGTAATTAAATTTTATACCTAATTTTTTGTTTTTCTCTTGTATTGTAAAAAAATTCACATGATCTTTTTATCATTAATAAATACTCATCCTGTAAATAATTCTTAAGATACATTTTGTAGCGTAAAAGATTCAATTCATTAAAAAAAGAATAATTCAAGGTTCTTCTAGCAAATTTCTCTGTTCTTCCAATGCATTTTTGAGTAACTTTTCTCATAATGTTCTTGTTAATTAAATGTTTTTTTAAAAAAAAATATATCGCAGCATTGTAGTCGTGTAAAAGTTGGGCTTCGTTACCAACCATAATCCTATTTTTATCTCCAAGTGGGCCCACAGACGTAATATTTTCAATAAAAGAAAAATCTCCTACAATGGACAATTCTAAAGCTAAAGAGAAATCTTCAACAAACAGTTTTTTATTACACCCGCGAGTTTTTTTTATAGATCTATTGCAATATAGAGTTGGGCTTGTGCCTGAAAAACAATTTAAGAGAGTAGAATGAAGAGGGAACGAAATTTTTTTAAGGTTCTTGGTTTTCTCTTTTTTCTCGAAGAGTTTTAAATTTTTTTTTAAGTAATCATCAAGGATATATCTACTAAAAATAGCAACCGTATTTGTTTTTTTTAAATTATTAAGTAATAATGAAGTACAATTTGGTAATAAATAATCATCTCCTCCTACTAATTTTATATAATCTCCTTCAGCCATCTCAATGCCTAGCTGAGTTGAAAAAGCAGGGCCCTTATTTGTGTGTGTTAGAATTGTTGTTTGAGGAAGTTTTTTTGTTAATTTTTTTATAACATCAAGAGAATTATCTGAGGACCCATCATTTATAAATATATATTCTTTATCAAATGTCCCAGTTTGATTTTTAATCCCTTGAATTACAAACGGTAAGTATTTCTCTTTATTATATACTGGACAAATGAAGGTAACTTTCAAAAATCCTCTCTATACAGTAAGCCATCTGTTGTTTTTTATTGTCCATTTAACTACTTGACTGATTCTCTTATCAATTGATATTTTTGGAATCCAACCAAGCTGTGCCATTAGTCCTCCATCTAAAGCGTATCTTAGATCATGTCCAGGCCTGCTACTATGAAAGTCAACCATTTTATACTTTAAATCTTTATTTGTAACACTCGCAATTATTTTTGCCAGTTCCAAATTATTTAATTCAACAGGGCCTACTAAATTAAATTTTGGACATTTTGCTCCGCCAAAATCAGTTTTTGTTTTTATTTTTTTATCAAGAAGA
>PARR01000010.1 GCA_002711625.1 Rickettsiales bacterium | reverse complement strand
TATTTCATCTTGTGCCCAGATAGCTCAGTTGGTAGAGCAAAGGACTGAAAATCCTTGTGTCGGTAGTTCGATTCTACCTCTGGGCACCATTCTTACAAGGTTTCTTAAGATTTAAGTTTTAACACACGTTAACACACTGCTTTACTGCATAATTTGTGTGTTAGATTTAACACACTTTTTAACACATTTATTTTCAGTTACTATTTAATCATGAAATTAATTTTATTACCTTTAGTGTTTTTAAGTTTTTATCATTTTTCTGGATCTACCGTCTTTAATGATGATCTTGATGAGTTTTCAGATAAAAGACAACTCCTTCTTGCCTTAGTTGGAGATGAACATAGTAATTTTCTTAATGAACTTATAGGAATATATTGTGATACCGAAGTCAGTCCAAGATTAGTTGTAAGTAAAGGAATCAGAATTAGTTTAAAATCAAATCTTTCTGTTAAATTAAGATTTGATAAAGATGAACCTATAACAAAGAATTTTTCACAAAATTCTTCTGATAGTCTATTGTTCACCAGAGATATAGACTTCATAAAGTCATTTCTTAATGATTTAAGAAATTCAAATAATCTAATTGTTAAGATTCAAGATGAAAGTGAAATTATGAGATTTACAGACCTTGTTGATTCAGAAAAGCATGTTGCTGAATTTATGAATGCTGCTTCAGAAATGCCAGCATCAACATGTGATATTTTTTAGCACTGAAAATCCTTGTGTCGGTAGTTCGATTCTACCTCTGGGCACCATTCAAACACTATAAAACCGATAATTTCAGACGATTTCAGCAGTTTTCTAATATTAGTAACATTTATGCACAGTCGTGCACACCGACAAATTTATACATAAATATAGAGTTTTTAATTTAAATACTTATTAGAATTTATCTTTTTAAAATAAGAAGCATTTAAAATGCTTTTTACTTAATTAAAGATTGAATCAATTCAGGATTCTCTTGAAAAGCAATTCCTATTTTTTCACTCAATTTAGCAGCATCTTCGTTAACAATTAACATAGTCCTCTCAAGCATAAGAGATTGTTTGTTTGTGATAGAGATTCCTTCCTTAGTTTTTATAAAATTATAGAGTGCTAATATTTCATCATCAGCATAAATATCTTTATACAAAGCAGGAACTTTTTTCTCTATGCTACTTAAATATTCATATATAAGAGGATCTAGGAAATCACTCATTGCTTTACTTTCAACATTTAAACCCATTGATCCCAACATGGTGTACATAGAATTTTTCATTGTGTCTTCTTGTTGTGACAAGAATTGTTCTTGAACAATGAAATCTACCATCTCATCAACAGACATTTCGTTCGCGCTAATAAAAATATTAGAAATTAAAACTAAAGGTATAAAAATTTTTTTCATAGTCAAATCTTATACAAAAAGAAATGTAAATTTAAGTATAAAATTTATTAATATATATTTAATCAATTGATTAGATTTATAGACGAGCAAGACTATTTAGATTTATTGCTTCGCTCGGTTTCAATAAAAACTGAAAATCCTTGTGACGGTAGTTCGATTCTACCTCTGGGCACCACTTATCTGCTATCATCTCCCTGTGAAAAAATTAAAAATCTTCTTAGCTACTTACATATCGAGAGTATTGGTATTTATTATGAATCTTTACATGAAATATAAAGCCAAAGCAAAATAAAAATTTCAATGAATTATACAAATACTCGTTATCTGTTACAAAAAAGACCTGCTGGAATGCCTGAAAATGATTGTTGGACAATCGACTCAGAGGAAATCACTCATTTAAAAAATAAAGAAATTTTAATTGAAGCTGATTATCTTTCAATTGATCCATATATGAGAGGCAAAATGAACGATAGCATCTCGTATACGCCTCCACTAAAAATTGGAGAAGTTATGGTTGGTGAAAGTGTGGGCAGAGTAATTGAATCAAAATCTAAGAATTATGNAGTTGGAGACTTAGTGACAGTGCATAAGGGGTGGCAAACTTATATAAGAACAAAAGATTCAGATCCTTCTATTCTTAAAGTGCCTGAAAGTAAATTTAATAGCAGCATATTTCTGGGAACATTAGGCATGCCTGGCAGAACAGCATATTTTGGATTAAATTACGTGGGCAAACCTCAACCTGGAGAGACCCTAGTTGTATCTGCAGCATCTGGAGCAGTTGGTAGTGTAGTTGGACAACTTGGAAAACACATGGGCTGTAAAGTTATTGGAATTGCAGGNGGACCAGAAAAATCAAAATTCGTTTCAGAAGAATTAAAATTTGATCAGTGTATTGATTATAAGAACGAAAATGTTTTTGAAAAAATTTCAGAATACTGTCCAGATGGTATTGATGTCTACTTTGAGAATGTTGGTGGTGAAATTACAAAAATGATTTCAAAATTTTTAAATAAAGGTGCTAGGGTTCCAATATGTGGCTTTATTTCAAAATATAATTCAGCAAACATCGCTGGCGAAGAGACTCCTTTCCATGTTCTAGCGACTTTGNACCCAAAACCTAGACACAGATTCTTTGTAGTTACCGAATGGTTGAATAANTTTGAGGAAGCAACTTCTGTTCTCCATGATNATATGAATCGAGGGGAAATTAAGACCAGAGAGACCATAACTCAGGGATTTGAGAATGCACCACAAGCCCTGAGGGATGTATTAAGTGGGAGAAATTTTGGTAAGCAGCTTATAAAGATTAAATAGCTTTTTTGAAATCTCTATAACCTCTATAATCTATTTTGTATTCGCTNAGTAGTGCAGCTAGAGGNCCAAAANTNAGATCNGGCGGTTTTCCNTCTGCCATTTTCTTAATTTGAGTATAAAACCAATATTGTGAGCTTAAAAAGTTTGCAGCCCTAACTAGATTAAATGGGCTGTTTGGTGAAAGCCATCCATTTCCAAGCCNAAGTCTTTCCTCATAAGAAGGTANTTTCTCAATTTGACCGTCAAGAAGATCTTGNACGCAGTATGGATGTGAACAAAGTGGTCTTGCAACACCAATAACTTCACAAAANCCCTCCTTAAGTGCAGAGTTCATTGCTTTTTTTGTCCTAAACCCTCCAGTTACCATCAAAGGAATATTTATAACTTTTCTAATGTCTTTAGCATATTCTAGAAAATAAGCTTCTCTTGCAATTGTGCTTTCTCTTCTTATTTCTTTTGGCTTTGAATTTATTCCTAAATCTTCGCCTGCATCCAAAAAGCTTACNTGTTCNTAAGTGCCACCCGATATTTCCAGAAGATCAATCTTTTCGCTACTCAAGATTTTTGCAACTTCTATGGAATCCTCAGCAGAAAATCCTCCTTTTTGAAAATCTGAGGAATTTATCTTTACGGAAATAGGNAAATCAGNACCAAGTCGTTTTCTACATCCTCGAATTATTTCGACTAACGCTCTAGATCTATTTTTTATCGCCCCACCCCAAGCATCAGTCCTTTTATTTACATCCGGTGATAGAAATTCTGACATAAGATATCCATGAGCAGAGTGAATTTGTATCCCTGAAAATCCTGAGTCTTGGGCAACNGTTGCAGCAAATATAAAACGATTTATAACATCTATAATTTGCTCCTCAGTCATTGCAACTGGTGCTCCAAATTTTCTTCCTGGGGCCTTAATGTCAAGTGGAACTGATGACGGAGCCAAAGGAGCTGCATTCATCTCACCTGGTGTTTGACGACCTGCATGACTCAGCTGCATCCATAATTTNGATCCATGGCTTTCTGAAACTTCAGCCCACTCTTTTAGTTTTTTNAATTGCTCTTTATATGTTGATTTTTCTATACAAACATTAGAGGGTCCCTCCATATGCATGCGATCAATTTGAACATTACCAGTAAGAAGAATGCCNGCACCACTCTTACTCCAAAAATCGTATAAATTTAAATGACGTTTGTTAACAAAATTGTCCTGGCCAGCAATTCGCTCTGTCATAGCTGATTTACAAAAGCGATTTTTTATCAGTTGCCCACAAGGAAGTTTAATACTCTCTTCGATCATGACCTTTATTTAACTATAAAGTTTCCTCATTAAGAAATTCCCAAAATTAAAAAGTATCCCATTGATAAAAGTACTAGTTCTACTATTAAGTACCCTACAATAATTTTATCTGGCAGCCCGTCAAGGATAATGCTGGCAATCCTTCCAAAAGCTATTCCAGACATAAACAAGATAAGACTTAATATCGCAGAAAAGTATAGTTCGATATGAAATGCACTAAAAAACCAAAATACCGCAAATGCCATGTATAAACCGGTAACGGCACGAAATATATTAGCCATATTTTTATTTGTCAGTGAAATGCCGTACATAAATGGAAGGCTTTTTGAGGGAACGATACCGTAACCTAAAGCTGCTGAAAAAACTCCAACCGAAACTAATATAAGAAAAATTGATTCAAGTGCCATTATAAAATTATATTATTTTGTAAGGATTCTTTTTGAGAATTTAATTAAATCTTTCTCAGAGCTCTGTTTTAAGATATCGCGAGAAACCGGTACATCTAATCCCTTTTGAATCTTTGGCATTTTTTTTATTTTTTCAAGCCAAGCCTGTAAATGATCAAGATCTTCCACCTCAATACCTGACCATTTATATGTGCGAATCCAACACCAGTTAGCAATATCTGCAATAGAAAAATCATCTGCAAGCCACTCTCGATTTTTAAGTCTGTTATCAACAACCTCAAATAATCTTCGACATTCTTTATGATACCTTTTAATGACTGAGTCAATTTTTTCTGGGAAGTATCGAAAAAAAACATTTGATTGGCCCATCATAGGGCCAATATGTCCCATTTGAAACATGAGCCATTCAATAACTTTAAATCTTTCGGGGCCATCTGGAGGTATTAACTTACCAGACATGTCAGCAAGATAGATTAATATGGCACCTGATTCTGCAAGTGAAAGTTTTTCTTCCCTATGATAAATGGCTGGAATTTTTCCATTTGGGCTATGTTTTAGAAAGGATTTTTTAAACTGTTCACCTTCTAATAAATTTATCAAATGTGCTTGATAAGGAATATTGAGATACTCAAGAGTACATGAAACTTTATAGCCGTTTGGTGTTGGTGATGTAAATAAATCAATCATTTGAATTAAAAATATAGTTTATTATTAAAAGATGAAATTTTTTAATTTCTTACTAATTGCAACGGTTATTTTTAGCATTAAAGCTGATGTAAAGCCAAACATTGTTCTCATCCTGATAGATGATCTTGGGTTAACAGATTTAGGTGCATATGGTAGTGAAATAGATACACCAAATATAGATGCCCTAGCAAAAAATGGACTAATATTTACTAACTACCATGCCACTTCAGAGTGTGCGCCTTCACGTGCAATGCTTCTTACTGGGATGGATAATCATAATACTGGCCTGCCAATGATTCCAGAAGTTATGCCCCGTGGCCTAAGGAGCACTCCAGGTTATGAAGGTTACCTTGTACCAGAGGCGAAAACTATTGCCGAAATCCTACAAGCCAATGACTACAATACCTACATGACTGGGAAATGGCATTTAGGTTTTGGTGGTGAGGAAACAGCGGCCCTGCCTTTCAATCGTGGCTTCAAAAAAACTTTTATCTTAGATGCCACAGGAGGTGATAATTATTCTAACCATTCCTACCTTCCATACTATAATGAGGCGCCTTGGTTCGAAAATGGAAAGCCCACAAAATTACCTGACAATTTTTATTCCTCGAAATTTATTGTTGATCAGATGATTTCATACATCACGAATGAAACAGAAGATGACAAGCCTTTTTTTTCTTACCTTTCTTTTCAAGCTCAACATATTCCATTGCAAGTACCTAAAAAATTTACTAATAAATACTTAAATTTATATAGAGATGGGTGGGAGAAGTTACGAGAAAATCGTCTAAAAGGGGCAATTGAAAAAGGGATATTTCCTGCTGATAAGCCGACTGTTTCTTCGTTTGATATTTTTGATAGCTGGGATGAAACAAGCTCTTTGGACAAAGAAATGTCTATTAAAAGTGCAGCTGTCTTTGCGGGTATGCTTAATGCGCTTGATTTTCATTTAGGAAGATTTGTTGAGTTCCTTAAAAGAGAGGACTTATATAAAGACACAATATTTATTGTTACTTCAGATAATGGCCCTGAGGGTAACGACCCAAGCGACCATATAGAATGGCGTGCTTGGATTGAGACAACATCTTATAACAGAAACTATGAAACTTTAGGAGAAGAAAATAGCTATGTTTTTATAGGGACAGAGTTTGCGCAGGCAATGGCTGCACCAAGTCATCTATTCAAATTTCACATGCACGAAGGTGGATTGAAGGTTCCATTAATATTTTCAGGACCAGATATAAAGCAGGGAAAATACGATAAATTTACATTTATAACTGACATCGCGCCAACTATAAGCGACATCATTGGGGTTCAAAGAGACAGCCAGATGATAGGTAAATCGCTAATTAACGTTCTTGCTGGAGATCAAGCCAGAGTTTATAAAAAAGATGAATACATTGGGCTTGAAGTTACTGGAAATTCAGCTCTTTTCAAAGGTGATTACAAGATTGTTCGTAATAGACCACCCATTGGTGATAATAAATGGTATCTTTTTAATCTTAGTGATGATCCAGGCGAAACCAATGATTTATCAATAAGCAATCCTGAGATTCTAGATGAACTCATAAATGACTACGATGATTACGTAAAGAAAAATGGTGTTGTGGAACTACCACAGAGTTACTCTTGGGTTACTGAAATGACAATTAATACTGCTAAAAGAAGGTTTAATGAATTAATCATGCCTTTAATTGCAGCCATTGGATTTGTGTTCTTGGTTATGTTTTATTTGCTGCGAAGAAAAAAATGAAATTAAAAATTTTTATCTGTGTTTTTTTGATAATAATTACTTCTATAGCTTTTTTTTGGAAAGAATTATTCTTTTTGTATATTATCAATTTTGTTTTTGATCGCAATGAGGTCTCTATAAACAGAGAAATTACGTGGGAACAAGGACCTGAAGTAAGAATTGATAATCGTCCAAATATAATAGTCATTGTTGTCGACGACTTGGGTATAAACGATTTGACAGGATATGATGATCTAACTCCTGGAGGTACTGTCTCAACACCAAATATCGATTTTATTTCTGACAATGGCATAAAATTTAAAAATGCCTACGCAGGAAGTGCGAGCTGTGCCCCCTCAAGAGGCATGATCGTCACTGGTCGTTATGCAACTTCTACTGGCTTTGAATTCACTCCTATGCCTGATGGTATGGCAAGAGCACTACATCTTTTAGGAAGAGGTACCACAACATTATTCGATGAGAATATCAAAAATAATCCACCTTATGACTTACAAGGACTTCCTACAAAAGAGTTAACCTTTGCCGACGCCCTTAAGAAAGCTGAATACTATACAGCCCATATTGGAAAATGGCATTTAGGGAGGGGGCCAGACTTTCACCCATTGGCGCGTGGATTTGATGAAAGCCTACTTATGGCTAGTGGTTTGTTTATGCCAGAAGATAGTCCTGATGTTGTAAATGCAAAAATTACATCTGATCCAATCGATAAATTTTTATGGGCAACAATGGATGCCGCGGTTTCCTTCAATGAAACTTCAAGAGACGATAATTGGTTTGAACCAAGAGGATATTTGACTGATTATTTTACTAAT
The DNA here is from genome assembly GCA_002711625.1 of Rickettsiales bacterium. Taxonomy (GTDB): domain Bacteria; phylum Pseudomonadota; class Alphaproteobacteria; order Methylaequorales; family Methylaequoraceae. The sequence continues at coordinate 7,061 of PARR01000010.1, read as the reverse complement.
GAAGCAATAAAAGTAATTGAAGCCAATAAGAACAGGCCGTTTTTTCTTTACTTAGCTCACTGGGGAGTGCATACACCCTTGCAAGCTGCAAGAGAAGATTATGATGCTCTTCCAGAAATTAAAGACCACAAGTTAAGAGTATATGCAGCCATGATAAGGGCTTTGGATAGAAGTGTTGGCAAAATAATCAAAACACTTAAAGATAATGGACTAGATAAAAATACTTGGGTTGTGTTTACCAGTGATAACGGAGGTGCAGGATATATAGATCTACGTTATATCAATTCTCCATATCGTGGCTGGAAACTTACATTATTTGAAGGTGGAATAAAGGTCCCTTTAATTTTCTGGAAAAATGGAATTCAATCAACAGAGATTATTGAGCGTGCCGCCCATATTGATTTATTACCAACCATTCAAGGTCTTATCGATCAACCTCTCAGTTCAGATACTGATGGGATTGACCTCTTTGCAGATAATCTAGACATAGCAAAAAGACCCCTTTTTTGGAAAACTGGGCATAATCAAGTAGTAATTAAAGATGGTTGGAAGCTTCAAACTTCAAAATTTCCAGAAAAAACCTGGTTGTATAATCTTAAGACTGATCCAATCGAAAAAATTGAATTATCCACAGTTCATCCTGAAAAAGTGAGTGAACTACAAGACTTATTACAACTTCATTTATTAAACGCAAAAAGCTCAATATATCAACCACCTTTGCTAGCCTCTACTGCAATTGATCTTACACAAGAAGAGGGAATTGAGGCAATTGAAAATAATAAACCTCACGAGCGAGTCAGTATTGCCAATTGAGATTACAAATTTGATTGAGACATCATAGTCTCAGAAAAATTTACCAACATTTTTTTTGTCACGTATGACTAAAAATTTAAAATGATAATATATTTATATGAAGGTTGATTTATATTTCTCCTATAGAAGTCCTTACTCTTACTTCATACTTCCCCGTTTAAAAAAAATGGAGGAAGAATATAAGGTTCAAGTCAACTTTAAGTTAGTTTACCCTCTTGCTATAAGAGAGCCTCACTTTTTCAAAAACAAGAATATGCTGACTTATTTTTTTTGGCGTCTTCTGGATTATCGAAAAGTGGCAAATAAATTAGGTATGAAATTCTATAAGCCTAGACCAGATCCTATTAATCAAAATCTTTTAACAGGCAAAATATCGTCTGAACAACCCTACATTTTTTACGTATGCCATTTAGGTCAAGCTGCACACTACCATGGTGAAGGATTAAATTTTGCTCTTGCTTTGTCAAATAATATATTCGGAAATAAGAATGGGTGGTATGAAAGAACCCTGCTTGGTGAAGTCTGCAGTTCTGTTGGGTTGAGTTTAGAAATACTCGAAAAAGAAATGGTTGAGAAAGAGGAAAAAATAATTACTGATATTGAACTCAATCAAAAACAACAACTAGCTGCAGGTCATCATGGAGTGCCATTGTTAGTTCACAATGGAAAGTTTTTCTTTGGTCAAGACCGATTTGACGACTTCTTAAGCTTTATGCTTGAAAGTGGAATGCAAAAAAAGTGAACAAAATCATTTTTAGGAAGGGGATTAAGCACCTCCTTAAGGTTGAGCCTAGTTTTAGAAAAATTATTCCTAATCAAGAAATAAATTTTTTTCTTCGCCCTGAGGGTTTTGCAGGAATTATGTTTTTAGTTATTGAACAACAGGTCTCAGTACAAGCTGCGCAGGCAATAAAAAATAAAACTAGTGCATTAATGGAAAACCTTACAGCAAAAAATTTTTTAGAAATTGATACTAAAAAACTGAGAACTGCTGGGCTAAGTAGACCAAAAATATCCTATCTAAAAGGGATTGCTAATGAAGAAATTAATGGCAATCTCAATTACTCTATCATTCCGACTATGACAGATGAAGAAGCAAGAGATTTTTTGTGTAAATTTAAAGGTATTGGAAAGTGGACAGCAGATTGCTACCTTATGGCCTCTTTATCTCGTCCTGATATTTGGCCAGAGAACGATATTGGTTTGCAAGAAGGTGTAAAAAAACTAAAAAACCTGAATGAGCGCCCAAGCGTTGAGGATATGACGACTATTGCAAGTAACTGGCGTCCATTCAGGTCAGTTGCGGCAAATTTAATTTGGGCCGACTACGACTAATATTTATATTGGAAGGAAAATTTAAGAATTAGTTCAATTTTTTCACAACTGAACTGAAAATTTGTAAACATTTATCTAGCCCTTCTAGATTCGGGAATGTTGGTGCGATCCTAATATTATTTTTTTTTGGGTCTTGCATATATGGGAAACATGAACCTAAGGGCAACAATTTTAGACCAAGGTTAGCACATTCAGAAATAATTTCTTCAGCATTTGGTTTCCTTGATTCAAAAGATATGAAATACCCACCTGTAGGAGGAATATAGTCACAAAGTCCCATTTCATGCAATTCAGTCAAATATTTCTCGGTGAGATTAAACTTTGGCAAAATTAATTCTCTTAATGCCTGCATCTGCGCATCAAGACTGACCTTTTTAAAGTAGTTTACGTGAAGAGCTTGATTAATTTTATTTGGTCCTGGAGTAATTGAGTTTCTGTAATCAATAAACTTTTCTATATTGCACTCACTGCTTGAGAAGAATGCTACGCCTGCACCTGCAAGNGTAATTTTCGAAGTTGACCCAACTATAAATAAATTATTTTCAAGATTAAAGTTTTTTGCTATGGACATAACAGGTTGTTGCTCAGGAGTGATCTTTAAATCATGGCAGGCATANGCGTTATCCCAAAGAATCATAAAATTATTTTTCTTTTTGGCAAACATATCAAACATGCTTGATATATTTACGTCTGAATAGGTATGACCTGTAGGATTTGANTGTCGTGGAACACAAACTATCCCCGAGACTGCATCATCTTCAAGTAGGGTTTTAATTTCATCAAGGTTTGGGCCATCTGTTGAGAAGTTTACAGTCACCATTTCAATGCCAAAGTTTTCAAGGAGTTTAAAATGCCTGTCATAACCAGGAACAGGNCATATAAATTTACTTTTTTTTGAGAGCTTAATGTTCGCAAATCCTAAATGTAGAGCACATGAAACAACTTGTTGCATNATTGTTAATGAGGAGTTNTCAAGNGCCAAAGTTAATTCAAATGGTGTAGATAAAATTTTAGATCCAAGCTGTCTTGCNGATGGTATGCCCTCGGGGACACCATANTTTCTTAAATCTATACCATCCATTTCAAANGGAAGGGCTAGACTAGCTATATTATTCTCAGTCACCTTAAGTTGGTCTGCCGATGGCTTACCTCTTGTTAAATCAAATGAAAGATTATCATCAAGCCAAGGGAGTTCCTTCTTTATTTGTTCTAAAATACTCATATGGAAATGGTCCTACTAATTGTTATTGCTTTTATTCTTGTCCTAAGTTTTTTTTTAATTATTATTTTATTCTTTCGAGGGAAAGATTCTAACCCAAAAACAGACCAATTATCAGATACGATTGAAAACTTATTCAAGAAGCGTGAAGAGGATTTCAAGATATCTTCAAAAGAAAGTATTGAAAAAATAATAGATCCGCTCAAAGAACGCATGAAAGATTATGAAGAGCAAATAAGAAAAAGTTCTGACCAACAGATTAAGATACATGCACAGACGAAAACAACTATAGACGGTTTGATAGAGAAAACCAACCAAATAACCTCTGATACGACAAATCTTGCCAATGCTCTGCGTGGTGATAGTAAAACCCAAGGGGACTACGGCGAGATGAAACTTAGAATGCTCTTTGAAAACTCAGGCTTACAAGAAAATGTCCATTATGTCTTGCAAGAAAACTATAAAGTTGAGAGTGAACAAGGTACCAAAGATCAAAGGCCTGATGCAATTGTCTATCTGCCACATGAAAGAAATCTAATTATAGATTCTAAATTTTCATTTAGAGCATATTATGATTATTGTTCTGCAGAGGATGAATCCGTGAGGGATAATTGTGGTAAGACCCATTCAAAAACAGTAAAAGACCGCATCACTGAACTATCAGAAAAAAAATATTCTGATATTAAAGAATTAAAGACACCTGGAATGACATTTTTATTTTTAGGTATTGATGATGCACTCAATATTGCCATTAGGTATGATCCGAATCTAATAAACTATGCAACTAAAAAAAATATTGCTTTGCTCAGTCCCACACAGCTACATATGGCAATTCACATGTTTGAAAATTTGTGGCGAATAGATAAACAAAGCGAACAAGCTTTTAAGATATATGAAGAAGCAAGAAAGCTTGTTGAAAAACTGGCTGGGTTTGTGTCATCAATGGATAGTTTAGGGAATAGCATAGCAACTACTCAAAAAAAGTTTGATGATGCAAAAAATAAACTTGTTGATGGCTCTGGATCAATTAGCACCAGAATTAACAAGCTCATCTCTTTGGGTGATAAAGAGGTAAGAAAAATAAAAGATGATTGAATTTCTAATTTATCCGTTGATTGGTATAGTCTCAGGTTTTATGGCTGGCTTTTTTGGGGTTGGAGGCGGTTTGGTGATAGTGCCTTGTTTGCATCTAATGTATAAGACACTCGGTTATTCAGATGAAATAAGTATTCCTATATCTGTTGGAACAGCCCTAGCTTGCATTATTGTAAATTCTTTGTCAGCAGTATCTGTACACCAAAAAAATAACTCAATTTCTTGGGAGATCTTTTGGAAATTATTTTTTGGGATCTCAATCGGAACAATTCTTGGTACCTACATCCTAGTAGAAATTGATAAAGAACTATTTAAAAATATTTTTGCAGGGTTTATGTTTTTAATTTCTATGCGTTTGTTCTTTAACATTAAGAATAGAGAAAATTCAAAAGGGTTAGCAGCCTATATTACTGTACCAGTTGGGGGAGGTGTTGGTATGCTGTCTTCAGCTTTTGGAATTGGGGGTGGTATCTTTATCGGTCCGTTTCTAAGATTAATGGGAGAAACCATGAAAAAATCAGTGGGTACTGCAGTGATTTGTACCTTTCCAATAAGTTTAATTGGTTCAACCTCATATGTTTTTCTGGGATGGGAGCAAAAAGGTTTGCCTGATTATTCACTTGGTTATTTAAATATTTTAAGTTTTTTGGGAATTGTCATATTCAGCTCTTTTGCATCAAGGTTTGGTGCACAAATGGTTCAAAAAGTTAACGAGAAAGTTTTTCAAACATTATATGCTCTTCAACTAGTACCAGTCTTTTTATATTGGTTTTTTGCGTAATATGGAATATCCAAGTTTTATTAATCCGGTTGCTATATCAATTCCAATAAGTGGTTTCTGGGGGGATGCTATTAACATATATTGGTATGGTATTTCATATGTTTTAGGTGCCTACCTTGTTTATCTCCATGCTGTAAGTAGAAGAGGAAAGTTTTCTATCCACCTTACAAAAGATGAGGTTAGTGATTTAATAATTGTTTATGGATTGTTCTTCGGTGCAGTTATTGGTGGCAGACTGGGAAATGTTCTTTTTTATGAAATGCACCTGCAACTAGAGGATCCTTTATATTTTCTCAAAATATGGCAGGGAGGTATGTCTTTTCATGGTGGTCTTATTGGAGTTCTAATTTCTATAGGTATATTTTGTTATCAAAAAAACATGAAATTCTTCCAAATAATGGATTGGATCGCACCATCAGTACCAATAGCTCTATTTTTTGGAAGGATAGCTAACTTCATAAATTCTGAGCTCTATGGAAGGCCTACTGAAGTTGCATGGGGCATAATTTTTCCAACAGACCCACAGGGCTTAGTGAGACATCCATCACAAATTTATGAGGCACTATTAGAGGGAGTTCTGTTATTTATATTTTTAAATTTTGTTATTAAGCATACAAATAAGCTTGGACGCCAGTCAGGATACTTTTTAATTGGATACGCATTTGCAAGATCTTTCGCAGAAATTTTCAAATCTCCTGATACTGTTTATGGAAATGAATTTTTATTGTTTAGTTTTATTACGCCTGGACAATTACTCTGCATTCCTATGCTAATATTAGGAGTACTTATCCTGAATATAAAAAATGCAAGAATATCTTAACCTTCTTAGGTTAGCTAAAGAAAATGGAAAACCAAAAGACGACCGAACAGGTGTAGGAACCGTTTCTATCTTTGGTCATCAAATGCGCTTTAACTTAGCTGAATCCTTTCCACTAGTTACGACAAAAAAAATTCATTTTAAATCCGTTGCTCATGAGCTTTTGTGGTTCATGAAGGGGGAAACAAATATTAAATATCTAAAAGAAAATGGTGTAAGGATTTGGGATGAATGGGCAGACGAAAATGGAGAGCTAGGCCCAGTATATGGGAAGCAATGGCGGAAATGGGAGGGGAAAAATAGAATTGTTGATCAACTCTCTAGTGTAATTAAGCAAATAAAAAATAATCCAGCTAGCCGTCGACATATCGTAAGTGCATGGAATGTTGCTGATATTCCAAATATGGCCTTAGCTCCTTGTCACATTCTTTTTCAGTTCTATGTCCAAGCAGGCACTCTTTCTTGTCAACTTTATCAAAGAAGTGCAGATATCTTTTTAGGAGTCCCATTTAATATTGCATCATATTCACTTTTAACTCACATGATTGCCAATGTTTGTAATTTAAAGGTAGGTGAATTTATTCATACCTTGGGCGATGCTCATCTTTATAATAATCACATTGCACAAGCTGAGGAGCAACTAAAACGAAAACCTCTTAAGGCACCACAGATAAAAATTGGTGATAAAAAAAATATATTTGATTACAAATATGAAGATTTTGAACTTATTAATTATGAGTTTCATCCACACATCCCAGCTAAAGTTGCAGTATGATTATTTCTACTGTTGTAGCAATGAATTCTAAATACCTAATCGGTATAAATAACGATTTACCCTGGAGATTAAAAGATGATCTTGAGCATTTTAAAAATTATACCTTGAATAAACCAATTATCATGGGCCGAAAGACATTTGAGTCAATTGGAAGAGTTTTACCCAATAGATTTAATGTGATTGTAAGTTCTACACTTGGCAAAATTAAAAATGCAGAAATTGTTAA
>PARR01000009.1 GCA_002711625.1 Rickettsiales bacterium | reverse complement strand
GGATTTGCTTCTTTAATTGTAAAAGAAGTAAATAATTTTATTATTAATGAACGTATTTATGGTCATCTTTTATGTCCATCTGAACTAGAAAAATTTTATTCGAATTTGGAATGGAAAAAGTCCAAAAAGTTTTTTTCAAGAAAAAAGAAAGAATATAAAAATCAACCTATCTTGAAAAATTTATGCTTTACGTATAATCAAAGTAACTTTGAAGAAATAATCTTAATTGGAAATATTATTTAACTGTAAAAAAATTTTAAAATGAAGTTAAGTATTTTTTTTTTTCTATTTTTAATACCTTGTATATGCCTTTCAGATAAATTGTTTTTAAATGAAAAAATTCAAAAAAACTTTGAACAAAAATATATAAAAAACGAAAAATCATTTTCTTCAGGTTCCATGGGAATTGGATTGGTTCGTTCATTTGAAACTAAAGGAAAGAAAATATGTATTTATAACACCGTAAAGGAACAGATAAAAAAAAGCTTAAATTTGAAATTAACTTTAGATTGTCCTTTAACTCTTGATAATTGAAAGTTTAGTTGAATAAAAATTTTAATGCATTACTCTATCATTATGAATTTAATTAAACTTTTTACTTTTTTGCTACTTTTTATTTCTGTAGGTTACTCTAACGAGAAATATTCAGACAATGCTGATTTAGATGACATTAAACTTTATGATATAGTAAAAGTTGAGCACTGTCTCGACCAAGCTTACGACACGATACCAGGTCATGCTAGGAAGTTAGAATTCAAGATTGAAGGTGATGACCCAATTTATGAGTTTGATATAGAATCCATCAATGATGGATTTACTTATAATGTTGAATGTAATGCTGAAGAAGGTTTTATAATAGAGGTTGAAAAGGAAGTAAGTGAAAATAATAAGACTTTTTCTGATGCTGCAAAAATATCATTAGACAAAGCAAAACAAATTGCACTCAAAATTCACCCTGGTAAAGTTGTCAATGAAGAAAGAGAAATTGGTATGGACGGTTCTTTTACTTACGAGTTTGATATTCAAACTAAAGCAGGTTATGAAATCAAAGTTGATGTTGATGCTGTTACAGGAAAGATAGAAGAAGCGAATTTTGAATTATATGAAATTGGTCTAGAAAAAGAGTAAATTTCTTATTAATTGTTTATAATGGATCCATGCACTCAAGGTATATTAGGTGCTAGCTTGGCTACGTGTTTTGGCAATAAAAAAAACATGCGTTTTGCACTTATTTGCGGAACTATTGGGGGGTTATCACCGGACTTAGATGTCTTAATTCGTTCATCGAGTGATCCTTTATTAACAATTGATTACCATCGTAATTTTACTCATTCAATTTTTTTTTTACCATTTGGTTCATTAACCGTATCAATCTTACTTTTTTTTTTCTTAAAGAATTCTTTACATTTTAAAAATATCTTTGCGTTCGTCTTCTTAGGTATGTTAACGCATGGTTTCTTAGATGCGTGTACTACTTATGGTACGACTCTTTTTTGGCCTTTAAGTAATAAACGCATTTCTATGAATATTATTTCGATTGTGGACCCTGTTTTTACTTTAACTCTAATTATTTTTCTTTTTTTTTGTATAAAAAAAAAATCTGCAAAATTTTCAAGATTCGGTATATTATTCTCAATTTTTTATCTTTTATATAACTTCTCTAAAAATCAAATGGTTAATAAATACGTTCTTAATTTAGCTAATCAAAGATCTCACCAGATTGAAAGATTGTTTGTTAAACCAACTATAGGTAATAATATTCTATGGCGATCTATTTACCAGTATGATGGAAAGTATTTTGTAGATGCAGTATATATGCCTTTAACCAAAAAAGCCAAACTTATAACTGGAACCTCAACTAAAGTAATTGATAAAAACACAATATTTTCTTTTAGTAAAGAATCAGAACAAAGAAACGATATTTTACGTTTTTCTTTTTTTGCTAACGATTATATTTATATTTATCCTGATTTAGATTACATTATTGCCGATCTTAGATATGGAACCTTGCCGAATGATTTAAATTCTTTGTGGGGAATAAAAGTTAAACCAGAAAATGAAAATCAACATGTAGATTTTTTAAGTTTAAGAAATTTTAATACAGATTTTTATAAAGATTTTTGGAATATGTTAAGCGGAAAACATCCCCCTGATTAGGTTAATAACGAATATCAATTTGATAATTCAGCTTCTTTTAATCTGTAAAAAATATTGTACTCGTCATCTAGAGGAACAAGTTCTAGCTTTCCTCGAATATTTATTGGATCGTAAGAAAATAAAATAGGTTTTTTGGAATGAACTTCAATTAAAAGATTTGATGATGTATGCGGATGATATGGACAACTAAGTGGAAATGGGCCCAAAAGAAAAAGACTCTGTTTATTGCTTTGTTCTAATGGGAACATGTAACCTTGGACCAATATTTCTTTAGAATCAAGTTTTTTCAAGTCCTCCTTAAATACTGGCCTTAAACCTATCCATTCATAACCCTCCTCATCAATAATTTCATATTCATTCATACCAGTCTCACCAAATGTCTGCCAGGGGGTTCCGCCTTCAGGAAGAGTTATAAAATCGTCAACAAACGAAATAATATTTTCTTCTAATAAGGATTCATCTTCATCTAAACTTTTCAAGTCGATGGCAAATGCTATTTTATGATTAACTAATATAAATGATATGAAGAAAAAAATTTTTTTAATCACAGAATAACCATGTTCACATATAATATTTTTATTAGATTTTTCTAGATAATTGTTCGGCAACACTTACTCTTGATCCCTGATATGCAGGAAAAATCCCTGCTAGGATGCCGACAAAAAATATAGAAATTATTATTNANAAAAAACTTANANAAAACCTAAANTTCGCCATACTNTCTNNAAGNGATGAAATTGAATCGCTNAGAAAATTAAACCCTAGAANACNCAATAATGTTCCAATAATTATTCCAGTTGAGACNATAAAAAAACATTCAAGAGAGATAATTTTAAAAATTCGATTCTTTGAATACCCNATTGCTCTTAATACAGCTAAATCAGACAGTCTATTTTCCAGATTACTTGCTAAACCAGAAAAAATTGTAAGTATGGCAATAAGGATAAGTAAAAATGAAAAAAATACATAGCTCTTAGAACCAAAACCAAAAATTGATATCAATCTTGTTATTTCTAATGCTGGATTAGCTGCAAGAAGTGAACTCTCAGAATTTATTTTTCTTGGAAGGTTAATATTAGCTACAGGAGATTTGGTTGTTAATAGTACAGCCGTNATTTCCGGTGAATTTAATGTTTTTAATACTTTTGAGGTTCCTTTTTCTTTATCAACAATAATTTTCTTTTGCTGTGATTTATTTTTTTCAGATGAGTTATCAGAATGATGTGAATCATGAGAGAGAAGTGAATCGTGAGAGTCATGAGGGTCNTGAAAATGCTTTGAATCATNGGAATCTTGAGAAATTTTTGAGTCCCCATGTTCAGAATTTTCTTCTATTTTCACATGGTTTAAATGCTCTAANTCATGAATAGAAAGAACTGAATCAACTGATGTTAAAATTAGCCTATCTAGAACAGAACCAGTTTCCTTAAGTTCACCNACAACTNAATATTTTTCATTATCATGACTACTCCCNCCCTCAATTATTCCATGCGAACCTACAAACTGTTNATTNATATTAAGATTTACNGAAGATCCAACTACNACTTCAAAATTTTTTTCCCACAATTTCCCTAAATTTACTTCAGCATCGTAGTGTCTAAGGTAATCATAAGATGTTCCAACAATTCTATAGCCTTTCCAATTATCTCCAAGTGCAAGGGGTATTGCTGTTTTNACTTGAGAATGTTTCATTATGTTCTTTGCTTTATCGTAAGGTATATTCCCAGTTGGAATATCAATATGAAATAATGACGATAATACGAGTTGAAGAGGGCTTCCTTTGGCTCCCACGACTATATCTATATTTTTCCCATCTCGTTTTAATCTATTATCAATATGTTCAGAAAATTGAGATATAAGTAATGCAATGGAAACTCCAAAAGAGGTTAGAAGGATAGACAAAAAAGTATTTAATTTTCGAGACATAAGAGAATAAAAAATAAATTTTATGTCACTCATTTCTATAATTCCAAAATATCTTTAAACATTTTTTTAATCCTACTGTCATGTGTGCATACGATTAAACTTGATTTTAATTCTTTTGTTCGTTCAAAAAGTACATCCATTACTTTTTCTGTATTTACATCATCTAATGCTGAAGTTGGTTCGTCTGCAAAAATTATTTTTGGTTTGTTGATAACAGCTCTGGCAATTGCAGTACGTTGTCTCTCCCCGAAACTTATATTGCTNACGAGCTGTTCTTTCTTTGAAAAAATTCCTAGATTTGAAATTAAACTTTCCACTTCAGATTTTATTGCATAATTATTAGCCAAAAGTATATTTTGTTCTACATTAAGATATCTTATGAGATTTAGATTTTGAAATATAAAACCGAAGTTTTGTTCTCTTATTTTGTCAATTTGTTTTTCATTCTGTTGATATAGATTTTGGTTGTTAAAAAATATATTTCCAGAAAATGGTTTCAGTAANCCAGCCAAAATATTTAACAAAGTTGTTTTTCCAGAGCCCGATGGACCAAGAATNAGAAGGTTTTTTCCTTTTTTAACGGTAAAGCTTAAACTTTTAAAAACAAATGTTTTGTTGAACTTAAATTTTAGATNTTCTACTTTTAATAACATTACTTTAAAATTATTCCTATTTTATNAGAAAACACAGAAATATATCATTACGTTCAATTATCTAAGAACATTCATTGCAAGACCCGCTAATTTCTAAATTCCATCTATTAGGAGTGAACGTCTTATTTTTTAATTTATCTGTTATTACTTTAGGNATTTCACAAATATGCGATTCAATAACTTTTCCACAATCGTCACAAATTAAAAACTGGGAACCACTATGAAGGTGTTCAGCTTCACAAGCANAATATGAATTCAAACTTTCTATTCTGTGAATAAAATTATTTTTTTGCCAAAATTCAATAGCACGATAAACTGTCGGTGGCTTAGGATTTACCAGAATTTTTCCTAGTTTTTTTAAAATTTCATAGGCTTTGATTGGTTTTCTACTNGCAATTACAATTTTCAACACATATTTTCTAGGGNTTGTTAATTGAAATCTATTTTTTGAACAAAAATCTTCAGCTTTTTTTTCTAATAAATTCTTCTTCATATTGACAATATTAAAATNAGAGTTTANCATCTTCAAGTGTTATATTATAACACTTGAACTTTATTTCTACTATTATATTAAACTTTACAAAACATAATACAAATCATGAAAAACTTTTTTTTATTTTTATCTCTTTCGTTACCACTAATTTTTTCAAAACCTCAAAATGTAAACTCTGAAGACCTACAAAGTATTTTTGTAGCTCCAGATGTTTTTGTTACATCAAAAATCAAACCAACCCAGAATTTTGATGGTGATAGAGGTAATATTTTATTGGAATCAAACGAACTTGAAAAAAGAAATCATTATTCCTTAGGGGGTATGTTGAATGATTTGCCCGGAATGTCATCATCTAGCCTAGGTAATGCGTCCCGTCCNATAATCAGAGGTATGTCAAACTCAAGGGTTAAAATTCTGCAAAATAGTAGCTCCTTGTCTGATGTATCTGAATTCGGTGAGGATCACATAGTTGGTTATGATAGTTTGTTAATTGACAAAGTTGAAATCATTAAGGGGCCCGCAACTTTATTATATGGAAACAATGCTTTTGCTGGAGTAGTTAACATCATCAATCCCTTAATTGCTGTTGACAAACCAGTTAGAGAACAGGATATTCAAGCTAATTTTGGGTATGGTACATCAGGAAATGAATTTAAAACTGCCCTAAAGTTTGGCAAATCGTTAGGAAATTTTTCTATAAGAGGTATGGGAAGTTTTTTAGATTCAAGGTCATACGGACTAGCCAATACATCTAATGAGCAACCTCAATCTGGAAAGTTTTCCACATCAGGGGGAATCGGGCTTACATATAATGATGGAAATAATTTTGTTGGTTTTTCCTTAGACAAGTTAGAAGCTGTTTATGATCTTCCTGGGTCAGAAGGAGAAGAAAATTTAACTTCAATAAACCCAACAAGAAATACAATAAACTTTAAATCTGGTATAGCGCTAAGTAATAAGTTCCTTAATAAGGCTAATTTTGAAGCAACCGTTTCAGAATATAATCACGCAGAAAGAACAAAAGACGGTAATAATCACAACATTATGTTTTTTAATGACACTTATGACTTTAAAGCATCCTTAAACCATAATTCACTATACCATTACAATTCTGAAGGTCTAATTGGATTTCAATTTCAAAATCATAATCAAGGAGCTATAGGTGCGGAAGAAAGTCATCTTACAACAACAAAAACTAATAGTTATGGATTATTTATTCTTGAAAAATTTCAATACAACTCATACGACATTGACATGGGTGCTCGTTTTGAATCTGTTAATTTAANGAACACAAATTTCGAAAAAGGTTTTTTTCCAGTTTCCATTTCATCAACTGTCAAAAATAAATTTTTTAACAACAATACTAGTTTTGTTGGTTTCGACTTTACACAAAGAGCGCCCAATCCAGTTGAACTTTTTTCAAACGGACCCCACCATGCTTTAGAAAATTTTGAAAATGGAGAAAATACACTTACCACAGAGACGTCTTACAATTTCTCTGTAGGAAATATTTATAAAAAAGATACTAGCAAAATTCATGTTGAAACTTATTTCAATTATATTGAAGATTTCATAGCTGCAGACAGAGATGGAACTACCGTTGCTGTTGAAGGCGAGGATTTTAACAATGTAATACACGAACAATATAATGCATTATTCACCGGTGTTGAATTATCGGGTAAATACAAAGTAACTGAACTAAGTAACTTTGATTTCTTTACAAATTTTACTGGCGATTTCATTAAAGGATATAAAACGTCAACCGATAAAGCGATATCTAGAGTTCCTCAGTCAAAAGGTAGCTTTGGTTTGCAATTAATGGGAGATGATTTAGACTCTAATTTAACTTACAATCACTATTTCACAAAAGGTTTTCTGGGTCCGTTTCAGACTAGAACAGGTGGTCACTCTCGCTTGGATTTTGATATAACAAAAGATTTTTCTTATGCTAATGTAAATGGCTATTTCATGTTAACCGCACTCAATATTTTAGATGTAGTAGGGAGGAGTCACTTAGAGTCAAAAAAAGAAACTGTACAACTCCCTGGAAGGAGTTTTAACATTATGTTAAAAGTTTTTTATTAATATTTGGAAATTTTTTGTATAAATACTCTACTTATTTAATATTTGTCTGTTGTTTGCCCCATTTTCTATGTTGTGCTCTCCCTTTTAGCCTTGGATTAATCGGTGTAACTACGCACTTAAATATTGTTAATTTTGAACAAAATTTGAGCTGGTATGAAAATTTAGAAATTTACGTTCTTATTTTTAATCTGACACTTCTAGTTTTTTTTTTCATATCCTTCCAGAATATTATTAAATGTGAATGTTCTGAAGAAAATGAATGTATAAAAGGTGAATTATCAAAAAAGAAAAAAGTCATAATTACTAACCTATTAGTCTTATTGTTTTTTAATTTAGTAAACTTTTCGGTTTTTTTTCTTGAAGGTTAAATCATCAAACATTTTCTGATGATTGACAATTTGCAAGTCATTTTTTTCTGACTAGAAATTGTAACTTATTTATTTAGTATATAGTTAAAATAAAACTTTTATTTATTTAAAGATAAGGAATCCTTAATATGGAATTTTCAGGAACAAAAAATTATGTATCCACAGCAGATTTAGCTATGGCCGTAAATGCAGCAATTGCATTAGAAAGGCCACTTCTTGTAAAAGGTGAGCCAGGTACAGGAAAAACCGAGCTTGCAAGGCAAGTTTCAAACGCATTAACGTTAGAAATAATTGAATGGAACATCAAATCTACTACTAAAGCTCAGCAAGGACTATATGAGTACGATGCAGTTAGTAGGTTAAGGGACAGTCAATTAGGTGATAAGAAAATAAACGATATTTCGAACTACATAAAAAAAGGTAAAATATGGAATTCATTTGAATCAAAAAAAAAATCGGTACTTTTAATTGACGAAATTGACAAAGCAGATATCGAATTTCCAAATGATCTTCTTCAAGAATTAGATAAGATGGAGTTTTTTGTTTATGAAACTGGACAATCTGTTAAAGCAAATAAAAGACCAATAGTGATAATTACCTCAAATAATGAAAAAGAACTCCCAGAAGCATTTCTAAGAAGATGTTTTTTTCATTATATTCAATTTCCTAATTTGGATACTTTAAAGCAGATAGTTGAGGTTCATTTTCCAGATATAAAGAAATCTCTTTTAGATGCTGCACTAAAGATCTTTTTTGAAATAAGGGATGTTCCGGGCATAAAAAAAAAACCATCTACTTCAGAGGCACTTGATTGGATTAAACTTCTTCTAGTGGAGGATTTAAGACCATCTGATTTAAGATCAAAATCTAATGATATTCTTCCAAAGATGCATGGTGCACTGATAAAAAATGAGCAGGATATCCAACTTTTTGAGCAATTAGCTTTTATGTCTAGAAGAAATGAATAATTTATGTTTTTAGATTTTTTTTTAAAATTAAAAAATGAAAAAATCCCAGTTTCTTTAAATGAATTTTTCATATTTTTAAGCGCTCTTGATAGGGGTGTGCCAGGTTATGACGTCGAGAAATTTTATTATCTTGCTAAATCTTGTTTAATAAAAAATGAAAAAAATATTGACAAGTTTGATTTAGTATTTAGCGAGTTTTTTAATGCAATTGAAAGAATTGATATTGTCGATTTTTTTGAAAAATCAGAAATATCTAANGAATGGTTAAAGAAACTTTATAATAAATATTTTACNAAGGAAGAAATTAACAAAATTAAATCACTCGGTGGTTTTAAGAAACTTATGGAAACTTTNAAAAAAAGAATCGAAGAACAAAAGAAAAGGCATCAGGGAGGAAATAAATGGATAGGTACATCCGGCACNTCTCCATTCGGAGCATACGGTTATAATCCTGAAGGAATTAGAATTGGTCAGGAAAAAAGTATTCACCGTAAAGCAGTAAAAGTTTGGGATAAAAGATTATTTAAAAACTTCGATGATTCTGCTCAGCTTGATAACAGAGGAATGCAAGTTGCTTTAAAAAAATTAAGACACTGGGCAAGAACTGGAGTTGAGTATGAGTTAGATATTGAAAATACAATTCATGATACAGCAAAAAATGGTTTTTTAGATATTAAAACAAGAAAAGAAAAAGAAAATTCTATTAAAGTTTTACTATTTCTAGATGTAGGGGGATCTATGGATATTCACGTTGAAAAAGTTGAGAGATTATTTTCAGCAACTAGAAATGTGTTTAAAAATTTAGAATATTTTTACTTTCATAATTGCCTTTATGAGAATATTTGGAAAAATAATGAACGAAGATGGGAAGAAAAGTTTTCTACACTTGAGCTTTTCAGAACATATGGAAAAGATTATAAGTGTATTTTTGTAGGAGATGCATCTATGAGTCCTTATGAAATACTTTCTCATGGAGGAGGCAATGAACATTTTAATGAAGAAACNGGAAAGGTTTGGCTAGAAAGAGCAATCAATCAATGGCCATCCTACCTTTGGATTAATCCCTTACCAAAGAAATACTGGCATTTTTCAGAATCAACGAATATTATAAATACAATTTTCTTAAAAAGAATGGTTACACTTTCTCTTAAAGGAATTGAGCAAGGAATTAAATTCTTAACAAAAAAAAATTAATCAATAGACAACTTATTTTAAAGAAATGTATAAGGAATACATGAAAAAAATCACTTTCTTTTTTCTAATAACAATTTATGTCATGCACCCAAATATCGTTTTGAGTCTTCCAAATTGTGAAGGTGATTTTAGCAGACATTGTTTTGGAACCGTAAATCACAGAAATGGTGAAAAATATGTCGGAGAAATTAAAAATTATAAATATGAGGGAAGAGGGACTTATCTTTATATCAATGGGAACCGCTATGAAGGAGATTTTAAAGATGGTGTTCAAAATGGAAAAGGACATTTTTATTTTTCTAATGGTGACGAATATGTGGGCGATTTTAAAAATGGATTGTTTGATGGATACGGTAAAGCTAAATTTTCATTTGGAGATAAATACGAAGGCCAATATAAGAATGANGTGCCGCANGGAAAAGGAACCCAAACATTATCTAATGGCGATATTTATGTTGGAGAATTTAAATTTGGAGTAAGATCAGGNAAAGGAAAATTCACTCATGTTAATGGTGACATTTACATAGGTGAATTCGAAAATAATATGTTTAATGGAGAAGGAGTTTTAACTACTTCTGAAGGTTTTAAAAAGACTGGTTTTTTCAAGAATAATGAATTTCTAAAAGATAAATGAGTTTATCTTACTCTATTTCCTCTAAAGAAAAAAAACAACCCACCACAGCAAAGCATTAAATGAAATTGGTCATATAATATTATATCAAGAAAACTATTATGTTTACTAATCAAAATTACACCGGTTATTATGCCAGCAATGGTNGCCCCACAAAACCTTGTTAATAAATCACCAATAATTGAAATAAANGCTAACTTTTTAAAGATGCCTCCNANTAATAATCCTATTCCCGAAAAAATTTCGGAAAATATAACGATTTTCCATATCATAATATTTAGTCCGTAGGACTCAGCGGTAGTAAGATCAATTGGCAACTTACTAANTCCTTGTTGAATAAAAACTATAGAAAGAGGTATTCTAATAAGCCAATTTGACCCGTTAAATTCCGGCAAAAAATCATTAATTTTTGAAAATTTNAACTTCATATTAGTAAATATATTTAGAAAAAAATATTTATCAAATTTATTATATGAAATTACATTATTCATAAAATAAATAACAAAAATTTACATTTTCCTTTTTTTATTTTTTAAACCAATAATAAAGAATAACTCCTATTAAAAATAATAGAAGCATTATACCTCTTCCATAACCTAGGTTATTTAAAACTTCCATCAACTTGATTATTTTAAGTCAAAATTAAAAAAATAAATATTAATAAAAACCATACAAGAAGTATAATATATCTAACAACCCATATTTTGTTTAAACCCTCATCATTTATTAAATTTAGTGACCAATAGTAGTCTTTAACATTATAATTTAAAGAATTTAGGCTTAAAATTAAAGCAAGTAAACATGTTGATACAAATCCAATCACATTCCACCAAAGCCATGATATTTCAGGAAAAAAAATCCATAAAATTAAATTACAAAAGAATCCTATAATTAATCCAACACAAACATTGTTTCCGCTGACTGTTTTAGTTAATACACCAAGTAGGAAAACGCCAAGAATTGGACCATTTATCAATGATCCTATTTTATTAATCGCAATAAGTACATTACTTGACACATCATCTACAAAAAAAGCCATTAATATAGCTAACCCTCCCCATAAAAATGTTATTAGTCTAGACATAAAAAGATTTTTTTTTTCTGACCAATGCTGATTTAGTTTAAATCGTATAACTATGTCCTCCATCGTTACTGCTGATAAACTGTTCAGTACTGAGTCAATAGAGGACATTGCTGCAGCAAATAAAGCAACTAATGTCACCCCAACTATACCGGGTGGTAAATTTTGAATTAAAAAAATAGGCACTGCCAGATTATAATTTGGTAAATCATTATTTGTCGGCAAACTAGGAATAAAGTTTAGGTCGATTTCTGAATATGCCCCTATTCCAACACCAATAAAGCAATACAATAAAACAAGAGGAAATCTGAATAGACCATTTAAAAAAAAGATTTTCTGTCCTTCAGATTGATTTTTTGCACAAAGCTCTCTCTGAACTTGGCTTTGATCACATCCATAATATGATATATATAGAAAAAAACCACCAATTAGCATCGGCCAAAAGGCAAAATCTTCGCTGTCGCCAAAACCATGTTGAGAAAAATTAACTTTATTTTGTCTTTCATTTGGAAATAACTCCAACATGTTAGATATTCCACCTAGACTGTTTATTAAGAAAATTAAAACTCCAATAAGAATTACCGTAAGAATAAACATTTGGATTACATCGCTATAAACAATTGCTTTTATTCCTCCGAGAACGTCATAGATAATAGTTATTAACCCTAATATTAAAACTGCATAAACAAAGCTAAGCCCTGTAATTAGCTCAATAATAATTGCTACACTGTATACGGTAACGGCTGTGGCAAAAACTCGAATAAATTGGAACAGACAACTGATAATTAAACGAGTTTTGAGATCAAATCTTTTCTCTAGATACTCATAAACCGAGATTATTTTCAGTCTGTAGAATAAAGGAAATAAAAAGATCATTATAATGATCATTGATAGAGGAACAGCCAACTCATATTGAAGCCAAATTAACCCGCCACCAATTGTAAAAGCGACAAAGGCAGGTGCACCTAATATGCTGTTTGTAGAACATTGAGTTGCAATTACAGAAATTGCAAGTCCTACATAATTTTCATTTCTTCCAGATATAAAATAATCTTGTTTAGATTTCTGATATTTAGATAGATAAAAAGAAAGATATAATAATAGAATTAAATATATAATAATTATTATCCAATCGATAATCTCTAAATTCATTTATTTTTCCTTATACTTAATTTAACAATAATAATTTCAATGATATATAATATTTAATTTGAAAAATCTAATATTGTGGAAAGGTGAAAAATAAATCAATTAGACAAAACCTAATTTTAGTTATTCAGATAAATCTATTTTATTTTTTCTATGAAAGTTTCTATGCTCATAAAATCAATTCTGTTACATTATTTGCAGATTCAATTGATTTTCTAGAAGATATATTTATTAATTTGTTAATTTATCTTTCAATAAAAAGTAAAAAATCTAAAACATTTATTTTACCTTTTGTTCTATCCTTTTTTATGCTTATTCCAGCTATACTTTCTTTGCAAACAATTTGGCAACAATTATTGTTTAAACAAGCTCCAGATGCATTTGCTTTAACATATGTTTCTATCGGTGCATTAATCGCAAACTTTATTTGTGCACTTATTCTTTCAAACTACAGAGAAAAAGATAGTAACTTAATATTTGTAGCTTTTCTATCAGCAAAAAATGATGTTATAGCCAATACATCAATGATTGTAGCTGGATTAATAACAATTTTTCATCCATCGATTTGGCCAGATATAATCGTTGGAATTATAATTTGTATAATTAATGTAAGTTCGGTAATGAAGATTCTTAAATTTTCAAAAAGACAATAAAATCTACATAAAAGTTTACAAAAATCGTACATGTACCAGTAATGTTTTATAAAATCTTATTCATCAACACATTTTTATTTTTATAAACAACTTTTAACTTAAATTTTTTAATACTATTTAATTAATTGATTAATTTTATTAGCATTAAGAAATGTGAAGTATAAAATAAATTTTTATTCTTAAAAAATGAATGATTTAAAGAAAATAATTTTTATTACTGGTTCCATCTTGGATATTGGTAAATCTACAGTTGAATTATTATCAAAACAAAGGTTTCAAATAGTTGCATCAATGAGAAACATAAAAAAAAATTCCAATGTTGAAAGAAAAATCAAAAATTTTGGTGATAATGTCATAATTAAGGAACTAGACGTATCAAGTTGTATATCGGTTAAAAAAGAATTTAAAAAAATTTTGATGCAGTTTAGTAAGATTGATGTAATTGTAAATAATGCTGGGATAAAAAAAGTTGCCTTAGCCCAAGAGTTTGTGATACCTCAATTAGAAAAGCAGATGAATGTGGACTACTTAAGTGTAGCTAGAATTTTTAAACAATTCTTGCCATTTATGAAGAAAAGAAAGAATAGTCTTTATATTACTATCTCGTCTATTCCTGGAAGAATAGTTTTTCCTCACCTAAGCACATATAATCCAAGTAAATTTGCTGTTGAAGCACTCGCTAAAATTTATAGATACGGACTCTCTCGATTCAAAATTCATTCAGTTATTGTTGAACCAGGACCATTTGTTACAGATTTAATTGATAATTCGCCAAAACCGAAGGATAAAAAAGTACTTGAAAGTTTTGGTGAACTTAATGGAGCACCAAATATAGCAATGAATTATTATAAAGAGTTTATGAAAAACAAACCAGAGTGTAATCCAATACTAGTTTCTGATTCAATCTTAAAACCAATAAATACTGATTATGGAAGAGGACCATTAAGAACAACATGCGACATTGATTCCGGTGTTAATAAAATTAATATTGAAATAGAAACATATCAGTACGAATTGTCAAAAAGGAAATGGGAACTGAAAAACTTATACCCCTTGAATAGTGTCAATTAGTTGTGTCCTACTTAGTTTGTAAATTATGAGTCACCAAAGTATTAAAGAAATTTTAAATGGAAAAATTTCATTAAAACATTTTAGTAATTATTTTGCTAATTGTGCAAAACATAGACAAGACAATTTAATTAAACCGAATGGTAGTCTTGGTAAATTAGAGGAATACGCTATATGGATGGCTGGTTGGCAGCGTACAAGAACCCCGACCATAAACAATCCATTGTGTTTGGTTTTTGCAGCTAATCATGGTGTAGCAAATAGAGGTGTTTCAGCTTATCCGCAAGCGGTTACTGGGCAGATGGTAAAAAATTTTAAAGATGGTGGTGCAGCAATTAATCAGTTGTGTAAATTAGCGAATGTTAAATTATCTGTAGAACCAATTGAACTTGAAAAACCTACAAAAGATTTTTCCAAGGAATCGGCAATGACTTTAGCAGAAACAGAATTAGCAATGCAAAAGGGGTTTGATTGCGTCCCTAATGACATAGACCTTTTAATATTAGGCGAAATGGGGATTTCAAATACCTCTTCCGCAACAGCAATCTCATGTGCTTTATTTAATCAAAAGGTGGATGGTTGGACTGGGTTAGGCACTGGATTGAAGAGTAAAAACCTCAAAAAAAAAATTTCAGTTATTACTCGTGGTCTAGCATTGCATGGTAAAAAATTTGATAAAGTTGAAAAAATTTTCTCAGCATTTGGGGGAAGAGAAATGGCTGCCATAGCTGGTGCTATAGTTGCTGCTAGACTTTATGGCATTCCTGTTTTATTAGATGGTTTTATTTCAACAGCTTCTGCTGCCCCATTGACAATATTTAAAAAAGATATTCTAAACCATTGTCTAATTTCCCATTTGTCTACCGAACCAGGTCATTTAGGAATAATAAGGAAACTTAAAAAAGACCCTATATTAAATTTAAAATTAAGACTTGGAGAGGCAAGTGGTGCAGTGATAGCGACAATGATTTTAAAATCTGCTATCGTAACCCATAATGGCATGTCAACATTTTCCGAAGCTAAAGTTAGCAAAAAANANTAATTATGCAATTTTTAATAAAGAACAAATATGTAATTGATTTTGTAGCAACGCTGATGTTTTTCACACGAATTCCAGTTAATTGGTCATATTTCTCAAACAAAGCTCCAGATTTTAGAAGAGCTGCTTGGGCCTTTCCATTGNTTGGCTTGNTAATAGGTTTTTTTTCAGGTATTNCNGGTGATTTTTTCATTTTTATTGGANTATCAACTTTTTTATCTTGTATATTTTCTATAACTGTAAGTGTACTAATAACTGGTGCTTTTCATGAGGACGGTCTTGCTGATACAGCTGATGGATTGGGTGCAGGGGGNNGNGCAAATAGAATTAATAAAATAATTCATGATAGTAGGCTTGGAACGTATGGTGTTTGTGCACTAATTCTAGCTTTTCTTTCAAGATTTGGCATAATGCTGTCTTTAGTAGAAGCAGGATATTCATTAGTTAGTATACTTTCGATTGGTTTTGCATCTGGAAAGTTAGCAATTATTGTTGCAAGAAATTTTTTTAGAAATTCTAAGTTTGCTAAAACTGGAAATATAATTGGGGTTGTATCAATCAAGAATGTATTTATTGCGACAATAATTTGGATTNTTCCATGTTACTTTANTTTTCCACTTTATNGTATTTTTCTTGGCATTATTTTTATGTTANTTATTGTATTCATTTTGGGAAAAAAGTCTAAAGTTGCATTAGGAGGATTNACTGGGGATATTCTTGGTGCGATATCATTTTTAGGTGAGATCGCATTTTTATTAGGAATCATAGTTGTAATTAATTAAAATATATAATGAATTCTGGAAAAATTTTTTTTATTAGACATGCACCAGTTAAGCAAGTTAAGGGATATTTTCCAAAATATAATCCCTGTGCGATTATTGATAAAAGCAGATTTAAAAGTTTAGCTTACTATTTACCTTCAAAAAGCATTTGGTATGTGAGCCCCTTAAGAAGAGCAGTTCAAACAGCAACAATTTTGTCAAAATACGTTTCATATTCTGAAATTAATCAAGAAGAGAAATTGGTAGAACAGAGCTATGGTGATTGGGCAGGACAAAAAATTTCCAAAGTATGGNGTGAGATAAAAAATAAAAAAANGCATAATTTNTCATTTATTTCGCCAGATTTTTCTCCACCCAATGGNGAAAGTTTTCTAAAACAGTGTGAAAGAGTTTCAGATTGGCTCANGAATCTTAGTACACCGGATGGAAATAATGTTATAGTTATTACNCATGCGGGAACAATAAGAGCAGCACTNGCTCATATTCTAGAAATTAATCCACAAATAGCCGTTGGAATAGAAATAACNCATTTGAGTGNAAGTATATTTGAAATACTGTTAAAGAAATATAACAAACATGCCGGAGGAAAATTTAGACTTCTTGCCATTAATAAAGAGATAGAAATTCCTAACTAAATAATGTAAATATTAAAATGTAATGAAATTTAACTGGTATCATTTTATCAAAAATCTCAAACCCTAAAATTGTTATATTCCCTTAACTTTTTTTNTCTCATCTTCAAGAATTTAAAGCCAACTGATAGTCGTCATAATAATAAAAACTTTTTTGTACTCTTCACTTTGGAACTCAATATTCATCTAATAAAATTGACTAACCTTCAGGAGTTTTATTTACTTTGTTTCTACAAATAACTTTATGATCACATCTCTTAACCAGATGTTTCNTTGCATAAAAATACTTTTGAAATAATACTTGTTAACAAATATTTTAAGATTTGCGAAGCTTAATAAACTCTACTCATATTTAATTTTAAAAAAATATTGATGTTTCAAATAAAATTAAAACTTATGCAACATTATTTATTCTGTTTATTTCTCTTAAAAAAGAAGAGTCATCTAGGCGCATTAATAATGATTTTCCATTATTAAGTGCTGAATCCGGNGTGCGATGAAGTATTCCATCTTTNCCTCCACGGAAAATAGCAATATCCCATTGGTCTAAAAATTTCAAGGCAGATTTATCCTTAATAATTTCTTNATTAGGTTTTCCTTCATCAAATGCTATTCTGTTTGCAGCATGATCAGGTAACAATTCAGTGCCCTGTCCTGAATAAGTAACCAATAATCTAAAAGGAACCATATCAACGTGATATCGTTTACAACTTCTTTTAGTTCCGATCCAAAAACTAATTTTATCCTCTAAAACAAAATTACAGAAAATTTTACANATCAATACCATATCATTCAGCCATATATCATAAAAAGGGTTAGATTCTATTTCTGATGCTAATACATCTCCAAATATCTCTAGGATATCTTCTTTTGTGTTTGTTAAACTTACAAAACCGCTCATGGATGTAAAAGAATCCATTATTTTGTTGAAAAAAATTTTTGAATTTAACGGAGTTGTCCTTTTAANAATTTTTATATGTTCTTCCTCAGTTCTAAAACCAACTAGCTTGTTTCTAATATCTTCATAATCTTGCATAATTATTCTAGTCAGATTTTTTAAGATTTTGAAACCAATCTGGAAAAGGGTCATCTAATATTTTATATGAATTAGGAGAAGCTAGATAATTCTTAATTAAGCATGAATCTAGTTGTTCTCTAACTTTTTTTTCATTCATTTCATTTTTCAAACCGATAAAAACAATTTCTTGTCGTCTGTCTCCAAATTTATTGTCCCAATATTTATCAACGATGGCTTTGAATTCTAATCCTGTAGGCCAACGATCCTTTGGTATAGAAGTCCACCATTTTCCAATTCCCTGATGTCTAACAAANGCCCCAGCTTGAGAAACTTCACCNACATAATCTGGACGAGTCGAAATCCAGAAAAATCCCTTAGCCCTTATAATACCTGGCCACTCTTGATTAAAAAAATTATGAATTTTTTTTGGATCGAATGGTTCTCGTGCAAGATAAACAAAACTTGAAATACCATATTCTTCAGTTTCTGGGNTGTGATCCTTAAAATTGTACAATTCTTGTGCCCACAATGGGTGTTCCTTAGCTTCATTTAAATTAAATAATCCAGAACCCATAACTTCGTTTAAATCCACGTTAGATAACTTGGTCTTTATTATTTTTGCCTTTGCATTTAATCCTCTAATAATTCCTTCAACAATCTTTAATTCATTATCTGATATTAAATCTATCTTATTTAAAAGTATAACATTGGCAAATTCAACTTGCTCCACAAGCAGATCAACAAGGGTTCGCTCATCTTCATTCCCAAGGCTTTCACCTTTATCTTTNANAAAATCTGTTGAACTATAATTCTTNATAAAGTTTGCACTATCTACCACAGTCACCATTGTATCTAATNNAGACACATCNGANAGACTTTTCCCTTTTTNNTCTCTAAAGTCAAATGTTGTCGCNACTGGCAAAGGTTCTGATATNCCAGTACTTTCAATGAGAAGATAGTCAAATCTTTNTTCCTGGGCTAATTCTTCAACCTGAGTAAGTAAATCCTCTCTTAATGTGCAGCAAATACAACCATTTGTCATTTCAACCAACTTTTCTTCGGTTCTGGACAAATCACTTCCCCCTTTTTCAATAAGATTTGCATCAACATTTACCTCGCTCATATCATTAACAATAACTGCAACTTTAAGACTTTTGCGATTGTTTAAAATATGATTAAGTAGTGTTGTCTTACCAGCACCTAAAAATCCAGATAAAACTGTTACTGGCAGTTTATTAAAAGTTTTCATAGTTCCACAACCCTTTGTGTTATAATATAACACTAAATATACTTGATTTCAAAACNTAAATAAAACTTATGAAGCCTTCCCTTTTTATTTTTTTTAAATTCAGTTTGAAAATAGTAAGCCTTACTTAAAACCTTTTGTAAAATAACCCTAGTTGGGTTGTGCGATTGTTATTTTATTACAGTATTTGCAGACGAAAAAATCTTGTCATACAAATTAAACTATGGAATTTCTGAAGAAAATTATGAATTTGAAATAGGATTGAGAAATCTAAATTTAATAGATTAGACCCAAATATTTTATATAGACACCCCAAATAATTATCCTTTAATTCAATCTTAAAGTGGGTGTAAAAAATAATCCAGTTAAGTTTTCCAAAAAAAANTTTTGTATTAATGATTCACTAATATTTACTCTTAAATATTAAGAAAAAATAAATATTTTAATTTCTAAAGATATAATTGAACTTATAAGTGTATAGGATCCATAAACATTAATACAGAACTAATGTAGAAAAAATCTACTGAACAGGTTATTGAAAATAAAAAAAATTTATCTATTAGTTTTGTTTTAAATTTCGCATATCAAATTTTTTTAACACAAAAATAACCTGACAATTTAGTTTGACTTTAATTTAAACGATGTTGTGAACCAGATTACTTTTTAGCGTAAGCTTAAGAGTTAATTTCAAGTCCAACAGAGATCTCAGAAATCGTAGTTTTTGTGCAAGCCATTTTTATATCCTTTAATAATTAATGGTGCTTAATAATATTGTAGAATTAACAGAATCTTATTTCACTGTTAATCTGATATAAATTTAATAATGTTTATTTAACATGTAACTTTGGTAATCGTTGGAAAAATCTAAATTTTGTTTCAAAATTAAATACTTGAAATTATTTATATGTTAACGTAAAAATA
>PARR01000008.1 GCA_002711625.1 Rickettsiales bacterium | reverse complement strand
AGCAAGGGCTTGAAATCAAAGGGATAATATGGCTGAAAATCAATCAATTATTGGAAAAGGCGTAATTTTTAAAGGTAAAATATCTAACGCATCCACCATTGAGATTAATGGTAGAGTCGAAGCTGATATTAAGTCTGAAAAGATTACTGTTGGTAAATCGGCAACACTAGAGGGTTCCATACAGTCTGAATTAGTTGTAATTTCCGGTAACTACCAAGGAAAAATTAAAGCAGATTCAGTGTGGCTTACAGACTCTTCGGTTATAGCTGGTGAAATTAACTATAAATCTTTGCAAATGGATAGAGGGGCTGCACTCAATTGTAAAATAGTTCATAATTGGGATGAAAAGAAACTTAAGAAAAATAAAGAAACAATTGAAAACGAATCATCGTCTGTATCTAAAAATGAAGACTAAATTGGAGATATTATTTGAGTGATCTTACATACATAAATAAAGACCTTCTTATGGAAGGTACTCTTGAAGCCAAAAACAGTCAGGTTGTGCTTGCAGGAAAATTTAAGGGAAATATTATTGCCAAATCAGTAGTTATTGAGCAGTCAAGCGACTTTGACGGCAACCTAAATGCTGAGCACTTAAAGATAGAAGGTATGGTAAAAGGCGAAGTGACAGCAGATTTTCTTGAAGTTTCTGGAACAGGTAGTATAGACGGAAAATTAAAAACCAATTCACTTTCAGTTGATTCAGGAGCAAAAATATCAGGTAATGTTAGCCGAATCACTTCCTAAATCGGCTTCCTTTTGTGTCTTAATACAATTCTTAAAAAAATCTAGGGTTTTATCCGTGCCATCAATCTTTTCAAGAGTCATAGAGGAAAATCTTCCAGCGGCCAGAGCAACCGCCCATAGGTCTTTTCTCTCAATTGCATAATTGGTTAAAAATTTTTCAACTTCGTCTCTAATTTGAATATACCTGTTTTCTTTAATTGACTGAGAAGAAGGAAATTTATAAATATTATCTTTTAAATCCATATTACATTAACGACGTAAATAAATTATTTTAAATTATTTATTTATTTATTTATTTAATTATGATTTTTATTTATGTAAAATAACATATGTATTATGAAAAAAAAAAATAGTGCTAATCTTCCAGTTAAAGCTAAATCAACAGAACTAATAACTGTTTCTCAAGAAAAGGTAGAAAATAAAAATGATCCACTGGAAATTAATATTACAGAAAAGTTGCATCATTTAAAAAATAAAGCTGAGGTGAGAAAATTTTTACCAGATATTTTGGGAAGAGTATTAGCAAGAATTTGGATAGACTCACAGTTTAAAGACGATTTTTCAGAAAATCCGCAAAAAACACTTGAATTTAATGGTGTTTACCTTCCTGAGGATATGTCCATTGAGTTTCAAAAACCAAATTCCGACAGACCACGAATTGTTGTTTACGAACAACGTCCTAACTCAAAGTTCAAATTGAGAGTACTTTATTTACAACTGGTAATGATGGCTGGACGGTGAAATCTTTAATCGTAATATTACTTTTGTTTTTTTTTTTTAAACAAACTCATTCTGAAAATATTAAAGATGACGAAATTTACTACTCAGAAGGCGTTCAGAATTATAAAAATGGAAATTTTGACAAGTCCTTTATTATTTTCTTTAATTTATCACAAAAAGATAATGCTGATGCAATTTACAATGTCTCTAATATGTTTTTTGAGGGAATTGGGACAACTCAGGATTATCTTGAGTCACTTAAGTATACTTGGTTGTGTTCTCTTAATGGAAATAAAAAATGCCTAGATAAAATAGATGTCCTCAAAGATAAAGTCGATGAAAAAGTGTTTTTAAAAGTATCATATAACGTTGTAGATATTTTGGAAAAAAAATTTGAAAATAAATTAGATTATATTTCTGCTTTTAAATTAGGATACTGGTTTGAAAGAATTTCACCAGAAGTAAATCTTGAAAAATCATATTTGTGGTACTCTGTATCAGTAAGTGGAGGTATATATAAAGCGATGAAGCTCAGAGATAGGGTGGCGAATAAACTGGATAAAGATGTGATTCATAAAATACAGAAAGAGGCAAACGAAATTCATACAAAAGAAAAATATTTTAGTAGGAAGGGAGAAAAATGATTTTTAAAGTACATTGGATTATCGATGGTGTTGCTGAAATTGAAGCAAAAAGTAAAACCGAAGCTGAAAGAATAATTCAAGAATCATTAGAAGAGTATGTCAAAAATTCGGATAAATTAATGAATCATTTCATTGCTCAATCAATCCAAGGAACGGCATATCAACCTGGAACTGATGATATGAAAGACCTTGAAAAAGAAAAAAATAAAAATCTGTCAAAAGATGGTAATTAATAAAAAAAAAATCGTTTTTATATCTTTTTTGATTTTTATTCCTCCAATTGAAACGGAATCAATTGGAAGAACTTATGCTCCTGAAGAAGGTACATTCGATAGAAGAAAAAGAATAGTTATACAACCTAAATGTAGACTTGTTAAAGAAACAATCGTTCCGGATGATGTCGTATGTGAATATCAATCTCAGAATAGGGGAGAAAAAAATAAAGAAATATTTTTAGGAGCTCCTGGTAACGTTTGCCAAAAAGAAATAACCTGTCCAAAAAAATAAATGGTTTCTTGGCAAGTACTAAAAAAAAGAACCTGGTTACTTCTTGAGCCTGCACAAGATCATGATACCAAAAGCAAATACCTTGATATTTTTTTAGTATGCCTTATTTCATTGAACGTTTTTTTCGTAATTTTAGAAACTGTTGATATTTTATTCCAAAATTTCAAAACTTTCTTTGTTTCTTTTGAAATATTTTCTGTAACAATCTTTTCTGTAGAATATATTGCACGTGTCTGGGCATGTACCGAAGATAAGAAACATGAATCATCATTGAATCAAAGAATTAAGTATATTTTTAGTTTTCCAGCTCTTATTGATGCATTAGCTATTCTCCCAAGTATTATGACCATATTTTTTCCTTCTATTGATCTCAGGTTTATAAGGGTTTTAAGAATACTAAGACTTCTAAAATTTTCTAGATATTCAGGTTCAATTAACAGTCTTTTATCCGTTCTTTGGGATCAAAGACGTTCCTTCGGAGCTGCATTTTTTATTTTATTTATTGTTTTGATTATATCTTCAAGCGGAATGTATTTAGTAGAAAAAGATGTTCAGCCAGATAAATTTGGAAGTATACCCCAAGCAATGTGGTGGGCTATTGTAACACTAACAACGGTAGGATATGGCGACACTTTTCCAATAACACCAGCAGGAAAATTTTTTGGTTCTTTGATAATCATTCTTGGGATCGGAACGGTTGCTTTGCCTTCTGGCATTCTGGCATCTGCATTTACCGAATATTCAAGAAGAAACCAGCAGAAATATGAGAATCAATTAAAATTTATGCTAAAAGATAATGTAATTGATCAACAAGAAAGAGAAGAATTAAACAAGCTGTCTGAAAAATTGAATTTATCAGAGGAAGAAATATTATCAATTGAAGAATATTATAATAATAAAAAAAAAAGTTATCCTACAGAGCCTATGAAATGAGTGATTCCGGTACTTACTCGTCTTGTACATTCATAAAGTGCTTCTAGTTGTTTAAAAATTGTTCTTTCTTCTTCCGTGTAATTAATATTAGCTTCATTTATGTAGTTTGAAGACTCACCAAAATCACTTTTAACAGTTTTTACCGCTTGGTCTGTGGGAAAAATTTTACGAAGATTCTCTACAGCTCCGAGCACATCGAATCTTATAAGTTTTGCAATTATTTCTTCTCTCGAAGTACCTGCTTGATCACTAAATTTTGGGATTTTAACAGAAAGTAAGAAAATTTCATGAAAAATTGCAACTCTTATTCCATGCATTAATAATAATTCATCTCTAATTTCCTTTTCTATAACTCTACCTTTACCAACAGCTATCCTTCCACTTAATTTTTTACCTAAAACCCAATTTCTTATATCCATATACTCTTGATGAAGTTTTCTATAAATTTTATTTAATCTCCAGTGAACATCAAATTTCTCAAGTAAATTTGCTACCTCAACCATGTTTTCACTTCGTTTTGAATCAACAGTTCTTGTCGACCAAGAAAGCCACATTCCTGGATCAAAACAATCTATGTATGCTTTCAAAACTTCTATATCACTAAATGCAAAAGCATATTTAACAATATCCATTATTTTTTTAAATCTTTGCGACTTATTATAATAGTTTTTGAACTTATTTACGTCCTTTCTTAAAAACTTTCCTACTCCTCCGAGAGTATTGGCAAGCATACCTAATTGTTGAAGAACGGTATTTTGTGGGATCGCTCTAGTCTGACTAGGATGAAAGGATAATGCTTTAAATGAACCATCAACATGTCTTTTCACAGATCTTGAACCTGTTGAATGCGTTATATTTGAACCAAAAATGTTTAAAAGAGTTGCATAGTTAGGGTCATCCATGATTTCTGTATTAAAAAGTTTGATAGTATTAACAAATTCAATTCCAAAATCCTGAGAATCATATAATGGATCTGTATTTGAAGCAGATACGCTTGCAAGGCAAAATTCGGCAATTCTTGATACACAAGCAAATGAGAGCTCGAAATTCATGAAGTATTGATAACCATCACCTCCTTGGAAACTCATTTCTTGTACAAGATCTATTCCCCAACTTTCAAGTTTTTTTCTCGTATACTCGCAACTTACATAGTTTAATCTGTCATTCAAAGACATTGGATGTCCACCTCGACCAATTGACTCACCATGAGTATTAAAAATTAGTAATTTAACATTTGGAAGATTATTTTCTGATAAATTTTTTGCAATTTTTCTTTGAAGATTTTCTATGTAAAGTACTGCAGCTGACTGCCCAATATATCTCCCAGCATCTGAAAATCCTGTTTGAATAGAAAGTTTTTTTCGACAGTTTAAATATTTTCTGAAGTGAGTATTTTTTAAAAGAGTATTAATAACGTTATGTCCATTTGATAATCCTCTTTCAGTTTCAAAAAGTGGAGATATATCAATTTTATCTTCAACATCAAATATTTTTGAAAAATACAAAGCTGTCATAACAGTTAAGGAATAATCACATTCAGCGATCAAAAACCTTATACTTTGATTTTCATCAATGTATTTTAGTATTTGTTTTATAACCATGAAATATCTTCTGGCATTCATGTTTTCCTCTAAAATGCTCCCAAAATTGATTTTTACAGGTTTTGCCTTATCAATTAGTTTTGAAATTGCTGACAAATAAGTTCTTTTGTTTGACGGATCTTCTGGATCACCACTTAAGTCAATCTCTTTGGAAATAGCATTATTAAGTTGATTGGCATTCAACCTAATTTGAGTTCTACCTAATCCTAAGCCAAAATTTTCAATTTCAATTCTAAATAGTAAAAAATCGTTACAAAGACTTTTAGATACTTTTGTATTTTTTGAAGAGTAATGTTTAATGATTTTATCGAGTTTCTCAACTAATAACTTATCATTGGTTAAAAGATGTTTTTTATTTTTAAACATGTACATTGAAATTGATTCTAGTCTTTCGAGGTGGTTGAAAAAGTCTTTATCAGAAAATACATTAAATATTTTTTTATTGTGTTTTATTGCGGTATCAATTTCAATTCTTATTGCTTTGAGGATTGGTACAACAAATTCATCATTTTTTTTTTTTTGTAAAATACTTATTTTATTAGAATAAAGTTCCAGCTGTTCTAATTTCACTTTAATTCTTTTTGAAAAGGAATTATTCCAAAAAATATCCCCTCTTCCGTCTACATCATACCCAACCCATGTATGAAGACTTAATATTTTAGGTCTTATTAAGTGATAATCATTAGGATACAAATCTCTGGAAACTTGAATAATAATTTCATAAAACTTGGTTATTGAATTTTGTAGATTTTTTAAAGCAATAATTGATAACTTATGTTCAAAATCAAGAGTTATATTTTTTTCTGGACGTTGCTCTGTTTTAAAAATTTCTTTAATAATTTTTTTTATTCTCGAGTCAGAAATTTTGTTACCATTATCATCCGTTAGGGTTGATAATTTTGCTACATCGATCATCATTTTTGGTGTCATTCCAAAAGTGGGATGTGCTGTTAGAACGATTCCAAATATATCTTTACTAATAATTTCTTTAAAATGTTCGAATGGTCTTAACTTTTGATTCTTTGAAAAGGCTAGTTCCTTGATAATATTTTTTAAATTATTTTCATTACTTTTTTCCTTGGTTTCTCCTATATATTTTCTCAATCTATCTGCTCTAAAGCCGACTGAACCAACAGCAAGTCTCTGAATCAAGGCTTCTAATGCTGAATAGTTTAGCTTGTTCTTTTCTAATCTTCTTGAAATATCTAATGCTAACATTGTTATAGAATTTGAAAAAGGNTCTTTTTCNGCACCNGAACGTATTNTATCTAAATCTCTCTGTAAAAATTTCCNAAGTTGNTGAGTGTCAATATCNTTGTCTACNGGAAANCTACTCCATGTTTCAGGAAGTAATGGTTTCCTNTATAGNTCCATTTCNGAATGNGATAATTTTCTTATATTNATGCTTGTCATTTATTTCAAAATTTTATATTTAATTTTTTATATCATAGTTTTTTTTCATATGAAGTTTTAATACCAATTTTATTGGGTTGTGGACAAGGAGAAAATATGGCGTTGTTAAAAGAAAAGGTTATTGATGTTCACCATTGGACAGATAAAACCTTCAGTTTCAAGACTACGAGAAACATTTCATTCAGATTTAAGAATGGTGAATTCGCAATGATCGGTCTTGAAATTGATAAAAAGCCATTATTNAGGGCTTACTCAGTAGTGAGTCCTAATCATGAGGATCATCTCGAATTTCTTTCTATNAAAGTNCCTAACGGTCCTCTTACAAGTAAATTACAACATATAAAAAAAAATGATGAAATTTTGGTAAACTCTAAACCTACAGGAACACTTGTTTGTGATTATTTATTGCCAGGTAGAAATCTTTTCTTATTTTCAACCGGAACTGGTCTCGCACCTTTTATGAGCATTATAAGAGATCCTGAGACTTATGAAAAATTTAATAAAATTATTTTAACTCATACAGTGAGAACATCAAATGAATTAGCTTATAACGAAACTTTAAAAAATCTTAATCAGGATGAAATTTATTCTCAAGTTACAAAAGGAAAATTTATTTATTTTAATACAGTTACTAGGGAAAAATGGCCAAGAGAAGGTAGAATTACTAAGTGGATTAAAGAAAAAAAACTTTGGAAGACATTGGATATCGAATCATTCTGTCCGAAAAATGACAGGGTTATGATTTGCGGATCTGAGGANATGACTTGTGAACTAAAAAATATTTTTCAAGAACTTGGAAGTCAAGAAGGATCAACAAAAGTTCAAGGAGGATTTGTCATAGAGAANGCTTTTGCGGAAAAATAATTTAAATATAAAGTTAGTNTATTTCGATTTTAATTTTTGGAGAGTTGATATTCTNAGATTATGTTTATCTTTCGCAAACATTCCTTATGAATATGAAAGAATACCAAGAGAAAAATGGGTTTCTAAAAAAAATCAATTCCCATTTAGACAACTTCCAGTCATGTTTTTAAATGATAAAGTTTATGCCCATACACATTCTCTAGCAAGATTTTGTGCACATNATTCAAATTTACTTGACGTTGATGATACAAAAATTCTCATTATTGACCAAGTCATTGATTGGGCAAATGATATAACCTTAAAGATTGGTCCATCGATAAGAGCTGAAATCAGAGAAAAAAATCTAGAAAAAGCAAAAAGCTTAAGACTAAATTTTATCAAAAATGATCTTGAAAACTGGTTTTTATATCTAGAGAAATTATTCGTCGACTCATCAGCAAAAAAAGAATTCTTTACAGATAGGTTTTCAGTTGCTGATATTGTAGCCTGGAGATTAATTCAATGGTTTACGTCTGGAATACTTAATTATATTGATACAAATTTTATTAATGATTTTTATCTGCTAAAAAAACTTTATCATCGAATTTCCAACATTGAAAAATTTAAGACATTATCTGAATTTAAAGAAATTTTAAAGAATTAAGGTTTTTGTTCTGAAATATTAAATTTTTGTTTCATCCAAAACAGAATTACTAAGCCNGGTAAACCAAGTAANGTTGAAATAATAAAAAACTTATACCAACCAATCCATTCAACTAAGAAACCTGCTGGGGATGATAAAACTGTTCTAGCGAGTCCCATTATTGAAGATAGAATTGCGTACTGTGTGCCGGTATATGATTTGTTGCATAATACAGATAAGTAAGCTACAAAAGCAGCTGANCCCATTCCACCAGCTAGATTCTCTCCNGCAATTGTAACTATTAAAACATTTATATTATTTCCAACAATTGCTAACCATACAAAAAGAAGATTTGAAAATATTTGNAGCACAGAACTTATAATTAAAGAATTTAATATACCAAACTTATTTACTAAAATACCTCCGATGAAAACACCTGATACGGTCATTAAAACACCAAAAACTTTACTAGTGTTTGCTATGTCAAGATTCGAGAATCCAATTTTTACATAAAATGGATTAGCCATTACTCCCGCTACTACATCTCCAAATTTAAAAAAAAAAAATAAAAAAAACAATTATTGTTAGTCCAGTTAATGAGTTNCGGTTAATCAGCTCATTAAAGGGCTTTGCGAAATTTCTTTTTTTAAATCGTCTTCTTTTGTCAGAGATTGGCAGAATAATTAATATGCAAATAGAAAGTAAAAAAAGGATAAATGAAATGCACAGAAAAACNTGATGCCAGGTCAAAACTTCTCGTAAGTANAGNGCACCAGCNCCNGCTAGAATACCTCCCACTCTGTATCCAAATTGGGTCATTGCAGCACCAGCACCTTGTCTACTGTCATCAAGTATTTCAATTCTTAAGGCATCTACGACAATATCCTGCGATGCAGAAAATATTGCAACAAGTAAAGCAAATATAGCAGTTATGTAGAGATTATCTTTAGGATTATTTGAACCAAGACCTATAACCGAAAAAATTAAAAAAATCTGAATGACCAGTAACCAAGCCTTTCTGTGNCCAACNTAAGCGCTAAGAAAGGTGATCTTATAGTTATCAAGAAAAGGCGCCCAAAGGAATTTAATTGTCCATGGAAGTTGTGTCAAAGCGAATAAGCCAATGGTTGATATGTCGACATTTTCTCTTGTCAACCATATGGTTAAAGTTGATAAAATTAAATACAATGGTATCCCACTGCTAATTCCTGTAAAAAAAATCAACAGTAATTCCTTAGAAAAATATATTTTATAAAAATTAAAATTCATATTGGTTGAAATTATTGCTAATATAACATATTTATAAATTATGAATCTTTTAAAATTAATATTGCTCACTTTTACTCTTACTCCCTTGGGTGTTTTTNCTCAGGAACCAGTTCCAAACCTGGTCGGAACTTGGGTAGGGATAAATAAAACCTTATCTGAGCAAAGGGGATTTCGATCTTGGGAAAAAAAAGTAGAAATTTTAGAACAAAAAGATAGAAGATTTAANGGTACATTTTCTTACACCGACGGAACAAAAAACTTTTTTGGAGTTATTCACCCAGACAACGTTACGATTACCTGGGTAGCTTCAAACAGTAGGGGTTATAATATGGCTAGACTTCTTGACTCAAATTTTATGAGTGCATGCTATATTGAATCTGGAATTGATGCAACGGCTGGTTGTGCTGAATTAAAACGTAAATAATTACTTTATACCTAAAAGTTCGAGCACATGACCATTGTTAGACTTTCTTATTCTCTTGGACTCCCCATCCCATATTATTTTTCCATTTTTTAGAACAATTACTTTATCAAAGAATTTTACAGCCCTTTTTACATCTGAACTAACTACTAAAACTGTAATTTTTAGTTTGCCACATATATTGGATATTAAGTTGAAAATCTTGTTAGTTTTGACTGGATCTAAACCTGCTGTTGGTTCATCTAATAATAAAAATTTAGGATGATGAGAGATGGCTCTTGCTAAAGCAACTCTTTTTTTCATTCCTCCTGACAACTCNGANGGAAATAAAAAAGAATCTTGCTCGTTCATTCCTACTTGTTTTAAAAAATTTTGGGCANTAAAAATCAACTCAGCTTCTGTTTTTTTTCCTAAACTCCTAAACATAATATTTTGCCATACTGATAGGCTATCAAAGAGGGCATCTTTTTGAAATACAACTCCAAATTTTTTTACTACTTCACTATATTTTTTCTCAGTTGACATTATGTTGTTNATTAAGATTTCCCCACTATAAGGTTTAATTAACCCCAAAATAGATTTTAGTAAAATGCTTTTGCCAGATGAACCGGTTCCAATTAAACAAACTTTGGTATTATGGTTGATAATTAGATTTATATTTTTTAACGCAAAACTGCTACCAAACTTTATACTTGTATTTTTTAAAACTATATTATTTGGCATATTAAAAATGGTATAGATTAACTATGAATTTTAATTATATAAAAGAAAATATTATTTTTGAAGATAGCACAGTAATAATTGCTGATTCTGGTCCAGGTGCTATTGAGCTTTTAATGTATAATCTCTACAAAGACATTAAAATTGCTGACGTAGTTGTATATGATACGCTAGTTAATCAAGATGTTCTAAATTTTTCTCAAAAAAAAAGCAAACTTATTTTTGGTGGAAAAACTTATAGTAATAGAGCTTGTTCTCAAAATGACATTAATAAATGGATGGTTAAATTTTGTAAAAAAAAGCTTAAAGTCCTCAGGCTAAAGGATGGAGATTCTTCTTTTTTTAGTAGAGTAAGTCAGGAAGTAGAATTATTAAAAAAAACAAATAAACTTCAAAATTTTCACAGGTATTACTGCAGCTCAGGAATCACTTCGAATATTAAAAACTAATTTTTTTAACAATTCTAATGCTTGTAATTCGATTACAGGCCATAGAATGGTTCAAAGTAAAAACATTGAGATTAACTATGAAATGTTATGTTAGAATAAGGGGAAAATAATTATTCATATGAGATTCGGACAAATAAAGAATCTGNAAGATAATCTGGTAAGATTTGGAAAAANGTTAAATTCTAAAGTTTTAGTTATTACCAATGCATCATTAACAAATGAAAAAGTATTTGTAACAATTTTAAAAAATGAAGAGAAATTCTTTAAAAGTAATGCAATTAAACCACCAGGAATAATAGTGATCGAATGAGACTTTTGTGTTTATTTAATTTATAGTTTGAAATCAAGCATGTTTTTTTCAAGAAAAATTAGGGACTTTATGGAATTTATTCTTATTATGATCTCATTTCTTTTTTTCAAAATCATCGGTTTAAAGTTTTCCTCTCTTTTAGGAGGTATTATTTTCTTTATTTATGGTTTATTTTCCAAAAGAAATATTATTGCAATGAGAAACCTTAACAAGGTTTTTCCTAGAAAAAATATTCAATCTAAAAAAAAAATTATTAAAGAAATGTGGTTTCATTTTGGTAGAGTTGTTGGAGAATATGCACATCTTTCATCAATAAAAGTTTTTAACAATGAGCGATTTGAAATTAAAAATCTTAAATACTTAATTGAATCAATTGAAAGTGGCCATAATTGTATATTTTTCTCTGCACACATAGGTAACTGGGAGTTAACTTCTCATCCTTTAGTTCAAAGTAACTATAAAATAAATTTTATTTATCGAGCACCAAATAATAAACTCGTAGACTACGTATTGAGTACAATCAGAAAAAACTATGGAGTAGGATTAATTAGGAAAGGGAGAGTTGGTGCTAGAGAAAGTGTTAGGTCTTTAAAAAATAAAGAAAGCATAGGTATGTTAATTGACCAAAAAATGAACGACGGTATTGATTCCTTATTTTTTGGCACAAAAGTAAAAACGGCATCTGCAATTGCCAAACTTGCAATTAAATATAAATCTAAAATTATACCAGCAATTTGTGTAAGAAAAAATGGCATTAATTTTAAAATTGAATATTTCAAACCTATTGAGTTTGAAAAAATCCAACAGATTGGAAACGAATCTGATATTTTATCTTATTTAAATAAANTCATTGAAATGTGGATTAAAAAACATCCAGAGCAATGGTTATGGATTCACAATAGATGGAATGANTAAAGANTACTTCTGATCTCTTTTTGGTTTNAAGGATGTAAGATATCTTAGCCTTAATACNATNATTGCNGCTGCNATTATTAGTATNGCAATGGATTCNTAAATAAGTATTGCTGGATCTAAATCCTTTTTTTGCAAGATAATTAGTCTTGAAATTGCAGTAATCGAAATAATTAGAGGGTAAGTAATTCTTATCTCTTCACTAAGCAGATAAACTCTAACCATTCCCATAACTTCGACATATATAAATAAGAGTAATAAATCAGCCAATTGAATTGAATTTTTGATAATCATTTGATAGATTTCTGTACCGAAACCAACTGTCGCGCCCAGAAAAATTAATAGAACAGCGAAACTTTGAACAATTTTGATAATTCTTTGAAGATCCATGTGATTGAATATACTGCTGATCAAAGATTACATCAATAAATAAAATGATAAAAATATTATGGAATTTAGCTAAAAAATTCAAAGGATTTCTTGATCAGTCTTTTTTCAACTCTTATTGCCAAGATAACAAGTGTCAACGGATAGATAGCCATAAAATATCTTGGGGTAGATACATTCAAAAATGCTACAGATAATAAATATAACTGGATCGAAATAACTAGTAAATCAAAAATGTTAGCTCTAAACCTTAATATTCTCTTAATTGTAAAAAAGGTACAAAGTGAAAAAACGATAAAAATTATATTAAAAAAAATTAAATTAGCCAGTAAAAGTAATGTTGGTAATTCTAAAATATTTCCCGCAACCATATCTAATTTTAATTTATTAGGCATTTTTATTAATTCTCTATTATCAGAGTAATCATTTAGAAAAATTCTTTTTGAACCTGGTAACCATAAACCAAGATAATGAGATAATGAAATTTTTATATAATCTAATGGGTATAGTTTAAGGATTTCCAGAAAAATCTCTTTTATTTCACTCTCATTTTCTTTGTTTAATTTGATTACCTGATATTGTCCTAATACTTCATAATCTGCTATTAAATCTAAGTACAAATATGGATTTTTAATTTTACTCAAATATTTGTTTATTTCAATAGATTCCTCTCTAAGTTTATCAAGAAATTCAATTTTTTCTTTTTCAAATCGAGATGTATCAAAATTTTCTTTTCCAGAAATTATAAAAACTTTACCTAAAATACTTCTTAATATTATTGTATTATGGCTTTCATTTAAATTTTTATTTTTCTGGTAACATAGCTCTATGATTGGAAAGATCGAAATCCCCAAAAAAAGGCCAATAAGATTTTTCTTGGTTGTTGTCTTAAAAACTAATATTGATAATAAAAATGTTCCAAATAAAATTAGTCCAATAGATTTAAT
Source organism: Rickettsiales bacterium (assembly GCA_002711625.1). Classification (GTDB taxonomy): domain Bacteria; phylum Pseudomonadota; class Alphaproteobacteria; order Methylaequorales; family Methylaequoraceae. The sequence goes on along the minus strand of PARR01000008.1, from coordinate 7,382 downwards.
TGCAAGAATAAAACCTAAACACAAACCAAGTAATAAGAATTGGTTCTTATTGTTGAAAAAAATGTTAAACATTACAGCGATTGAAAAATTAATAAATGAAAAAAATAATGACTCGGTTAGTATAGTTTTTGAAAAGGAAACGTAATAAATATTGAAAAAAATCAAAATATATAGAAGGATTCTAGTATGACATATTATTTTAACTTTTCTGCAAGTTTCAATCAACAAGACGATACTTAAACAAAGAATTAAGATTTGAAATAATTTTATTAATTTATGGTTCTTTGTTTCAGTTACATCAAAAACATCCAATACAAATGGATATAAGTTTTTTCTTGATATGCTATTATTAATATATCCCAGACTGTCAGGCTCTATAATATCAAAAAAACTTGGAAGAATTGTAACGAGAACGATACTGAATACTAACAACAAAAAAAATTCAATATTTTGCGTTTTTGTAGACATTGGTTTATTGATATTTTAAAAATTTTTTAATGATTTCTTTTGAGTGAGACTTCAATCCAAGCGCAATAAAATTTGGATTTTTAAAATTTTTTTTTCCATAATTTAAAGTTTGTTTTGAATTAATAAATATATCTCCGCCAGCTTTTCTAAGTATTGAATGTCCGGCTGCAATATCCCATTCCATGGTAGTTCCATATCTTGGATAAATATTTGAAATACCATTTGCCAATTTACATAGCTTTAATGAAGAACCGGTATAATTTGCTCTATTGTGATTGAATGAATTTAAAAAATTTTCTGTCTTTTTATTTTTGTGAGACTTACTAATTTCAATATCTTTGTATTTAAGGTTTCCTCGACAAAATATTCTACTTTCTTTTTTTTTTGAGGATAAAAAAGAACCTTCAGAATTATTCCAATACAATTCTTGATTAACCGGAGCATAAATAAATCCAAAAATAGGTTCATTTCCTCTAATTAAAGCGATATTAACGGTAAAATCTGAATCACCAGCTATAAACTCTCTTGTGCCATCTAAGGGATCAACTAAAAAAAAGATATTTTCGATTTTTCTAGAACTATTTTCTTCAGAGACTATTGAAATATTTTCAAATTTTCTTTTTAACCCATTACAAATGATTTCATTACTTTGGATATCAGCTAGAGTAACTGGAGAATTATCCCTCTTTGAAAGTATTTGGGTTTTTTTTTTTTTTACACTTAATATTTGTTTTCCTGCCCGAATTATTATTTGTTTTAGTACTTCAATATCATCTTTATTTAACATGAATTTAAATTATAACACGATTTTTTGATAAACATTAATTTTAAAAAACNGTAACATATTACGAAAATACTTAANAAAAGAATAAAGANAAATTCACAACAAATTTATTTTTATACAGGTTGAAATGNNAACAAATATTNTCTTNTTGATTTTGATATATTACAAATTATTATTAGAATTTTATATTAAAAATTATTAAGATTTAAGTATATCATAAGTATAATTTTTAATTAATTGTGTTTTTAGGTAACTNATCTATTATTCTGATTTAATTAAATATTTTTCCCCCTTTTTAAAATTATGGATTTAAAAAATTGAAATACTTTAATAAGCAATTATTCAAATTAATTTTTTTAACTATCGGATTTTTGTTTTTGATTAAAATCTTTTCAGGTCCTGACTTTGTAGAATATTTTCAAATTTTAAATGTAAAATTAATTATTTTATTTTTATTTTTTTTTTTTTCAGAGATTTTTGTTTCACTAAGATTAAAAAATATACTTGATATTTATCCTAACAAAATCACAATTCAAAATATAATAGTAATAAACGTAAAAAGTTTTTTTATTTATTTTCTTGTGCCTGGTGGATTAGGGGCAGATATTTCAAGGTTTTTAAATTTTAAAAAATTAAAAAAAAATATAAGTATNAATTTTATAGAAATTATATTCTTTGATAGATTAGTTGGTCTTTTATCAATGTTTACATTTCTATTCTTTTCATTTTTATTTGTAAAAAAAGAGATGTTCAAAATTTTCAATTTTAATTTAATAAATTGTATTANTTTACTTGTTTTTTCATCGATCTTTATATTTTTTACAGGTTATTTATTAAAGAATTATATTAAGAAAAAATCATTAATTAAAATTGTAAAAGATAAAATTTCAAATTATTTAGATAACTTTACTTTAATTATGAAAAGTTTTATTTATTCATTGATAACAAATATATGTTTAATTTTNCCAATTTTTTTTATCTCAATTAATTTGGAATTTGATATAAGTTTGGTTGAAATTTGTTTTGTAATTTCTGCATCGGTATTTCTAACAATAATACCAGTAAGTTTGCTAGGTGTTTCAGGACTAGAATTAGGTAGCTATTTTCTTTACTCGATATTAGGTCTTGAGAGTGAAAAAGCTTTTTTTCTTGTATTCTCGCTATTTTTATTTAGATTTTTGTTAGCTTTATTAGGGGGAATAATGGAATTGATAGATACTATTAAAAGTAGATGATTTTACATTAAAAGATTAGTTTGAATTTTAACAAGTTATTTCAATTGACCAGATATTCTCCAAGANACACCTTTGTAGGAAGAATATTGAACATTATAAAACTTATTTTCAAACCATTCTAACAGTTCTTTTTTACTCAAGAAATATTGCTCAGGAGCATTGAGTTTGTCATAAATATTGAGAGAATTTCTTTTGAAATTCATTTTTCTATAATTTTGAAAATATTCATAATACGGTAAAAAATTAAAAGGAAGTCTGTAAATTGAATTTACTATGGGGTAGAGAAATAAATTTAGTAATAAAGATAAATTTAATAAAGTANTGTGTGAAGCTNTCTCTAAAAAAAGTTTTCTTAATGGTTCAACAAGNTGTGACATTAAAAAATTACCTTCACGACTATAAACCCATAATATAACTATTCCGTCCTTTTTTGTATGTTTTGTTAGATTTTCGAAAGTTTTTTTTGGATTTCTGGTGTGATGAATAACACCAACACAATTTACAACATCAAACTTCATTTTAAGATCCATGGTAGTAAGATCTTCTTTTTTATATGAAATTTTTTGTTTGATATCTTTTGTATTTTTCTTTGTCACTTCAATCGCTTCTAAATCTACCGCATAGACTTTTCTAGCATATTGTGCAAATAATCGAGTTTGTATCCCTGGGCCGCTTCCAGCATCCAAAACCATTTTATTTTTTGCTAAAGACTCGTAAGTATGTGGAAATATCCAATCATGGTACAAATAAAGAAATTTTTCATTTTCCTTCGAATGAAAATCGTGTTGTATTCTCCATGAATCTGTTGTTCTCATTTAAATAACATAAAACAAAATATTAATTTTTTAAATAAATATGTAAAGGAGTGTTTTANAAAATTTTTCGTTTTAATTAAAGTAAGAATTTATAATTAAATTTGCTACTCTCTGGGACTCATTTAATGGTTTGTAGCTCCATTCTTTGATACGATTATTATATTTTCTGGCGAAACCTTGCTTAATTAGGGCTTTAGAAAACTTTTTTATTTTTGATTTAACTTTCAAAACCTCGACCAGATACATTGGTTTTCCTGTGGCGAGAATATCTGAAATCATTCCAACTGAATCTTCAGTAACAAAAAAGCAATCTGATTTACTTAAAAATTCATAATATGGGTTTTGATTTTTATATGGATAAAAGTTAATACAAGGGTTTTTATTATTAGAAATATAACTTTTTACTTTTAAAGGAGTTCTTCTTGAAAAAAAATATGTTACTATGTAATTTTTTTTTGAGAGATTATTCATATCNTTCACAAGTTTTAAGATATTATTAACTATAATTTTTGAACTTTTTCCAGAACCACCAATCAAACAGCAAATATTTTTTTTTTCCCTAGTATAAAATCTTTTTTTCTTAATCTTTGTTAAAGTACCCTTNGTAAATGTAATGTTTGGCAATGTTTTCAATTTTTCTTGGTCGTGTTCAGGAACAATTATTTGGTCAAATCTATTCCTTAGAATGTAAGGATCAAGAATATGAATATTAATTGTGCTTGATTTTTTTTTTATAAGGTTAAATGCAGCAGTTTTCCTTCCGCACGATATTATAAGGTCAAATCCTTCGTTTGTTTTAGTAAAAAAAGATGAGAGATAGAGATAATAATAAATAATTATGCTTGGTAAATAATCGAGTATTTTATTTTTTAAATAAATATATTTTATTATTATTGGGGTTTTGTTTGAAATTGCTTCTGCCAAGGCTTCACANTGATTTTTACTACTCAATTTTTCATCAATTAATAATAAAACTTTCATTTTCTCATGATTTTTTTAANCAANAATAGAACATATACCTATATGAAAAAGCAAGATAGAGCATAAATAGTGCAGCAAACATATTATCGCTGAAAAAATGCCCGCCCATTGACAATCTGCAGAAGAAAACTAGAAAACCTAAAATAAAATTTAAAAAAATAAAATANTGATTTCTAAGAATAATTGTTCCTACAAAAAAAGAGAATGCTGCTGATGTTTCTCCACTAATCCAAGAACAATTTCGGTCACATTGATCAGATTTTACAAAAGGATTGGAAAAAGTTTTTGTTCCGCCAAATTCTTGAATGTGGACAGGTCTTGCTCTTCCCCAATTTTCCTTGAAAAAAAGATTTGCAATAATTCCACAGCCAATTATNGGACCGATTATGAAACCAAATAAAGCAAATCTTGTTCTCTGATCGAGAAAACTTTTTACTTTTTGTTTTTTATTTACAAAATCTAATAANAGAATTACTAAACACACAGTAGGAAAAATTATCATTATATATTTAAGATAATTTCTTAAACTCTTAATAGCTGTGTATTCTTCTGAAATGAATTTTTGATTAAAAAAAAAAAAATCAGAAATTAAAATATCAATTTTGGGGAATATCGCGAATAAAAGAATTGTGATTATAAAAAANAGATTTAATAAGAAAAAAAGATTTGATATTTTAATTTTTTTGAAGAGAATCATTTTGTTAAAGTTACAATAGCAATTGAGTATTTTTTTTCATNAGTGATTGTAAGATTTATATTATAGTTTAAAAAGTCCGGCATGAACTCTTTTATAATTTTTGACAATTTTTTTGAAATTTTTATAGACGGCTTCCCATATTCATTATNACAAACTTCAATTTGGTTAAATGAAATTCCCCCTCTAAAGCCAGTCCCAATTGCTTTAACAAGGGCTTCTTTGGCCGCGAATTTATTAGCAATTTTTTTTGCTAGTACTTCATTATTAGTAATTTTAGAAAGTAATTTTATCTCTCCATTTGATAAAATTTTTTTAAGAAATTTGATTCCATACTTTTTGTATGAACTACTAATTCTTTTTATTTGAATTAAATCTACACCCTGAAAAAAAACCATATAATTCCTATTACTTCATACCATGTAATTTGATAATAATAAAATCTCTTAATAAGAAAATTATTTATATTTTAATTGTCAAATAGAAAAACTAATAATCTGTCAAATAGCTACGAACAATAAGAAATGAACTTGTGAAAATTAAAAAAATGAATTTTTTGCTNTTGATAAACTAGATCAAGAAACTTTTCAACAATCTTAAAATTAAAATAAAATAATGAGTTTGGTAGAAATCATTTTTGAAAAAATTTCCTAATTTGGAATAAATTTTGCTGTAGATTAGTTATTATGAAAGGAAAAAATGAATTTTCATTAGTAAACAAAAAAATCTGGGTTCCAGGAAGTAATGGGATGGTTGGAAATGCTGTGGTAAAAAAACTACATTCAAGAAACTTAAATGTTGTAACCACAGAAAATCCCAGATTAAATCTAATTAATCAAAATGATGTTAATGGATGGGTAAAAAGAAATAAACCAGATGTAATTTTTCTGTGTGCTGCNAAAGTTGGTGGTATTCACGCCAATCGGAGTTATCCAGTCGAATTTATATATGAAAATCTCATGATTCAATCAAACGTAATTCACTCTGCTTTTTTAAATAATATAAAAAAAATCGTTTTTTTAGGATCGTCATGTGTTTATCCAGCNCAAGCCAAACAACCAATAAAAGAAAGTTATTTATTACAAGGAGAACCAGAATTTACAAATCAACATTATGCTTTAGCAAAAATTGCAGGAATTAAACTTATTCAAGCATATTGTATTCAGTATAAATCTAAATTTATTTCAATTATGCCCACAAATTTATATGGCCCAAATGATAATTTTCATCCANTAAATAGTCATGTACCAGCNGCTCTGATTGATAAAATGCATAATGCAAAAATTAATAAGTTAAAAGAGGTTGAGGTTTGGGGTACAGGAACTCCGAAAAGAGAATTCATGCATGTTGACGATTTAGCAGATGCTGTGATTTTTTTATCAGAAAATTATAATGATCAAGAAATTATAAACGTTGGAACAGGTAAAGATATCACCATCAAGGAATTTGCTAAATTAGTTAAGCAAATAGTTGGATTTAAAGGTGATCTTGTTTTTGATTCTTCAAAACCAGATGGTATGAAAAGAAAACTCTTGGATACTTCAAAACTTACCAAAATGGGTTGGAAACCAAGAATAAATCTTGAGAATGGTATTAAAAGTTATTACAAATGGTACAAAAATAATCTTCTTAGGAATTCATCTGATAATGACATTATCAAGTTGGTATCAGCACAGTAATCTTTTAATCAATTTACCTTTTTATTTTGAAATTCATATTTTATATTTAATCAAATAGTTCATAGAAACATTGTTTTTTGATAAAAAGAATTTTATTTACATAAATACAAATGAAGTTCAAACAATAAAATATTAAATAAGTTTTTTATAATATTTAAACCTATAACATAAAACACCAAGATAACTTATGATAGTTTGTAATTCATCATATGAAATTCAATAATTGAAATTCATCGGTTGAATTTGATTTTGTTTTTTGCTATACATTAGTTAATGAAAAAAAAAAATTCTGAATTAGATTTTCTAACCTCGCTAGAAGAAGGTAAAGAAGTTACTCAACAAGGAATTTCGAATAAAATTTCAGTGTCAATAGGATTTGTGAATGCTTTAGTAAAAAAATTTGTAAAAAAGGGAACAATTAAGGTGCAGCAAGCTCCATACAAAAGATTCGTTTACTACCTAACCCCTAAAGGTTTTTCTGAAAAATCTAAATTAGTTTTAGATTATCTTACAGATTCACTTTCGCTATTTAGATCAATGAGAGAAGAATTTAATGAAATTTTTTCTAAAAATATAAATAGTAAATTCATAATTTTTGGAATAAGTGAAATAAGTGAAATTGCAATATTATCTGCAAATGAACTCAATGCTGAAATTGTTGCAATTGTGGATCCCAAAATATCAAAAAAGTTATATTTCAATATTCCTGTATTTAAAAAAATGCCT
>PARR01000007.1 GCA_002711625.1 Rickettsiales bacterium | reverse complement strand
CCAAAATTTATGATATAGGTATGTCTTTAAATTATGAAAATCTTAGAGAATGGTTTGGAGCCTTTTACGAGGTCATTCTAGGACAAAAACAAGGACCTAGGCTGGGTTCTTTTATAAAGTTTTATGGAATCAAAAAAACTATTTCACTTTTAAATGAGAAATTAGAAATATGAATAATAAATTTGTTTATAAAATCTTCACGAGAAATGAGTGGAAAAAGTTTTCTGAAGACAGATTTGTTGGTAGTCATTTAGATATTTCATCTGGCTTTATTCATTTATCTTCAAAAAATCAGATTAATGCGACGATTAACAAATTTTTTAAGACTAAAACTTCTTTAATTATAGCAGGGTTTAAAGTAGAAACTTTAGGAAGCAAACTCAAATGGGAGGAAGTGTATAAAGATAAATTTTTTCCTCATTTCTACGGCAAACTTTTTTTTAAGCATTTAAATAATTTCAGACTTTATTATTAAAAATATGCTTTTTAACTATTTCTCAAAAATTGATTTATTTCCCCCCGAGTTTTTGCACTCCTTATTTCTAAATTATTTAAAATTTATTAAACCGAATTATAAAAAGAAATTTAGTAATTTAGAATTCAATTTACTTCATAAATCATTTTTAAATCCCTTGGGACTGGCAGCTGGTTTTGATAAGAATGCTGAGGCTATGGAAGGAGAATTCAATCTGGGATTCGGCTTTTTGGAGCTTGGTACAGTTACCCCAATGCCACAAATTGGTAATAAAAAACCAAGAGTTTTCAAAATCCCTGAATATGAGGCAGTAATTCAGAGATTGGGTTTTAACAATAACGGCGTTGAAAGATTTTTGGTTAATTTAAATAAATACAGAATCGCAAATCAATCAAATCTCGTTGGTGCAAATATAGGAAAAAATAAGAATTCCCCGGATAATCATACTGATTACAAACTTTTAATCGATTGCTTGGACTCTTCGGTTGATTACATAACAATAAACATCTCTTCACCCAACACAGAGGGTTTGAGACAACTTGAAAGAAAAGGCAATTTTGAAAAATTTCTTGAGGAAATAATTAAAGTAAATAAAAAAAACATTCCTTTATTTATTAAAGTTTCTCCTGATATTGATGACAATGACTTAAAGAATATTTGTCAAATAAGTTTAGTGGAACCTCAAGTAAAAGGTTTGATAATTTCGAATACAACGATTAAAAGAAATCGACTTACGCAGAAACCAATCAAGAATGCGTGGAAAATTATGGAGTCAGGAGGTCTTTCAGGACCACCTTTGAAATACCTCAGTAATGAAGTTATAAGTAAAGCTTTCAAATTTACAAAAGGAAAATTAGTTTTGGTTGGTGTAGGTGGAGTTTCCTCAGGACAAGATGTTTATGATAAAATTCTTTTAGGATGTAATCTCGTCCAAATTTACACAGCATTGATTTATCATGGCCCATCAATTGTTGGTAAAATTTTATCTGAACTTAGTAGCATAATTGCTAAAAATGGATATGAGAATGTAAAAGATGCAGTAGGTAAGGGGGTTTAAATTGAAAGAAGTTATCTACATAGAAGGTTTATCTTCAATTTCGCAAAAATATGACACCTTTTTTATTGATCTTTGGGGAGTTGTTCATAATGGTGTAAATTTATTTGAACATGTACTGGATACACTTGTGAAACTAAAAAAAATGCAAAAAAAAATTCTTTTTCTCACTAATGCTCCCAGACGGTCACATATTATTTCAGAACAACTCAATTCATTTGGATTAAATTCGTCATTATATAGAGACGTTGTATCATCAGGAGAAGTGACATGGCAGAATTTAAAGATAAAAAAGAACCCTAAAAAAAATAAATGTTTTCTAATTGGTCCAGAAAGAGACTTTCATCTTATCCAGGGACTGAATTTGCGTATTGTTAAAAGTACAAAAGATGTAGATATTATAATTAATACAGGTCCATGGGGAGATAGTGACAAACTAGAAAACTATGAAAATACACTTAATGAATTAGCTAAGAATAAAGCACCTATGATCTGTTCAAATCCAGACAAAGTAGTCTTTAGAGGAGAAAAATTGATGATTTGTGCAGGAACCTTGGCAGATTATTATGAAAAGATAGGTGGAAAAGTTATATATTACGGAAAACCCTACAAAGATATCTATCATTTTTGTTACCAATTATTAAAAAACAGAGACAGGATTCTAGTCATTGGCGATTCCTTGGGGAATGACATAGCTGGTGCACAACAGCAAGGTTTGGATTCAGTTCTTGTGACATCTGGTATCCATCGCGACGTAAATAATAAAACTAGTATTGATATAAAAAAATTAAATGTTTTAATGGAAAAAAAACTTACATTTCCCAATTTTGTTATGAAAGAGTTAAAATACTAATTTTAACAAGAACAGGTTTTGAATTTGGCTAAAGGATATAAAATAGAAGACTGGTATAAAGTTGCTGAGAATGAGCTTAAGGGTAAATCTATAGATGATTTGTCATGGGAGACACCAGAAGGAATAAAGGTAAAACCCCTGTATACTGCAGAGGACCTAAGCTCTATTACACACGAAATTGGAATGCCTGGGCTACCACCTTTCACAAGAGGCCCACGTGCCACTATGTATTCAAACAGACCTTGGACAATAAGACAGTACGCTGGCTTTTCAACCGCTGACGAATCTAATAAATTTTATAAAGAAGGACTTAAAAACGGAGTCACCGGACTTTCTGTCGCATTTGATTTAGCCACTCATAGAGGATACGACTCAGATCATCCAAGAGTTGTAGCTGATGTGGGTAATGCTGGAGTTGCAATTGATTCAATTGAAGATATGAACGCTTTATTTGATGGTATTCCTTTGGAAAAGATGAGTGTTTCTATGACCATGAATGGAGCTGTAATCCCTGTGTTGGCATGTTTCATAGCCTGTGGAGAAGAGCAAGGCTGTCATAAATCAAAATTAACTGGAACTATTCAAAATGATATTTTGAAAGAATTTATGGTAAGAAATACATTCATATTTCCTCCAAAACCAAGTATGCGACTCGTTGCTGATATAATTGAATATACCTCAAGAGAGATGCCAAAATTTAATTCAATCTCTATTAGTGGATATCATATGCAAGAAGCAGGTGCAAATCAAGTTCAAGAGCTTGCATATACATTAGCTGACGGAAAGGAATATATTAAATCAGCTCTCGAAAGGGGTTTGATGATAGATAATTTTGCACCTAGGTTGTCTTTTTTTTGGTCAATCGGAATGAACTTTTTTATGGAAATTGCGAAGATGAGAGCTGCTAGATATATGTGGTCTGAAATGGTAAAAAAATTTTCACCAAAATCCAATAAAAGCTTAGCCTTAAGAACTCATTGTCAAACCTCTGGTGTTTCCCTAACTGAGCAAGACGCATACAATAATATCGTAAGAACAACTATTGAAGCGATGGCAGCAGTATTAGGCGGCACACAATCACTCCATACCAATAGTTTTGATGAAGCTTTAGCACTTCCAACACCATTTTCTGCAAGAATTGCTCGAAATACACAGTTAATCCTATCTGAGGAAACAGGAATTACAAAAGTTATTGATCCGTTAGCCGGTTCTTACTATGTAGAAAACTTGACTTCAGAAATTATAAAAGAATCATCAAAGTTGATTAAAGAAATAGATGATGCAGGGGGTATGGTCAAAGCAATTGAGCAAGGTATACCAAAAATGAGAATAGAGGAAAGTTCTGCAAAAAGACAAGCACGTGTAGATTCAATGGACGAAACCATAGTTGGAGTCAACAAATATAAACCAGAAGAAAAGCAGGATATCAATATTTTGTCTGTTGACAATGAAAAGGCTAGATTTGAACAAATAAAGAAACTCGAAAAAATAAAAAAATCAAGAGATAAAGAAAAAGTTCATAAACTATTAAATCAAATTGAACAAAGCGCTAAATCAGAAAAAGGTAATTTGCTTGAAATTTGCATTCAGGCAGCTCAAAACAGATGTACGGTTGGAGAAATGACATCAGCTATGGAAAAGGTGTTTGGTCGGCATTCCTTATCTACAAAAACAATTTCAGGCGTTTACGGAAAGTCGATTAAGTCGAATAACAAATTAAAATCAATTGATAAAAATATTGAAGAATTTATTTTATCAAATGGTAGAAGGCCAAGAATGCTAGTCGTTAAAATGGGACAAGACGGACATGACAGAGGAGCCAAACTTATTGCTACTGCATTTTCAGACCTTGGTTTTGATGTTGACGTGGGACCATTATTCCAAACGCCAGAGGAAGCTGCTGTCCAAGCTATTGAAAATGATGTTCATATCATCGGTGTTTCAACATTAGCAGCAGGACACAAAACGTTATTACCGCTGCTTATGAAAGAGTTAAAAAAGAATGAAGCTGATTATATTAAAGTTATTTGTGGTGGAGTAATTCCGCCCCAAGATTACGATTTTTTATATGAACTCGGAGTCAGTAAGGTCTTTGGACCGGGAACAAACATTCCTGAGGCCGCAATTCAAATCATTGACATGATTTAATTATTAGCCATAATGGTTAATAATGAACTTAAAAGATTATCTCATTTTAAAAAAAATATCTCAGATAACATTTGCAAATTCAATCGATGTATCTCCAATTTCATTGGCAAGATATCTAAATGGAGTGCGTTTTCCAGATAAAAAAATTCTCAGTAAAATAATAAAATATACAAATGGTGTTGTTTCGGCTGACGATTTCCTTTTTTCACAGAAAAAAATTGATAAATTAACAAATACCGAAGAAAAAGAAATACTTCACATGCTTAAAAAAATAAGAAACGGCTCAAAAAAGTATATTGGAAAAGCAATTACAATGATTGAGTCCTCTCTTGAGAAGGACAGAATTTTATCAGAATTTCTGATAGATAACTTTAATTATAATAAAAAATCCTTAAGAATAGGAATCACTGGGGTTCCAGGAGTTGGTAAATCAACATTTATCGAATCATTAGGAGTAAGTCTAACAAGACAAAATAAAAAAGTTGCTGTTCTGGCAGTCGACCCATCATCACAAAAAACTGGAGGTTCCATTTTAGGAGATAAAACTAGAATGGAAAAATTATCAATCAACAGAAAGGCTTTTATTAGACCGTCTCCAAGTCAAGGTCAACTGGGAGGCGTTGCAAAAAAGACAAGAGAATCGATTTTATGTCTCGAAGAAGCTGGTTTTAATATTATCTTTGTTGAAACTATGGGAGTTGGTCAATCTGAAACTCTTGTAAATGACATGGTTGATATATTTCTTGTTTTATTGCTACCATCAGGTGGGGATGAATTACAAGGAATAAAAAAAGGACTTATAGAAATGGCTGATTTGCTTATTATAAATAAAGCCGACAATGATCTTTTGAATGCAGCAAAAAAGACTGTTAAAGATTATCAAAATGCCTTAGAAATTTCTGGTAGAAAAGCTCATGATTATGGCCCTAGTGTTTTTTCCTGTTCCTCAATTTCGTCAACAGGTATTGATAAAATATGGGATTCTGTAGAAAAATTCATACAGAAAGCAAAAAAAGAAAAAAAGTTTGAAAAAAAAAGAGTTGAACAGAAAATCAAATGGTTATGGGAATCGGTAGGACTAAAAACAGATGAAATTATTAATAGTAGATTAAAAAAGAACAATTTAGTTCACATAATTGAAAATAAGATAAAAAACCAAGAAATTAGTTTCTATTATGGTTCAAGATTAATTTTTGAAATATTAAAAAAAATTTATTGATATTCTTATTATTTTCAATTATCAATAAATAAATTTAACTATTATGACATGGTAAAACGTTGTAGCATAACAAACAAAAAACCCCTTGTTGGAAATAATGTCAGTCACGCGGTAAATAAAACGAAAAGAAGGTTTTATCCTAACCTTCAGAATGTTTCTTTTTTTTCTGAAGTTCTTAACAAGAAGATTAAACTAAAGGTATCGTCAAAGGCAATCAAAAGTGTCGAAAAAAATGGTGGTATTGATTCCTTTATTCTGAATCTAAAAAATAAAGATCACACTAAAGAGACATTGAAAATAAAAAAACTATTTTCCACCAGAGATAACAAATAACTTAATAAGTTTCACTTTTAAAAAGTTTTACAAGATTATCTACGAGAACTTCCGCAAGCATACTTACATCGTCAATTGTAAACGCTTCCTTATAATATTTAGATACATCATGACCTATTCCAATTGCAAATAATTGGATAGAACTGTCATTTTCTAGTTTTTCAATTACATTCTTTAAATGGTCATCAAGAATATTTGAATTATTAGCTGACAGAGTTGAGTCATCTACAGGGGCTCCGTCAGAAATAACAATTAGAATTTTTTTTCTTTCGGGCTTTATTCTCAATCTTTTACTGGCCCATATGAGAGCTTCTCCATCAATATTTTCTTTCAAAATTCCCTCTTTAAGTACCAAAGCAAGGTTGTTTTTGCAAACAGGCCACGAAACTTTTGAATCTTTATAAACTATATGTAAGAGATCATTTAGTCTCCCAGGTTTTTCAATTTTCCCTGTTTCTTCCCAAAGCTTTTTTGATTGACCGCCTTTCCACTCTCTTGTTGTAAATCCCAAAATTTCAACATTTACTTTACATTTTTCTAAAATTTTAGCGATAATTTCAGTGGTTTTGACTGCAGTTACAATTGGCTTTCCCCTCATTGAACCAGAATTGTCAAGTAAAAGAGAAACAACCGTATTTTTTGAAAAATTTTCATCAATAATCTTAAAAATAGAAGTTTCGTTCCCATTTGCTATGAATGAAGCAAATTTTGAATTATCGAAATATCCTTCGTCCTGGTCAAATTTCCAATAATTCTTTTGTATAGAGAATAAGTGTTTTTCAAGTTTTTTTGCCAACTTATTTATAAAACTTTCGTCACTTACATATTCTTTATCAAGTTTTTTTCTAAGAAAAGACAATTCTTGAGCGGGTACAATTTTTTTTGCATCAATAGAGAGATCAAATTTTTTTGTAAAAATTTGATATTTTTGTTTTCTGAAAAAATTGCTGTTCCCTTTTTCTTTTGATGTTTCAGCTTCACTCTCATCGTCATGACGAATTTTTTGTCGACTTCGAATTTCTTCAAGTAAAAATTCCTGTTTTTTTAATTTTTCCTTCTTTTCAGATTGGGGCTCTTTGTTTTGTGAAAAATCTTTTTCTTCTTTTTTTTCATCATGATTTGTTTGATTGTCTTTTGGATCAATAAACATTGAAACAATTTTGGATAATAGTCGAAAAAAGTTTTCTTCATTATCAAAATTTCTCAAAAGGGTATTTATCTCTTTAAGTTTGGTCTTAGGGAATCTTTTTTTTAAGAAAAAGAAATCTGATATCTTTTTCTCACAAAATATTTTAAAAAAGAAAGTAAACAAATGATTTAATTTTTTTTTGTCGTCATCATCTAAATGAGGTTCTAAAAGAAATTCAAATTTTTTCTCTATTTCTTTCAAATTAACTTTACACCCTTCAAACTGTTCGACTCCAATAGATAACGAACGAGCTATATTAATTATTTTAAAAATCAATACTTCCTTCTCTCTAGAAGGTAAATATTTCTCGAGTAAATCAAACTGACAGTACCTGCAACTCAATGCAACAAAATCTACATATCCACGGCTAATTTGTGTTTTTTCATTAATTGTGTTGTTGATAAACAAATGTTTCCCAACCTCTCTTTTAAACTTAATTCCATCATTATTGAAGGAAAGGATTTTATTATCGGACAAAGATTTTACAATTGATTCGTGCAGTTCTCTTTCAGTTGGATTTGAGTTATTCCCGTTATTCATCAAGAATTTCTCTCCCAAAACATCTCTGATAATGTTCATTAATTATTTTTTGATCGCTTTCATCACACTTGTTCATAAAAGTAAGTTTAAATGCTAGATCTATATCCCCAAAAATATCTATATTCTCTGCCCAAATAATACAAGTTCGTGGAGACATTGGAATTGATAAATCCGAATTTTTAAAAGATGACCGAATAAGATTGGCTAAATCAACAATTTTAGATACTACCTCGATATTTTCTTTATTTTTTTTATTTATTTTATTTTTTATTATTCTTTTTTCCACGTGAGGTTTTAAATAATTTAGTGTTGTAAAAATATTCCATCTATCTATTTGACCTTGATTAAGATTCTGTGTCCCATGATATAAACCTGAGGTATCACCAGTTCCTAATGTGTTGCATGTTCCAAAAATTCTAAAGCATCTGTTAGGAACTATAATCTTATTTTGATCCAATAATGTTAATTTACCCTCAGATTCAAGAATTCTTTGAATGATAAACATTACCTCTGGTCTTCCAGCATCATATTCATCAAAAACTAATGCAACAGGATTTTGAATAGACCAAGGTAAAAGACCTTCCTTAAAAGAGGTAACCTGTTTTTTTTCTTGAATTTCGATTGTATCTTTTCCAAGCAAATCGAATCTACTAATATGGCCATCTAAATTTATCCTCAAACAAGGCCAGTTAAGCCTTGCTGAAACCTGCTCGATGTGTGACGATTTTCCTGTTCCATGAAGACCTTGAACAAGAACTTTTTTGTTAAATTTGAATCCAGCCAATATACTCAAGGTGGTTGTTTCGTCAAAAATATAGTTAGGATCAATATCGGGAACTAACTCTGTTTTGATAGAAAAGCATGGGACTTTTATCCTTTTTTTTAATCCAAAGACCTCATCGGAATAACATGAACTATCAAGCTTTAATTTTTTTAATTCTTTGTCAGTTTGAAGCATTATTATTTTCAATATATTTCATAAGTATTTTATAAGCCTTATTAATTTCTCTAATTTTTTTTTCCTGATCAATAAAGTTTTTATTCAGATCTGGATGGTATTTTTTTACCAATTCTTTATACCTTTTTTTTACTAAAATTTTAGAAATTTTTTTAGATATTCCTAAAATCTCAAGTGATGTCCTTATCTCAGAGCTTAGAGATTTATTTTCAATAGAATTAAATTTATTATTTTTCTTTTGAAAATTAATTCTTGAAGTATCAAAAAAATGTTCGAATTCAAATTTTATTTCAGAATGTTTTGCTTTTGAAAATGGTCTTGTTGGCCTGCTTTCAAGCTGATCATTTTTTTGAAAATCATAAATCTCTGATTGGGTTTTACCAGCAAAATAATTCCACCTTTTATTATAGATCTTCACACAATCTATACAAAATATATACATTTCTTTATTTCCTGGAGATTTTGGTGCAAGATACCTTCCGTTATTACCACAATTAACTGTGTCGCAGTTTTTGGAAACTTCTTTACTTTTTAAATAATCCAAGCTTATATTTGACTTTCTTTTCATAATATATTCTATTATTAAATATATGAATGAATCAATAATATACAAAAAACTTAAAAATTATTTTAATCCTTGTATTTTAAAAGTTTTAAATCAATCTTCTAAGCATAAAGGACATCGAGGTAGTCCAAATACCGGAAATTCACATTTCCTCATTGAGATAAAGTCCAGTCAATTAAAAAATATTCCACGTGTTAGTGCTCAAAGAAAAATTTATGAAGTTTTAAACAATGAAATGAAAGAATTTATCCACGCTTTAGAAATAAAAATTATTGATTAAATTCCGTAACCTGTGCCAAACATAAATTCTTGATGCTTTTTCAATGAGTCTTGAAGCAACTCAGCATGCGCATCGTATAAATCTCTCATTGAGAGAATTCCAACAATTTGATTTTTCTCTATAACAGGCAAATGTCTAAAGCCTTTTGATTTCATAATTTTAATTGCATCGATTGTTGTTTTGTTTGGACTAATGGTATCAGGGTTTTTTGTCATAATCTCTTTTATTTTTGTATCTTTAGGATCCAAGCAACTTGGTATGACTCTAAAAGTTAAATCTCTTTCAGTAACAATACCTATCAATAAATTTTTCTTCTTTTCATCGCAAACGAGCAATGCACCACATTTATTTTTTAACATTGTAACAGCAGCATCGAATGCCGATGACTTCGAATTAATAATAACCAACCTTTGGTTTGTAAGTATATTTTCTAATAATTCCTTAATAACCAAANGCAATCACCTCCCCATAAAACTAATTATACATTTTTTTTTGGTAATTTTTTAGTTTTTTTTTTGTAATCTTTAAAAGTGTTATTTGATTATTTTTTTTTGAAATAACTTCAAATTTTAAATCAAAAAAAGCAAATATTTGTCCAACTTTTGGAATTGTTCTACTTTCATATATTATTAATCCGGCTACNGTAGATGCCTCTGATTTGGGTATATCAACATTCAAATCTCTGGATAAATCTCTTATATTTACATTTCCTTGTACTAAGAAAGTATTTTGATTAATAGCTTTTATTCCTTGAACCTGTGAAAGTTTCACGTCTAACTCATCGTCTATATCCCCCACAATTTCCTCAATTATATCTTCTAAAGTTATTATTCCTAAAAACTCACCATATTCGTCAACAACAATTGAAAAATGTTCTTTCCTTTTTTTAAATTCCATCAATTGATAGTCCAGTTTTGTTGATTCGGGAATAAACCAGGGTTTCTGACAAAGCGATATAAGATCAAATTTCTCTTTATTTTCTATTTTGTAATCAATAATGTTTCTTACATGAAAAATACCAATTATATTTTCAGGATTCTTCTCCCATACAGGAACTCTTGAGTGTGGAGATTTTTTAAGTTTTTTTATTAATGATGAAAAGTCAATATTTGAGGATATACTAAAAATTTCTTTTCTGGGAACCATTATTGAACCTACGGTAATCTCATCTAAATCTAGAATCGACTTGAGCATATTCTTTTCCTCTTTAGCAGACCCATCTTCTCCAGAATGTAAATCTATTACCCCTCTTAGTTCTTCCTCTCTTTCCTCACCATCAAAATCATCTAATTTATTATTTTTATTAATACCAAAGATTTTTAGAAAAAAAGATACCACAATATTGAGAATTGAAGTGAGCGGATACAAAATTAATATTAAAATATTAAATATGGGTGAAATAAATAAAGCCAATTTGTCTGCATTTGACAAGGCAATTGTTTTAGGCAACAATTCACCAAATATTAGAATCATTAAAGTCATTATGACAGTTGCATAAATGATACCTTCTGCAGGCGTTATTTCTATTAAAATTTTTGTAGCAAGAGCTGAAGCAAGAACGTTGACTAAATTATTGGCGAAAAGAATAGTACAGATCAGTGTTTCTTTATTTTTAAAAATCTTCTCAAAAATTATCGCATTTTTTTTCCCTGTTTTAGCTAGTGTATGAATTCTTGGTTTAGATGCCGAAGTTAATGACGTTTCAGAACCAGAAAAAAATGCAGATAATATTACCAGCCCAAATATCGAGCCAATTAAAATAGCTAGGGAAAAATCCATTATTTAAAATAATTCCTTTTTTAAAAAATTTCTAATCTTTATTTCATTTTTAACAATGTAGCTAACTGGTTTACCTATATCTTCAATAAGTATAAATTTTATATTATTTCGTTTTGTTTTCTTATCGAATTTCAGTAATTTCATAAAATCAAACACGGGAATTTTCACATCATAATCTGATAATTGATAGGGAATTTTAAGTACTCTAAGATGAGAAATAACATTGTCTAGTATTTTTTTATCGCACAAACCAAGGAAAACTGATAGTTTAATCGCTAAAATCATTCCGATAAATACCGCTTCACCGTGAATAATCTTTTTAAAACCAGTGTAGGTTTCAATAGCATGTGCAAATGTATGTCCAAAATTTAAAATTTCTCTGATACCTAATTCTTTCTCGTCAAGTGAAACTATATTGGCCTTTATTTGACAACTTTTTTTAATAGCATAGATACAGTTTTTAGATTCCAGTGAGATGATTTTTTCCCCATTATTTAAAAGCCAGTTGAAAAACTTCTTATCATGTATTAATGAATATTTTAAAATTTCGGCGTATCCAGCAAAAACTTCTCTTTTATCCAATGTCTTAAGAATGCCTGTTGAGATTAAAACTGAATTGGGTTGGGAGAACGTACCAATTAAATTTTTCCCAAATTTTGAGTTGATGCCTGTTTTTCCTCCTACAGAACTATCAACTTGAGCTAATAAACTTGTCGGTATTTGAATTATTGGTAAACCTCGCATAAGAAGATTAGCCGCCAATCCAGTTAGATCTCCAATCACACCTCCACCAAATGAAATTATAAGTGAATTTCTGTCAATCTTAAATTTTAAAATTTTTTCCAACAAAAATTCCAAATAAGAATAACTTTTTATTTTTTCACCTGGTGGCAGTACAATTTTATGAAATTTATTAGCGACAATAATAAAAACTTTTCTCAGATATTCGGCATAAAAGTTGTCAACAGTTTTATCAGTAACTACAATAATTTTGCTTGGATTTAAGTTTTTTAATATTTTAGTGATATTTAAATTCTCAAGTTCATTTGATATAATTATAGGATAGCTTCTTTCTTTTAAATCAACATTTATTTTTTCAACTTTCATATTCCTCTAGCAAATAAACAATTCTTTTAACAATCTCATGAATTGATAATCCATCAACTCTTAATATTATTCTTGCTTTTTTATAATTTTCTATCCTTGAAGTATACATAAATTTTAGTTTCTTCTCTAAATTCTCTCCAAATAATTTAGGTCTATTTTTTATATTCCCTTTTAATCTTTCATAAATAGTTTGAAACTTGGCATCTAAAAAAATTGTAGTTGTGTTTGATAAAATATAATAATTAAAATCGTTGTCACTAAAAAAACCAGCACCAGTTGAAATTATGCTTTCCCTATTTTCTTCTATTAATTTTTTAATTATCCTTCTCTCAAGTTTTCTGAATTCCTGCTCTCCATATTTTGAAAAAAATTCAGTTATTTTTAAGCCAGAAAACTCTTCAATTTGATTATCTGAGTCAAAAAAATTTGATCTTATTCTTTTTGAAAGTTGTCGACCAACAGTTGTCTTTCCGACACCAGTCATTCCAATGATCAGAATGTTTTTTTTATCACATTTATTCGAAAACATTTTTGTATATTAGGATACATAGTTTGATAATTGTATATTTTTTTATTATAAATGATGAAATATGAATAAATTAATAATAAAAGTACTTTTATCATTTGGAATATTATTTCTAGCTTTTTTTATTTACCTAGGAACAACAAATTTTGCGGTTATTCCAAAGATTGTTGAGAAAGAATTCAATGTTAAAAAAAATTAAAATTATCGTTTTTTTTTTATTGTTCTTTTCTATAAATTATGTTGATGGAAATGAAATAATAAAAAAAAATTTTGTAATAAATGATTTGTCAAAAAAATATTTATCAGAGCTTGGTCTAGCGGCTGATGATACCCGTCCATGGAAAAACTTTTTAGAAACTCGTTCGTTTACGGAAATTAATAATTTTTTTTTAAACCTACCAATTAAAAGTCCTATTCCAGCGGTTCAGGATTTAATTTTTGAAATTTTAATTTCTGAAAAGAAAATTGTGAAATCAATGACTGAAAAAGATGACTCAACTTTATTTTCAACAATTATAGATCAATTATTTCATAGTGGAAGATTCAGTGAGATTGAGAGACTTTATTCCAAAAGTAATCTTTTAAAAGATAACCAGATGATCTTAACACGAATGATTGAATCAAACTTTTTAAGAAATCAGCATTCACAAGCTTGCAATATTCTTAATGACAAAATAAAAGATAAACCAACTGAACTGGGAAAAATNATAATTATCTGTGATATCATAAATAATAAGCATGATGAAGCAAGATTTGGGCTTGCATTGTTAAAAGAACAAAACAATCCGGGAGATATATTCTTTATTCAATTGGCCTATTCTTTAATGACTGAAAATAATATTTCTGACTCTAATTATTTATCAAAGATTTTAAACGATGTAAAAGAATTAAATCCTGTTGTAATGACATCTTTGCAATTTGCTGACATTTCGCCAAACTTTGAACAGGTTGAGAATTTAAATACAAGTGGCTTACTTTTTATNATTTCAAATCCNTCNGTCAAAGTTGATTTAAAAATATTTTGTGCTGAATATTTNGTNAAACAGGGNAGGATAGGCTTTGAGATTTTATCTGAGGCATANCAACTCCCAANATTTGAAAATAAAGAGNTAGAAGATTCATTAATGCTTTACAAGACATTTTCTCCAGTAAAAGCAAGACCTTTGCTCTATCAATCAATTCTTCAAGATGAGAATCCAGATTCTCGTTTTGAAAAGGTTAAGGCTTTTTTAAAGATATCTGAATTTGANAATTTGGAATCATCTACTGCACACCTTGTAAAAGATTTAGTCANTTATTTAGACTTNGTTAAAACCGAAGATGATATAATTATTTTTACTAAAATGTATCAGTTTATAGGAAATTTTACTAAAGCAAAAAAGTTAGTGGATAAAATAGAAGATGTTAATAAAAAAAAGATGTATCAAATACTTGTGGAAATAAACCAATATCTAAAAGAAGATAAAATCAATTACTCTTTGATGGAACGTTTAATATCCGAGAAGTTTACTGAAAGCGAAATGCCAGAAGATCTTCAAAAAATATTGTTAGTTCTTTTGACAAATCTTGACTTAAGCTCAGAGCTATCACAGAAATTGTTATTTTTTCCAAAATTGTTGGATGAAAAAGCAATTGATTTTGATTTAAAAAAATTATTTTTAGCTGAAAAGTTTTCATCAAATAAAGATTTTTTTAACTCACTTAAAATTTTTTTTAACATAATAGGAAACAAAGAAATTGATGATTTAAGTGCAATTGAAACTTTTACAATCTTGCTAATATTGAAGAACTTAGATTTAAATGTTCAATTAAAACAAATTTCTTCAGGGATGTTACTTTGAATCAGAATTTGGAATATACACTAGAAATGTATCTTGATTTTTTATCTGCTAACAAAAATTTATCAATAAATACATGTAAATCCTATAAAAATGATATTGTAGGCTTTTATTTGTTTTTAAAAAAAAAGCCAATAAATTTGATTAATAGAGACGATGTTAAAAATTTTATAGATTTTATGGCAATTAATTTGTCTCCCAATAGTCAAGCTAGAAAATTGTCATCTTTAAAAAAATTCTTCGATTTTTTATGTAATAGAAATATTTTAAAAAATAATGTCATAGAAAGCTTTGAATTCCCAAAAATAATTAGAACAATACCCAAAGTTTTATCTGAGGCTCAGATTGAACAATTAATAAATAAAAGTTATGAAAATGAAAGTGCTCGAGGAATTAGAACTTCGTTATTTCTTGAGCTTTTATATTCAACAGGAATTCGAGTAAGTGAACTGGTAGGACTCAAATTAAGTAATATTGGTGAGAAAAAGGATTCAATCATAATTATAGGAAAAGGAAACAAGGAAAGATTACTTCCACTTCTGCCAAAAAGTAAATTGTTACTTATAAAATATTTAAAAATTAGATCAAAATTCATACATAACTCCAAGGAAAACGGTTTTTTATTTCCCTCATCTTCAAAAACAGGATTCATTACAAGAAACCGTTTTTTTCAGATCTTGAAAGATCTTGCAATTTCTTCGGGAATTGATAATTCAAAAATCTCACCACATATATTTCGTCATTCTTTTGCTTCTCATCTTTTAGACCGCGGTGTTGATCTTAGAATAATTCAAGAATCATTGGGTCACAAAGATATTGCTACCACTCAAATCTATACTCATGTTCGTTTGTCTAAACTAAAAAAAGTGTTGAAGGAAAAAAGCCCAATAATTGATAAAATTCCAAAAATTATTAAAAATTAAGTTGTTTTTGTATATTTATTTATATACAAAACTTACATTGAATTATCAAAATTTAGAGAGGAAATTATGAGCTTTAAAATAGTAGAACAAGCGAAACCACGTTTAAATAGGAGCGAGCTTGCCGTTCCAGGGAGTAACCCTGCTTTATTTGAAAAGGCGGCTAAAAGCAAAGTTGATGTCATATTCCTTGACTTAGAGGATGCTGTTGCTCCAGATGAAAAAGAGCAGGCAAGAAAAAATATAATCGAGGGTTTAAATGATATAGACTGGAATTCAAAAACAATGTCTGTGAGAATAAACGGATTAGATACTCATTTTATGTATCGAGATATAGTTGATTTAATCGAAAAAGCTCCAGGGAAACTAGATTTAATTATGATTCCAAAAGTTGGAACCTTATCAGATGTATATGCTGTCGATATGTTATGTACACAAGTTGAAGATGCAATGGGGTTGGAGAAAAGAATAGGTTTTGAATTGATAATTGAAACGGCATTAGGAATGCAAAACGTAAATGAGATTGCTGCTTATAGTAGAAGGTTGGAGTCTCTTCACTTTGGGGTGGCTGATTACGCAGCCTCAACAAAGGCTAAAACAACAGTGATTGGCGGTCCTAACCCAAATTATCACGTGTTAACTGATATTGATGGAGATAATCCTCGACATAAGCATTGGGGAGATATGTGGCATCATGCTGTATCAAAAATGGTTATAGCAGCAAGGGCAAATGGTTTGCGTCCAATTGATGGCCCGTTCGGTGACTTTAATGATTCCGATGGATATAAAGCGCAAGCTAATAGATCTGCTACTTTGGGATGTGAAGGAAAATGGGCAATTCATCCCTCTCAAATTGATTTAGCCAATGAGGTTATGAGTCCTTCTGAAAAAGAAATTAATCAGGCAAAAAGGATTCTTGAGGCAATGGAACAGGCAAAAAAGGAAGGAAAAGGAGCGGTTTCTCTTGATGGTCGACTCATTGATATTGCATCTATAAGACAGGCCGAAGTTTTAGTTCAAAAGGCAAAACTTATCGAGGGAAAGTGAAGTTAGTTCCTCATGCAAAACTTTTTAGATTTTGAAAAGCCCCTTTTAGATATTCAAACTAAAATTGAGGAATTGCGGCATCTAAAAGATAGTAGCTCAAACATTGCTAATGAACTTAGCAATTTACAAGACAAGTTTGATAAAACTTTACTTGAGATATATAAAGATTTGTCCCCATTTCAAAAGGTAAAAATTTGCAGACATCAAGACAGACCCAAATTCAATGACCTTGTGGAAAACATCTTTGATTCATTTGAAGTAATCTGTGGTGATAGACTTTATTCTGAGGACACATCTATAAAAGGTGGATTCGCAAGTATAAATTCCCAAAGATTAATTCTAATAGGAAATGACAAAGGAAATGATATTGATTCGCGAGTAAAAAATAA
The DNA here is from genome assembly GCA_002711625.1 of Rickettsiales bacterium. GTDB lineage: Bacteria > Pseudomonadota > Alphaproteobacteria > Methylaequorales > Methylaequoraceae. The sequence goes on along the minus strand of PARR01000007.1, from coordinate 17,366 downwards.
TTTTGGAATGGCGAAACCAGAGGGTTACCGTAAAGCACAAAGATTATTTAAAATTGCGGATAAGTTTAACCTACCTGTTGTAACATTTATAGATACACCAGGAGCATTCCCGGGGGTTGAGGCTGAAGACAGGGGACAGTCCGAAGCAATCGCATCCTCAATTAAGTTTTCATTAAATTTAAGAACCCCAATAATTTCGTATATTATAGGAGAAGGAGGCTCTGGTGGAGCTGTTGCGCTGGCCACTGGTAATAGAATTATGATGTTGGAGCATGCTATATATTCTGTTATATCGCCAGAGGGGTGTGCCTCAATTTTATGGAGAGGTACTGAACAAATCGAAAAAGCAGCAGAAAGTTTGAAATTAACTGCTCAGGATCTTCTTGATCTTGAAGTAATAGACGAAATCATACTTGAACCTGTTGGTGGTGCTCATCGTGATTTAAAAAAAACATGTAGTTCAATAAAGGAGTCCGTATCAAAATCACTGGTTTTTTTTAGAGATAAATCCTCTTCTGAAATAATTGCTCAAAGAGAACAAAAGTATTTAGAAATTGGTAAAAAATTTATTGAAAACTAAGCGTTAATTCAATTTTTCTTTCTAATTCCGATAATAAAAAAATTCAACTTACTTTACCGCAACAACGTTTATATTTTTTTCCTGAATCACAAAGAGGACATATTGCATTTCTGGGTATTTTTTTACCATTTGGATTGACAAGTTTATTTTCATTTTTGGAAATATTTGATTCGGGATCTTGAACATCTGTTTTAATTTCAACAAAACTAATGAGCCTTGAAACTGACATTCTTATGTTCTTAGTCATTTGCTCAAACATATTAAAAGCTTCATGTTTGTACTCATTAAGAGGATCTCTTTGACCATAGGCTCTTAGTGAAATTCCTTGTCTTAGATGGTCAAGAGATAATAGATGTTCTTTCCATGCTTGATCTATTATTTGTAGCAATAGACTTTTTTGAGCCAAAAGGAAAACTCTAGGTTCATATTTAGTTTTCTTTATATTAATTTTATTATCAGAGATCTCTTTAATTTTTAACTTTATATCATCAATTTGAAAATTTTCTTTATTTAGTAATTCTTTAAAATCAAAATCGATATTTAGATTGTTTCTACACTCCTCTTCAATTAACTTTTTCTTATCATCATCAAATTCTTCTATTGTTGAAACATTATTATCTACAAACTCTTCAACATATTCATGTCTCATATCTTGAACTAATTCATCAACATGTTCATCTAGAATAATCTCTCTTCTTTGCTCATAAATTATCTTTCTTTGTTCATTCATAACATCATCAAATTTTAGTAAACTTTTCCTGATTTCAAAATTTCTTCCCTCTACTTTCTTTTGTGCTCGTTCTAGAGCTTTTGTAATCCAGGGATGTTTTATACACTCACCTTCTTCCAAACCTAATGTCTGAAGAACAGAATCAAGTTTTTCTGATCCAAAAATTCTCATTAAATCATCTTCAAGTGATAAAAAGAATTTCGAGGAACCTGGGTCTCCCTGTCTGCCGGCTCTTCCTCTAAGCTGATTATCTATTCTTCTTGATTCGTGTCTTTCAGTTCCAATTATAAAAAGACCGCCACTCTCCAATGTAACCTTTTTATCTTTTTGATTGTTTATATCTTCGGAACCACCCAGTTTTATGTCAGTTCCTCTCCCAGCCATGTTTGTAGCGATTGTAATTTGCCCGGGTTTACCAGCGTTAGAAATTATTTCAGCCTCTTTTAAATGATTCTTAGCATTAAGAACTTCATGGGGAATTTTTTTTGAATTAAGAATTTTTGAAATCTGTTCAGACTTTTCAATTGAAACTGTACCAACTAAACATGGTTGGTTATTTTCCCTACATTTTTCGACTAAAGCCAATATTGCTCGATTTTTTTCCTCAATAGTCCTGTAAATCTCGTCTTCTTCATCCTCTCTTATCATTGTTTTGTTGGGAGGAATTTCAACGACATCCAATTTATAAATATCGAAGAATTCATCTGCTTCAGTTTTTGCAGTTCCTGTCATTCCTGCTAATTTAGAATAGAGACGAAAGTAATTTTGATAAGTTATGGCTGCTAGGGTTTGATTTTCAACCTGTACCTCAAGATTTTCCTTCGCCTCGATGGCCTGGTGTAAACCTTCAGAAAATCTGCGACCCTCCATTGCCCTTCCTGTAAATTCATCAACAATTAAAACCTTACCTTTATCAACTAGATAGTCCTTATCTTTTTCAAACATAAATCTAGCTTTTAGTGACTGATTTGTATGATGAAGTAAAGTTACGTTGTTGATATCATAAAGGTTTCCATCTTTAAGAAGCTGATTTTCAAAAAGAATATTTTCCATTCTTTCTATTCCCTTATCATTTAAAACTACGCTTCTGGATTTTTCATCTACCTCAATTTCATCTTTATGAAGTTTTGAAACTAAATTATCTATTGTTTTGTATAATTTAGATGATTGCTCTGCNGCTCCCGAAATTATAAGAGGTGTTCTTGCCTCGTCTATCAGAATAGAATCAACCTCATCAATAATAGCATAATCAAATTTACTTTGGACAATTTGTTCTTTAGAAAACTTCATATTATCTCTAAGATAATCAAATCCAAATTCATTATTAGTGCCATATGTTATATCACACAAGTATGCCCTCTTTCTTTCTTGTTCATCTAGGCTGTTCACAATAAATCCTGTGGTAAGTCCAAGTTTTTTGTATACTTGTCCCATCCATTCNCAATCCCTCTTGGCCAGGTAATCATTCACAGTTACTATATGGACCTTACTTCCTCCTAGTGCATTAAGNTANGAAGATAATGTTGAAACAAGGGTTTTNCCCTCACCAGTTTTCATTTCCGCTATCATGCCTCTNTGTAAAACAATCCCTCCCAGGATTTGAACATCGTAGTGCCTTTGCCCAAGAGAACGTTTGGCAGCTTCTCTTACAGTTGCAAAAGCATCAGGCAGTATATCATCAATAGACATACCTTTATTGATTAGGTCTTTGTAATAAGGAGTTTTTTGTAAAAGTTCACTGTCAGATAATTTTTCATAGCTGTTTTCGAGTTTGTTGACCTCGTCAATCAAAGGCATTATTTTTTTTAGGNTCCTGTCATTTGAAGTACCAAAAATTTTTTTTGTTAGAAAATTTAGCATTTTATATATATTTATATTAAATTTAACAAAAATATAATCATAAAAAAATAAAATGTCAGTCAAAGTATCCAAGTTCGCTCCAAAGCAAAACCGAAGTTTTCATCAGATAAANGGTATAAATGTGGCTGTAACTTCATGCGGTCTAAAAAAAAATAAAAAAAAAGATTTGGTATTAATTAAATTTTCTCAACCCAGCAGAATTTTTAGCTTTTATACTAAATCTAATTCCCCGGGAAATCCTATAATTTGGAATAAATCTATTTCACATCATTCAAAAATTTCAGTACTTCTGATTAACTCGGGAAATGCAAATGTTTTTAATGGTAATTCTGGAGTTGATGCCGTCAGAAAAATAGTTGACTGTTTGTCTGAAGAATTACATGTGAAAAAAGAAGAAATCTATTTAGCATCTACTGGTATTATTGGAGAAAAATTAGAGAGTAAAAAAATAACTGATAAGATTCCTTTTCTTGTAAAGAACCTAAGTAATAAATCAAAAGAGTGGAAAAACGCCGCCAATGCAATTAGAACAACGGATACTTTCGATAAAATATGGAGTTTAAAAAAAGGTTCGACAAAGGAGATTATTTTAAATGGAATTGCAAAAGGATCTGGCATGATAGCCCCAAACATGGCGACTATGTTAGCATTCATTTTTACCAATGTACAAATTGAAAAAGACTTTAATAAACAAAAAATTAAGCATTTAGTTGATCAAACATTTAACTCGATAACTGTTGATAGTGATACATCTACAAGCGATATGGTGTTGATAATTTCTGTTAAGCAGGAATCAAAAAATTATTTTAAGGCTTCTTCAAATCATTTTAATTCATTTATGAAGCTTCTAAAAGAAATTATGTACGAACTTTCTCATCAAATTGTTAAAGATGGTGAAGGAGCATCTAAATTCATAACAATTCATGTTGTGAATGCAAAAAATAATTTGGAAGCAAAAAAAATTGCAATGTCAGTTGCTAACTCACCTCTTTTTAAAACTGCGATGTCTTCNTCTGATTTAAACTGGGGAAGAATTCTAATGGCTGTTGGTAAATCTGGCGCTAAAATAAATACTAACAAAATATCCATGAAATTAGGCCATCATAACATCCTTATAGATGGAAACCCAGTTTTGAGAAGCGAGACTAATGTTAGAAAATATTTAAAAAAAGATGAGATAAATATTTCGATTGATGTTGGCGTTGCAAGTGGGTCAGCAAAAATATTTACCTGTGATCTTACTCATGAATACATAAAAATCAATTCAGACTATAGAAGCTAACTATATGGAAATTAATGTTGCTGCTGGTATTTTAATTAAAAATAAACAAATACTGCTGACTTCTAGGCCAGATACTAAATCTTTTGCTGGATTTTGGGAATTCCCAGGCGGCAAGGTAAAAAAAGGTGAATTTTTAGTTAATGCATTGAAAAGAGAACTTTTTGAGGAATTGTCAATAATCTTAAATGATAAAAAGATTATTTTTTTTTGTAACTATAAAATAAAAAGAAAAAATCTTAAAATACACCTTAATTTCTTTTTATGTTATGAATGGTTTGGTAGAATAGAACCTAATGAAAGTCAAAAATATGTTTGGATTTTCTCGAAAGAGATTCAAAAATATAAGGTTTTAAAATCTAACAGAAAAGTTTCAGATAAACTTTATCTTTTTGATTGTTGATTTTTCCACATAGTCGCAGATAATATTTCACATGTTGACTTCAATAAAGAGTTATTGTCGGAATATTTTTCTTTATATATTTCATTTAATTTACTTAAATAATTAGGCGTTATTAGTGATTTATATTTTTTTTTTAATGTAGATGCTTCTCCTATTCCTTTTATGTCAAAAAGTAATTCCATAACATTTCTATAATAAATATCAAAACCAACCTTTTCTATTACTATCTCGGAATATCCAGATTTTGTGAATAATTCTGAAACCTCATTCATTTTTATTGATAAAGGAATTCTGAGATGAACACCTTGAAAAATTTTCTCATCAGTTTTAATCAGGGATTGTTTGAGTTCAATAAGGGNATTTTCTCCAAAACAATTACAAACTAGTAAACCATTAGTACTCAGTAATGATTCTAAAATTTTAACNTATTCAATTTTATGATTTATATTATGTAAGTTAAAGTTACAAATAATTAAGTCAAACTTTTCATTAAGTTTATTTAATTCCATATATTCGAGTTTATATTTTCTTGCGTTTCTATTTAATTTTACATCTTTTAACAGTTCGTCGTACCGTGAAACAATTATTAATTCTTGAAATTTCAAACTATTCAAACAATCAAACATCTCGTTTTTATCAGATGTAATCAAAAGTATTTTATCAAGATCTAAACCTAATACTTTNATTTTTTCTAATAATACTGGAGAAAATTTTTTAAATATAAAGTTGTGATTAGACCATTTTTTTGTGGCTTTTCCTTTACATCTTTGTAAAGATTTTGTATCAAATATTTCATCTACCATTTTTTTATGAAAAAAATTATAATTTATACATCAACATACTGTCCTTATTGTATAACCGCAAAAAATCTTCTTGAAAATGAAAATTTGATATTTGAAGAAAAAAATGTTGATCTGGAACCAACATTCAAATTAGAAATGATTAGCCGGGCAAACGGAAGTAAAACAGTCCCTCAAATTTTTATAGATAATGAACATATTGGAGGATGCGATGACCTTTTAGATTTACATCAAAGTGGAACTTTAAGAAAAAAGTTTTTATAAAAAGGCTATGAAAAAAAAATTTACAGTAGCATGTTTCCAAACAACAAGTTCAAACAAACCATTGGATAACATTAACTTGTTACAAAAAATGTTTTCTTCTGTAAAAGAAAAAAAAATAGATCTCATCTGCACACCAGAATGTGTAGCTATCCTTTCCGAAAAAAAAAAAGAAACTGAAGATTATTGCTTTAATTGGCATGGAAAGTTTATAAAATTTATATCAGAAAATGCAATAAAATTAAAAACTTATATTTTAGTTGGCTCTGTACCATTTAAGAAAAAAAACGGAAAATTTTTTAATCGTTCAATACTAATAAACAGTGAAGGAAATCTTATAAATTTTTATGATAAAATTAATTTATTTGATGTAGTTTTAAGTAAAAAAGAAAAGTATTTAGAATCAAAAAATTATGATGCAGGAAAATTATTGAAGGTATCTAATCTTCCTTGGGGCAAGCTAGGTATGAGTATTTGTTATGATCTTAGGTTCCCAAAATTATACAAAAATCTTGCTAAAAAAGGCTCTGACTTTTTTACTATTCCTGCCGCATTTACTGTTCCTACTGGAAAGGACCATTGGAAAACATTAGTTAGAACAAGGGCCATTGAAAATGGAACGTTCATATTTGCCCCAGCTCAATATGGTAAACATAACAATGGAAGAATCACTTATGGTCACAGCTTGATTGTTGACCCATGGGGAAAAATTTTACAGGATGCTGGAGAAAAAATTTGTGTGATAAAAGAAACGGTAGATGTTAGAAAAGTTAAACATACCCGAAAAAAAATACCTTCAATGACAATATATTAAATGATAATTTTACTACAAAAACCTAATTTTTAAATTTTGAAGTAAATATATAATTGACTTTACAACTATTATGAAATTTCCAGCTATTCAGAATGGGGTTATAACTTAATCCGTATTTGTTAAATTTTGACATACCATTAAATAACAATATTTTTTTAAGTTTATTAGGTCTTATAAAGCTTTTCCAATCATGTGTACCTTTTGGAACTAGANTCAAAAAATTNTCAGCTATTATTATTGCAAATAAGTATGATTCTATTGTCTTATTTATAGTTGAACCAATAAAGTATCCACCAGGTTTCAAGCGTTTTTTTACTTCACTAATGATTATACTTGGGTCGCTTGTATGTTCTAAAACTTCCATGCAAGTNATAATGTCAAATTTTTTTTTTGAATCAAATAACGAAATCTTTGAATTATGATAACAAATATCTAATTGATTTTTTTTGCAATGATGTCTAGCAATCTCAATCGCTTTATCATTTGTATCTATTCCATGCACTTGATAACCAACTCGTGCAAGAGGTTCACAAAAAATCCCCCCTCCACAACCAAGGTCCAATAAAGAAATTTCCTGTTTTTTTTTTTTTATTTCATTCATAACAATGTCATTAACCAAGGCAACCCTAACGTAGTTAAAAGAATGAAGAGCTTTGAACGCCCCATCAAGTTTCCACCACTCTTGAGAAAGTTGATCAAATATATTTGACATTATCTTTAATAATATGCTTTTTCATACTTTTCTAATTCAGTATATAATATATATGTATTAATTTAAATTTATAAGCTTAATCATGCAAATTTCTGTAATCAAATTCGGTGGAACTTCTTTAGCTGATTTTAATAAAATTAATAAAGTATCTCAAAAAATTATTAATCACTTAAACTTAAATAAAAAAATTTTGGTTGTTGTGTCAGCAATGAGTGGCGTGACAAATAAATTAGTATCAGAATACACAAAACTTAGTTCTAACATTTTTTCTGAAAATTATGACTCTATAATATCAATAGGTGAACAATATTCATCATCTGTGTTAACAACAATTCTTCTTGAAAAAAAAATTAAAACAAGATCATTATTAGGTTGGCAAATTCCAATAATTACAGATTCTAATTTTGGTAGAGCAAGAATANAAAAAATTGATAGTAGTTTTATTAAAAAAGAATTTTCGAAGTATGATGTGCTAGTTGTTGCTGGTTTCCAGGGGATAAATTCTAATAATCAAATTACGACTTTAGGACGAGGGGGTTCAGATACATCCGCTGTTGCTCTAGCTGTAGCATTGAGTTGTTCAAATTGTGAAATTTATACTGATGTTGAGGGCATATATACATCTGACCCAAAAATAGTTACNAAAGCCAAAAAGATTTCTTTTATTACCCACGAAGAGATACTTGAAATGGCATCTCTCGGGTCAAAAGTTTTACATCCTAGGTCAGTTGAATTAGCTATGAAATATGGTATTACAGTTCATGTAAGAAGTTCATTTGTTAAAAAGGACGGAACTTTGGTTGTAAAAGAGGAAAAAAAACTTGAGAAAGAAGTTGTTACNGGAATAGCTTCATCAGAAAATGATGCNAAAATCACTTTAAAAGGTATACCCGACAAACCTGGAGTTGCTGCAAAAATTTTTGGTTTGCTTGCTAATTCTAAGATTAACGTTGATATGATAGTTCAAAATATTACTGATGACGGCAAATATGCAAGTATAACATTTACCGTTCCGTTAATAGATGCTTCTAATTCAGTNTCNGTACTAAAGAAATCTAGTATAAAGTTTAAAAATATTCATCTAGATAAGAAAATTTGTAAAATATCTATTGTTGGAGTGGGTATGAAAAGTAATGTTGGGGTAGCACAAAAAATGTTTGAAACACTTGCCCAAAATAATATCAATATNAAGGTTATTTCAACCTCTGAAATAAAAATAAGTGTTTTGATNCCNCTACAAAAAAAAACNATTGCATTAAATGCGTTACATAAATCNTACCAACTAGACTCTAAAAAATCAAAAAAAAATGGTTATAAATAAGAAATTATCTTCATTGTTCCAAAGGGGAAATAGTTTTCTTAAAACTGATTTCCCAATTATGGGTGGAGCCATGACTTGGCTTTCAGAAAATAATCTTGTCTCAGCAATTTCAAATTCAGGAGGATTTGGTGTTATTGCATGTGGTTCAATGAGCCCGGTAAAACTTGAGGATGAAATAAAAAAAACACAAAAAAAAACGTCTTGTAATTTTGGAGTCAATTTAATCCTACTTCATCCAGAAATAGACAATTTGATAGAATGTTGCATAAAAAATAAAGTTTTTTTGATTGTATTGGCAGGTGGATTTCCAAAAAAGAGTCAAATAGCAAAAATTAAAAACGCAGGTATAAAAGTTCTATGTTTTGCAACAACTCTGTCTATAGCAAAAAAAATGATAATGTACGGTACTGATGGATTAATTTTAGAAGGAAATGAAGCCGGCGGACATGTTGGACCTGTTTCAATAAATATTCTTGCTCAAGAAATATTACCTGAAATTTCAGAGGTTCCTGTTTTCGTTGCAGGAGGACTGGGAAGGGGCGAGATGATTGTAAAATTTATGGAGTTAGGTGCCTCTGGATGCCAAATTGGAACTAGATTTGTATGTTCAGAAGAATCACCAGCTCACAAAGAATTTAAAAATATTTTTATAAAATCTGAAGCGAGAAATACACATGTAACATTTAGATTAGATGAGAGATTTCCCGTAATTCCTGTGAGAGCTATTCAAAATAATGCAACTCACAAGTTTTTAGACGAACAAAGAAAAATTATACTTGAATTAAATAACAAAAGTATATCATTAAAAGAGGCACAGCTTAAAATCGAACATTTCTGGTCAGGTTCCCTAAGAAATGCCGTTATAAATGGAGATATTGAAAATGGTTCATTAATGGCAGGTCAAAGCGTTAGTATGGTGAAATCCATACAAACTGTTAAAGAAATCATTCAAGAAATTATAGAACAAGCTAATAATCATGTATCAAGATACTGAATAAGCATCTTTAATTTTTACTTAAATTTGTAATCTAGATGTATCATTTTTTGATTTTTATTGGTTTAAGTTGTTTATATTGTTATAAGAATATAATTATCTAAATTACTGAAGGGATAGAATGAGCATAAGACCTTGGAGAGATATAAATAGAAGAAAAACAAAAAAAATAAGAGTAGGCAATGTTGAGGTTGGAGGTGACGCCCCTATTTCTGTTCAATCTATGACCAACTCACTGACCACTGATACCTCAGACACTATTAATCAAATTTTAGATTTAGAAGCAGTTGGAGCTGATTTAGTCAGAGTTTCATGCCCTGACCAGGAATCAGCTTTTGCCTTAAAAGAAATTACTAGAAACATTAATATACCAGTTATAGCAGATATCCATTTTCATTATAAACGCGCAGTTGAAGCGGCTGAAAACGGAGCTGCATGCTTAAGAATCAACCCTGGAAATATCGGGAATTCTGATAGAGTAAAAGAAGTAATCAAAGCTGCAAAAGATAATAATTGTTCTATGAGAATAGGTGTAAATGCCGGCAGTTTAGAAAAAGAACTTCTTGAAAAATATGGTGAGCCTTGTCCTGAAGCAATGGTTGAGTCAGCTCTAAAGCATATTAGAATTCTTGAAGATAATGATTTTTTTAATTTTAAAATCAGTTGCAAAGCCTCAGATGTTTTTCTTGCTGTTGCAGCGTATTATGGAGTCGCAGATTCTTGTGATTATCCAATACATCTTGGAATTACTGAAGCGGGTGGCATGATTCCAGGGACAATAAAATCTTCAATTGGACTTGGTTCATTATTATGGGCCGGAATAGGCGATACAATAAGAGTATCACTTTCTGCAAATCCAGTTGAAGAAATAAAGGTAGGTTTTAATATTTTAAAATCATTAAATTTGAGACATAGGGGAGTAAATGTTATTTCTTGTCCCTCTTGTGCTAGACAAAATTTTGATGTTGTAAAAAACGTTGAAGAGCTTGAAAGAAGATTAGAACACATCACCACACCAATGACATTGTCAGTAATTGGATGTGTGGTCAATGGTCCTGGTGAAGCAAAGGAAACCAATATTGGCCTTACCGGTGGAAAAAGTGGTCACCAAATATATTTAAATGGTGAAAAACATCATGTTCTAAGAGATGGAGACATGATAGATCACTTAGTTGATCTATGTGAAAAGAAGCAAGAAGAGTTGAAAAAACGAAGTTAGAATAAATTGCAAAAATATATACAAACACTTAAAGGAACAAAAGATTTACTTGATTTAGAAATATTAAAACATGATTACGTTATCAATCATTTTTCAAAAATTTGTGGTTTTTTTTGTTTTAGAAAAATTGCAACTCCTCTAATCGAAAATGTAAATGTTTTTTCAAAATCTTTAGGTGAAAGGTCAGATATTATATCAAAAGAGATGTATAATTTCGTAGACCAAGGTGGGGATAGTATAATTTTAAGACCCGAAGGAACAGCAGCTGTATGCAGAGCATTAATTTCCAACTCATTACAGGATAATGAGATAAAGAAATTTTTTTATTCTGGTCCAATGTTCAGAAGAGAAAAACCACAGAGCGGAAGATTAAGACAATTTCACCAGGTTGGAATTGAGAGTTTTGGAGAATTGAATTTTTTACATGACTTGGAATCGATAATGATTGCAGAAAAATTTTTATCTGAACTTGGAATAAGAAATAGTTTGCAGCTGGAGATCAATACTCTTGGAAATTCTATTTCACGAAATAAATACAACAAAGTTTTAAAGAATTTTTTTTATGATAATAAAAAAAACTTATCTGAAGAAAGTAAAAGGAGATTAGATAAGAATCCTTTAAGAATATTGGATTCAAAGGATTCAAAAGATAAACAAATTGTAGTAAATTCTCCGAAAATTTATGATTATCTTGATACTGAGTCAAAAGACTTTTTTGAAAAACTTATAATAGGTTTAAATGACTTAAAAATTAATTATAAAATAAACCCAAATTTAGTCAGAGGACTAGATTATTACTCTCATACAGCATTTGAATATGCATCTTTTGTAAGTAAGAGACAGAATACGATTTTAGCCGGAGGGAGATATGATGGACTTGTTGAATCTCTGGGTGGAAAAAGTATTGGCGGTGTAGGATGGGCAGCAGGAATTGAGAGAATATTATTAAGTATGCAAAAAAAATTTAATAAAAAAAAAATTATTAGTTTTTTTTGTATTAACGATGAGCGTAATAAAGATATGCTATCAATTCTTGATAAGTTAAAAACTGACTTAACTTGTAAAGTATATTTTATAAATTCTGGAAATGTTAAGAAGAAATTTAGTAGAGCCAATAAGATCGGTTCAAGCGGATGTATTATTTTAGGTGATGAAGAGTGGGCAAAAAAAATGCTCATATGGAAAGATTTTTTGACTGGAAAACAAGAAAGTTTTATGGCAAATAAAATTAATAACTTCCTAAAAGAACTCATTTAAACTCACTTAATTTACATGTTAGAAAAAAAAAATATCTTTTCATCAAAACCAAATCAAATAGCTCAAGCCGCACTTGAGACCTCAAAGATAATATTTGGAGATTTGGATCATGTGGAAGTTCTAGCAATTGGTGATTCAGAGTTAACTCAAAATATTGGAAACTATTTAAAAAAAAATTGCAATAATTTTGAACATTTTTTACATGCTGAAAGGAAATATTTTAACGATAAGAAAAATGAGATTTATAATACTGAGAATTTGACTGATATTTTAAAATTATACGATATTATTTTAGTTGGATTCAAGTCAAATTTTAAGTTAGTAAATAATTCAATTGCAAAAAAAATCATGGATAAACGTAAGCATAAGCCAATTTTTTTCATCGATTGTGGCATACCAGGAAATATAGAATCAGAAATCTTGAAAATCAGCAATTGTTTTTTAAATGATTTAAATGATTTAGAACAGTTTTATTCAAAGATTTTTGACTTATCTCTTGAGGAAACTTACGAAGTTGATTCGGAATTCTTAGATGAAAAGTTAAATGTTTTCCTTTCAAATTTTATAAGAAAAATTGATTTAAACCCTAATCAAGTATCAATCTTTGAAAAATATTTGAGAGATTATTTTGAAAAAGAAACTAGTGAAAAAGAAAAAAGTTCGATACTAAAATTTTTAAATTTTTTTAAAAACTAGCATGCAAGATAAAAAGTTAGAAGAAGTATTACAAAACTTTGAAACAATACAAAAAAAATTATCNGAAGTTTCTTCTCAGAACTTTAAGGAATATGCTAATTTGTCAAAAGAATATGCNAACGTCAAACCCGTTGCCGAAAAAATAAATCTACTGTTTAAATTAAAAAAAGAATTCAGNGGCGTTGATGANCTTTTAAATGCAGAAGAAGAAGACATAAGAAATGAAGCAATCAAAGAAAAAGAAGACTTAAATAATAAAATAAGTTTTCTTGAAGATGAAATAAAATTTCTATTAATACCAAAAAACGAAGAAGATGAGAAAAATGCAATAATTGAAATTAGAGCTGGAACGGGGGGAGAAGAAGCTGCTCTATTTGCGTCTGACTTAATGAGAATGTATTGTAAGTTTTCAGAAATCAATAAATGGAAAAATGAAATTATGGATATTAGCCCAACAGATCATGATGGTGTAAAGGAGGTTATAATTAATATTTCCGGCAAAGATGTTTTTGGGAAATTAAAGTATGAATCTGGCACCCATCGTGTTCAAAGAATACCTGAAACTGAATCTGGGGGCAGAATTCACACTTCAGCGGCAACAGTTGCNGTTTTACCAGAAATTTCAGAGTTAGAAATAAACATTGAGGAGAAAGATTTAAGGATTGATATTTTTAGGTCAAGTGGCCCGGGTGGACAGTCGGTAAATACAACTGATAGTGCTGTTAGAATAACTCATATTCCAACAGGAGTTGTTGCTCAATGTCAGGATGAGAAATCTCAGCATAAAAATAAAGCAAAAGCGTTAACAGTTTTGAGATCAAGAATATATGAAAGCGAGAAGGAAAAAAAAGAGCAAGAAAGGGCGATACAAAGAAAAAATCAAGTTGGAACTGGTGATAGGTCTGAAAGAATTAGAACATATAATTTTCCCCAAGGTAGAGTTACTGATCACCGCATATCTCTTACGCTGTACAAGTTGGAACAAATATTAAATGGGGAGAGTCTTGATGAAATAATTAATGCACTTGTTACTGAAGAAAATATTAGGAAGCTCTCAACATGAAAATAAAATATGAAGACTCTGGTGAATTAATTAAATTTTCTACGCAACTATTAAAAAAATCACATAATGAAAGGCCCCGATATGAAGCTTCGCTCTTAATGTCTCATATTGTAAAAAAACAATTCTATGAAATACTTACCAATTCAAAAATCAATATCAGAGAAAATCAAAGAAGAATTTTCCTAAAAAAAATTTACCAACGATATACAAAAAAGCCCCTTTCAAGAATTTTTGGCAAAAGAGAATTTTATTCAAGAGACTTTTTTATAAATAAATATGTCCTAGATCCACGTCCTGAAAGTGAAATTATTGTTGATTTAGTTAAATCCATACACTCAAAACTAAACAGTAATTTGATAAATATTTTAGAGTTAGGAACTGGAAGTGGTTGTCTGACAGTATCAATTCTTAAAGAAATTAACCATAAGAAGACATTTGCTACAGCAACTGATACATCAATTAAAGCNTTAGAAATAGCCAAGAAAAATATTTATAAACACAATTTATCTNGCAGAGTTAAACTTATACAAAGTAACTGGTTTTCTAAAATTAATGAAAAGTTCGATATAATTTTCTCTAATCCTCCGTATTTAGAAAGTCAAATTATTAAGGATCTTGATTCATCTGTAAGAGATTATGATCCCTTATTATCAATAGATGGGGGACGCAAAGGTCTAGATTCTTATAAAAGCATAGCCAAACATGCAAAAAAACATTTAAAAAATTCAGGTTTTTTAATTTTAGAAATAGGAATAAATCAAATGTCATCTGTAATTTCTATATTTAGAAAAAAAGGCTTTCAGTTATTTATTATAAAAAAAGATTTGTCCAATAATATAAGAACNATTGTTTTTAAAAAATAAATTTGAATAGATAATGGAATAATGATACAATCANNTTTTCTCCTTTCATTNAAAATTAATAATGCTAACTAATAAATATCCAAATTGATAGAAAGAAAAAGACTCCATAAAAGAAGAACAAACTCTAATCAACGGCGTTCAGGCTCTTACAGAAACTCCATGCAAATTAATGCGGCAAACCGGCCAAAAGGGAGTTTAAGCAAGATTTTAGAAAAATACATAACCCTTGCTCAAGATGCAAATTCGAACGGTGATAGAATTGTGGCCGAGAATTACTACCAGTATGCAGAACATTATCAAAGACTTATTAATCAAAATGGTATTACCAAAGGTACCAATAATGAAAAAAAAAACACTGTAATTGAAAATCATAGTAATTCTGGTAAACCCTCAAGAACTGAGCGTGCAATTTCGGCAAATGATCAGAAAGTAAAAAATGCCTCTCCAGAAAATGAAAAGAAATTTCCCGATAAAAAAAATATTAAGAAAGACTTTACCAGTGACGGAATTGAGGCTCTCAAACCTTTTGAATTCTCAATCAATCAAAAAAAAGATTAATTTCTGAATCTAAAGTTAGCGGTACCGGTTTCTTGTAAGCGAGTTGCGAGGAATCTTTCACGAGTGAGCGATATACTGGCATAAAAATTGGACATATCTATATCATCAATATTTAAACTTGATTCCAGTTTTAGTCTCATTGGGTTAATAGTTCTGTTTTTATGCTGCACTTCATAGTGTAAATGAGGTCCAGTACTTCTTCCAGAAGTCCCTACGTAACCGATAATATCTCCTTGCTTGACAATTTTTCCTTTCTTAATTCCTTTTGCATATTTGTATAGGTGTGCATATCTTGTGCTGTAGTTATTTAAGTGTTTGATTTCAACAAATCTCCCAAAGGAACCATTTCTACCAGCAAAAGATATTCTTCCATCTCCAGCTGCCATAATGGGGGTGCCTCTTTTAGCAGAAAAATCTACTCCTCTATGCATTTTACTATAACCTAAAATTGGATGCTTTCGCATTCCGAATTTTGATGATAATCTAGCCCCTTTAAGCGGAGTTCTCATCAAATACTTTCTTATACTTTTTCCGTACGCATCAAAATAATCTATTTTACCGTTTGATAATTTATATCTAAACATTTCAAATTTATGATCAGTTAACAACATTAAGCCATACAGGAGTTTAGGATTTCCAACAAGATTATTTGAATTAGTAAAATTGCCTTCATATAAAATTTCTATGATATCCCCATTCTTTATATCTCTTTGAAAATCAACATTAAAGCTAAGCTGGTTAATAAATTCATCAACAATTTTTTTTGGAATTTTTGCTGATTTAAGAGTCAAGTTGACACTATTTTTTACACTTAGCCTGTTTCTAATGACCTTAGTTTCTGTGGGAGCTTTAACATAAAAATAAACAAAATTTTTATTTGTATTCCTTCTTAAATTTAATTGTCTCAATCCGTCTATATAAGTACTCACCTCGGTAACTTCATCATCAGAATTAAAAAAAAATTTGAGATTTTCTTGAACCTTTAAATTAATTTTATCACTGATTTGAGAATAAATATTTTTAGCTTCACTTTTACTAAGAAACTTCAATAGATTATCTTTTAAATTTTTTTTATTTTTTACACTCAGGATTACTGATTTATCGTAACGAATTTCCTCTGGTACCGGTTTAATTTCCGGTGCTGGCACACCTGAAAAAAGCATAGTTTCATATATTGGAACAAGTGATAAATCAGCATCATCGTTAGGAATGATGTCTAGTATCGATGCGTCATCTGTAAATTCAACGTAATCAATGAGTTGTTGATTTACTTCAGAAATATTATTATTCTTTTTGGTAAGCTTATTTCTAGTCATATTAATCGTTTCTTCTGATGTAACATAATTGTCGTCAAAGTAAGATATTTCAAAGGATTCTTCTGGTTTTTCCATTTGTTCAGTATAGTTACCAAATTCAACAATATTACCTATTGAAACAAATAAAAAAATCATCAAGATGATAATGTTTAATTTTTTTTTGAAAAAATTCATTGCCAATTACAAAAATATATCACACCAACTAAAAAATAATATTTTTTTAACAAAAATGATTGACCATTGGTATTATAATGCTTATAACAATTTTACCAAAATATCAATTAATTTTGGTGATTGGCTATTTGAAAATTAAATTATTAAGGGATGTGTAGGTGGTGATAAATTCACTACAACACATCCTGTAACAGACGTTACATGTTTGTGTTGGGTTCAAACTATCATTAATTTGATGGTATTCAAACTTGAGAGTTTGATCCTGGCTCAGAACGAACGCTGGCGGCATGCTTAACACATGCAAGTCGAACGAAGGCCCGGAGCTTGCTCCGGATCCCTTAGTGGCGAACGGGTGAGTAACGCGTGGGAATCTACCTAAGAATGGGGAATAACTGTTGGAAACGACAGCTAATACCGCATAATCCCTTCGGGGCAAAGGCTTCGGCCGTTTTTAGATGAGCCCGCG